>LFTK01000146.1:0-6559 GCA_001513385.1 Clostridiales bacterium DTU064
GTGAAGTGCTGGTCTTTGCCGACAGCTCGTCAATTACGCGCTTAACTTCGCTTTTCCCTGCCATAACGATTTCACCGTCAAAACCTTCTGGTGCTGCCGTAAAATAAGCGGCATAAAACTCAACCGGATAATAAATCTTATACCAGCCGAGCCTTAGTGCTGTGATAACATAAGCCGCCGCGTGCGCTTTCGGGAACATGTATCTGATTTTACCGAGCGATTCAATGTACCAGTCAGGAACGCCGTGTTCAACCATAACATCAATCATATTCTGCGGAATCGGCTGGCCTTTTTTATTTTTCCTGACAAACTCGGTTATCTTAAACGCCATGTCTTTTTCAACGCTATACTTATGTATCAGCGTCATCATTATGTCGTCACGGCATCCGATAACGTCTGATATTGTACATTGCCCGCTCTTGATAAGCTCCTGCGCGTTGCCAAGCCATACGTTTGTTCCGTGAGATAGTC
Source organism: Clostridiales bacterium DTU064 (assembly GCA_001513385.1). Taxonomy (GTDB): domain Bacteria; phylum Bacillota; class Clostridia; order Oscillospirales; family CAG-272; genus DTU064. The sequence goes on from LFTK01000146.1 coordinate 472, forward strand.
CGGATATCTGCAAAAGATCTGAGAAGTTTTTAGGTTTGCAGTCCATCAGCATCTGCATAACAAAGCGCGTACCCATCTCGGGCAACCCGTATGTAGCCGGCTCGCCCTTGTCATCACGTATACCGATTGCGTTGCGTGAGGTGAAGAGCGAATAAACCATAGGATCATTCATCGGAACGTCAAGCACTCTTACGCCTGTATAACGCTCAAGCATTTTATATTTAGTCGGAATATCGTGCCCAAGCTCGTCAAGCTTCAGTATCGTATCATGTAAATACGAGAATGCAAAGTGCGTCGTTATAACGCTTGACGTCGGATCATCGGCAGGATGCTGAACAGGTGTGAAGTCGTAGACTTCATACTCACTCGGAATGACGATAATTCCACCGGGGTGCTGCCCCGTTGTCCGTTTGACACCGGTACAGCGGGCGACATATCGCTCGACATCAGCTCGCGGAAGTGAAATTCCTTTGTCCTCAAGGTATTTCATTACGAATCCGTAAGCCGTGCGCGATGCTATTGTGCCTATCGTCCCTGCGCGGAAAACGTTTTCAGCACCGAACAATTCTTCTGTGTATTTATGAACCATGCCCTGTATTTCGCCCGAGAAGTTAAGGTCGATATCCGGCATTTTTTCGCCATAGAAACCGAGGAATGTTTCAAATGGTATGTCGTGTCCGTCGGATATCATCAATTCACCACAAACAGGGCAATTTTTCGTTGGTAAATCGAATCCCGAGCCGACGCTGCCATCAGTTATAAACTCACTGTGGCGGCACTTAGGACATCTGTAGTTTGGCGGCAAAGGATTGACTTCTGATACGCCTGAGAAAAATGCGACAACAGACGATCCGACGCTTCCGCGCGAGCCGACAAGGTATCCGAGGCTTTCACTGTATGCAACAAGCTTTTGCGCTATTATATATAAAACAGCATACCCGTTTTTTATGATTGATGAAAGCTCCTTGTCAAGGCGCTCGGCTACTACGTCCGGCAACGGATCGCCGTATAACTCATGCGCGCGGGTGTAACAAAGGCGAGTAAGCTCTTCCTCACTGCCCTCAAGTTTCGGTGTGTACGTTCCTTTGGGAATCGGCCGCACTTCCTCTATCATATCCGCTATCTTATTCGTATTTGTAACGACGACTTCGTATGCTGTCTCCTCTCCAAGGTATGAAAACTCCTCAAGCATCTCATCAGTCGTGCGGATGTATAGCTTTGATTCACGCGCATAGTCCGTATATTTCATGCCGTGCAGGAGGATCTGGCGGTAAATTTCATCCTCAGGGTCAAGAAAGTGAGCATCACTTGTGGCAACGACCGGAATTCCGAGTTTTTTGCCAAGCGCAACAATTTTACGATTTATCTCGCGAAGCTGCTCCTCATCGCTAACTCTTTGCTGGTCAACTAAAAAGCGGTTGTTTGACAGCGGCTGTATTTCAAGATAATCGTAAAATTTCGCTATTTTCTCAATATCTTCTTCTTTGCGGCCTTCAAGGATCGCCTGATAAACCTCACCCGCTTCACAAGCCGAGCCAATTATAAGCCCTTCCCTGTACTCTTCAAGAAGCGTTTTCGGTATTCGCGGATTGCGGTGATAATACTGCAGGTAGCTTGCTGAAATCAGTTTATATAAATTTTTAAGCCCTGTTTTATTTTTTACAAGTATTATTTGGTGATATGGGTGCAGCCTTAGCGGGTCGGCGTTCGCGCTCATCGCGTCCTGCATTGCCGGAATGTCGCGGATACCTTCCTTTTCAAGTATCCGTGCCATCGCTAAGAAAATTTCAGCACAAGCGCGGGCGTCGTCCGTCGCACGGTGGTGCTCGAATTCCTCAATGCCCAAATGCTTTGCCACGTTATCAAGCGAGTGACTTTTAAGCGATGGGTTGACATACCGCGACATGGCGAGCGTGTCAAGATATGAGTTATCAAATTTGAGCTTGCACCGCGATGCCGCCGCGCGGATGAAAGATATATCGAAGTTTGCATTGTGGGCAACAAGAAGCCTGTCCCCGCAGAAAGCAAGAAACTCTGGCAGAACTTCCTCAATGTATGGGGCATTTGCTACAGTTTCATCCGAAATGCCCGTCAGCTTTGTTATATTTTCTGGTATATGCTTGCGTGGATTGACATACGCAGCAAAAGAGTCGACAATTTCGCCACCACGGACAAGCACAGCGCCAATTTCAGTTATTTCATCGGTAGACGACGAAAGCCCCGTCGTTTCTATATCAAATACAACGAACTCTCCGTTAAAACTGGCGTCCGAGTTTCCGTAAACAGCGCGCGCTTCGTCATCAACGAAGTACGCTTCCATACCGTATATTACTTTTATCCCGGACTTTTCGCTTTCAAGCATCGCATCTGGAAAGCCTTGCACGTTTCCGTGATCCGTTATGGCGACCGCCTTATGCCCCCACATTTTCGCGCGTTTCAGCGCTTGTTCAGGTGTTATAAGCGCATCCATTTGCGACATTGTCGTATGCAAATGGAGCTCAACACGCTTTTCGGGCGCATTATCGCTTCTTAAAATGCGCTTAATCTTGGCAATTGAGCGTACATTAACGTAGTATTCTGTTTCTTTGCGTGCTTTAGGCGGTGCGTTATTTAGCCCCCTGCGGGGTTCATCCGATACGACTTTACCCTCAGCAATAATGCAGTCGCCAACCTTTATGTGGCTCGTTAATTCTTCCGCTTCAGCAGCTGATTTTGTGATGCGCAAAAAAGCAGAAGTATCGTTGTCTGTTATACCGATTGTGACTGTAACACGACCCCCTGTGCGGCTTTCCTTTGATTCAATCGAGAAAATTTCGCCGGCACATACGTATTTATTCATATTACTACAGCAAAGTTGCAGTGATGAAAGCTCCGCTGTGTTTACACCGGAACCATAAATTAAATCTGGGCTTGAAACATCAAGTTTCAGCCTGCCATATTCGACGGTACCGTCGCCAGCATCGCATACGACAGCTTGAGCACCTGTCAGGGACGCAACACGCTCATATGTAGGTACTGATTCGGTACTACTTTTTACATACTCTTCCGCCAAAGCCTCGGCTTGCTGCTTCCACAATTCACGGGCAGCTTTGATGGCTGCACGCTCTTCTTCTTCAAAGACGCGCCGGCGCCGCTCAGTAGCTTCGGCATAATCCTCGCGCTGGCTTATTTTAACCTCAAACTCAAGCGAAAACTCGCTTCTTATAATGCCTTTTATAATATCCGCTGTACCGACTCCGTGGAGCAGGTCAATACCGCCGTCAAGAAACGGGATTTTTATATTTATCACATTGTCTGATAATTCTGCCGTATAATCATTGAAAAAGCCCTCGGCGACAGCGCCTAACCGCGTCGCTTCCGTAAAAACAACGGGCAGGTAATCAAGTGAAAAAAGCTCGCTTGGATAAGTTGGCAGTATGCGAACACACCGCAGCTCATACGCGTCTGCGATATCTTTTTCAATGCGGTAAAGCTCATCGCGATCTATAATTTGAGGAAAATTTGCTCTTACTTCAACAATGCGCTCCTCTCTTGCCGTGCGTATTGAAAAAGAGGTAGCAGATAATAGGATTTCCCGCTGTTTTGCATCCGGTGAAAAGCGCGGAAATTTGTCGCAAAGCGTTATTTTTTTTGTTTCAGTTTTATTTGTACCGCTTATGCCGTTTTCATTCATTTTTCCGTCTCTTTCCTTTCACCTAACTGAAGTTTAACTTTATCCTGTGCGATAATATGCACATCTTAGAGTTTTTTGCGCACATTACACGCAAACATCATCTAATCTTCGTTGATTATATTATAAATCTCACGTATAAGGGCTTCAGCCGCTTCGCTGTTTGTAACCCGCCCGATTATTTCGCCGTGACGGAATATAACTGCGTCGCCGTTACCGCCTGCAATGCCTACATCTGCACTGCGAGCCTCGCCCGGTCCGTTTACAGCACAGCCCATGACGGCCACTTTTATGCGTTTCCCCTTCGTATCTATCTCATCTAAGCGATTTTCAAGCTCAGATAATATATCGAAGAGATTGATTTTTGTTCGCCCGCACGTCGGACATGATATAAGATCAATGCCGCTGCTGCTAAGCCCGCATGCGTCAAGTATATAGCGGCCTGCCTTGACTTCAAGCAGAGGGTCTGACGACAGCGATACACGTATTGTATCGCCGATTCCGAGACATAAAAGCGCTCCAATCCCGACAGCATTTTTTATTGTACCGCGCTGTGGCGTTCCCGCCTCTGTTACACCTATATGAATCGGGCATTCACAGTTTTCAGCGACGATACGCGATGCCTCGACCATTGTCATAACATCCGACGATTTTACTGATACAACAATGTCATAAAAGCCCTCTCGCTCAAGCGCCCGCACATATTCAAGGGCACTTTCAGCAAGCGCTTCAGCCGTCGGTGAGCCGTATTTTTCAAGAAGGGATTTCTGTATGCTGCCGCTGTTTACACCGATTCGTATCGGAACATTGCGCTCGGCGCATACATCAGCTACGGCAAAAAGACGCTCAAGTCCTCCTAAATTGCCGGGATTGACCCTGACCTTGTCCGCACCGTGCCGCACGCTTTCTATCGCAAGCCTATAATCGAAATGGATGTCCGCTATCAGCGGAACGGTGATGCCCTCTTGCCTTATATATTCAAAAATCCCGACACAATGCTTGTCGGGAACAGCGATTCGAACAGCATCGCACCCTGCTTCGGCAAGTGCCTTTGTTTGTTCTGCAGTTGCCTTAAAATCAGATGTGTCGGTATTTGTCATCGACTGTACCGACACTGGTGCTGTCCCACTTATAATAAGGCTGCCCGCACGCACAGAACGCGTCGGGCGCCTACCTTTCCATAATTGTTTATCAGACATTGTTATTTGTTATCCCCCCGCTACTTTCCGAAAAGAGACATTATGTCTTTGAACGCAACGGCTATCATAATGCCGAAGAGGATGATGATGCCAACGAGATGAACATATCCCTCATAAACGGGGTTTATCGGTTTTCCTCTGACAAGCTCTATTATAAGGAACATCAGCCTACCTCCGTCAAGAGCGGGCAACGGAAGCAGGTTCATTATGCCGAGGTTCATGCTAAGGATAACGGTAATATAAAGAAGGTCTCCTATACCGCTTTCTGCCGCTTCGCCAAGCGTTTCCGTAACGCCAATCGGGCCGCTGACGGATTTTATGCTATATCGGCCGGTAATGAGGTCAAAAAGTGACTCCCATATCATCTCGATTGTAAACTGGCAGCGGTAAAAAGCATGTTTTAGGACGACGGGAAATGTTTTTCTCTCAGAGTAAACGGTAAAATCAATGTCTCCGAATAATACGCCGTTTGCTGAGTATACAGGAAATGTCACATCCTTTATCGTTACTTCCTTGCCATCGCGAAGGACGACGACATCGACGTCTTTAATGCCGCGTCGCATTATTTCATAAACGAGATCGTTTGCAATGTGAACACGTTCCCCGCCGACCGACAGTATTTTATCGCCGACCATAAGGCCTTCGGATTGCGACTGTGCTACGGTTGAGCCTTCGAGCGGATTGAAACTGTATATAACTGTTGAGCCAAGTGATTTTGATGTAATCACAAGGGAAACCATTATGATAATGCCGACTATTATATTTGTGAGGGAACCTGCAGCGATGATTATAAATCGCTTCCAGAGAGCTTTTTTTGAAAAAGCATTCGGGTCGTCCGATTCTTCGTCTTCGCCTGCCATGCCGGTAAACCCGCCGAACGGCAACGCGCGTATTGAGTAACGAGTTCCGCTTTTTTTGCTGACCCGTGAAAATATCTTCGGGCCAAAACCAACAGCGAACTCTGTTACAGTCACACCGAATGCACGCGCGGCAAGAAAATGGCCAAGCTCATGCACAAAGATTAACATTCCAAAGACGAATATGGCGATTATTATACTAAAAAATCCTATTTAAATCACCCCGATCAATTTTTTTACGCACATACGCGCGCGCTTCCTCATCTGCTTCAAAAACTTCTGTGAGCGTGGGGGTTCCCCCTCGTCCGAGAGTTGAGAGCGCATCGCATATGTATCGTGCGATATCTGAAAAACCGATTTTG
>LFTK01000146.1:6657-10474 GCA_001513385.1 Clostridiales bacterium DTU064
GCGCAGCGTCATATGCTGCCGCAAGAAGCGGAAACGTCTCAGTATCAGGCTTTGCGAATGTTAGCGAGCCAAGAGTTGTAAAGTCAAGCCTTCCTGACAGCCCGGTAGTACGAGCGGGATGGGTCAAAGCGTATTGTATCGCCGTCCTCATATCGGGAAGTCCCAGCTGAGCGATAACTGAACCGTCAGTAAACTCAACCATTGAATGTATTATGCTCTCACGATGAATGACAACATCAATCTGGTCAGCCGACAGCCCGAAAAGACGCATGGCTTCAATCACCTCAAAGCCTTTATTCATCAGCGTCGCGCTGTCAATTGTAATTTTGGCTCCCATGTGCCATGTCGGGTGCGAAAGTGCTTCTTCCCTTGTCACGGATTCAATCTCAGCAGCGCTTCTGCCGAAAAACGGCCCGCCTGACGCCGTCAGAATCACACGGCGCACATCAGAGCGTCTCCCTGCTCCAATGCACTGAAATATTGCACTGTGCTCGCTGTCGACAGGTATTACCTCAGCACCACGCGCTGAAATTTCAGATAAAAGGAGGTTGCCGGCGGCAACGACGGCTTCTTTATTCGCCATTGCTATGCGGCGGCAGGCTGAAGCTGCTGCCATCATAGGCTTTGCAGCCGCCATCCCTGATATAGCAACGACTGTTACATCTGCGCGGGCATCCCCTGCACCGTATTCAACGGCATCAGCACCACCCGTGACGACTATATCCATGTCGGCAAGTGCTGTTTTAAGCCTTGATGCTGCCCCCTCATCACTCATGGCGACTGCACGCGGACGAAAGCGACGCACTTGAGCTTCAAAGAGCACATCGTTTGAGCCTGCGCTCATAAAATCTATTTTTAACCCGAGTTTCTCCGCAACTTCAAGCGTCTGTCTGCCGATGGAGCCTGTCGAACCGAGAATTGATAGTACCGGCTTGTTGCCATTAATATAAGTCATCAGAGTTTACCGTTTACTGTTAATTAAAATATGATAAATACCTTGTCAGTATGAATAGGAAGGGCGCAACAGCAAGCATACTATCGAAGCGGTCAAGCACACCACCGTGTCCGGGAAATAGTTTGCCATAGTCTTTTATACCGAAGCGACGTTTTACATATGAGGCAATGAGATCACCCATCTGCGAAACGACCGATGTGGCAATCCCCGACACGAAAAGCGCCATATAATTGACATCAAAGTTCTTAATAGAACCGACAATCAAGCCATAAAGCAGAAATCCGGCACAACAGCCGACAACTCCGCCAACAGCGCCTTCAATAGTTTTATGCGGCGAAACATGAGGAGCCAGCTTGTGCCGTCCAATACAGCAACCAACAAGGTATGCTGCCGTGTCCGTAACCCATGAACCAACAACGACAAGCGGAAGATAAATCATACCATTGCCATCTTTGTTTCCTACAATGGCAACAGCACAAATAGCAGGTATGACTATATAAAAAAGCATTGAAATAAAAACAGTATAGGGCGATAAAAGCCCTTTATAATATTTAAAAACAGCGAAAGAATATATAATAAAAATTAATACGTAAATAAAGAAAGAGATAAACGCAAATTTATCACTGTCGTCATTTATATAGTACTGCAAAAACGGAAGACAGCCCGCTATTATATATTCCGGAATTGTCTTTGATAAATATCGGCGGCTTGACAGACCTACACAACGAGCCACCTCAAAAACCGCCGACACAGATAGAAAGGCGAGCGTCACCGGCAAAAGCAGCGTGTCGCTGTATAAAAGAACAGGTATCAACAGTATTATAAGCGCAGCTGCCGTCAGCGTTCTTTTTAACATTTCCTTTTCCTGTTTCAGTTAAGTAATTTTAAATACTAATTTATCGAGTCATAGCGCCCGGTGCTGTTTTTTCAGCTTCAACACCGCCAAATCTTCGGCTGCGCCTGTAAAACTCACGAACTGCCGCGTCGACATCCGACGGCTGCATGTCAGGCCAGAGCACATCGGTGAAATAAAGCTCGGAATAAGCGGCCTGATATAATAAAAAGTTTGATAGCCGCATTTCGCCGCCCGTGCGGACAATCAAATCCGGGTCAGGGCATCCGCATGTGTAAAGATGCTCGGCAAATGTTCTCTCCGATATTTCACCACCCGTTGCAGCAAGCTCCTGTGCCGCCCGGACTATCTCTGCCCTCGCACCGTAATTTATTGCAATGTTAAGTCTGAGATCATACTTTGCGGACGCGCGTTCAAGAGCTCGCATCCGTTCACGGACATCCTGCGGGAATGCCATCTTGTCGCCGAGAAAAACATAGCGTATCTTGTTTTCTTCAAGCTCGCGCTCAGCACCGTCCAAATACTCATTTAATAGCGACATAATGCGGTCAACTTCGGACTTCGGGCGCCGCCAGTTTTCCGTGGAAAACGCATAAATCGTTACTATCTTAATACCGATATCACCGCAATAACGGACGATGCGTTTAAACGTCGCCGCACCTTCCACGTGACCGTATTCGCGAGGCATACCCCGCTTCTGTGCCCAGCGACCGTTTCCGTCCATTATAAATGCTATATGACGGAGCCGGTCGTCAACGACGACCGGTTCCGTCTTTTGATTTATGACTTTATTGTTACGAGACGATGAAAAACAACTGCTGTCTTTAGTGTCTCGTCTGCGTAAAAACGCCAACAGACCCATTATCTATCCTCAATACGATGTATTACAGTGTGGCAGAACGGCGTTATAATATTATATAGCAAGTATTTCTTTAATCTTGCGCTCAGATACGGTGTCAATTTCTTTTATATATTTTTCTGTCAGTGTCTGGACGTCCTTCTCCGACTGTTTTTCTTCATCCTCGGTCATCTCGCCGGCTTTTTTCTGCGCCTTTGCTTTTTCAATTGCTTCACGACGAATGTTTCTGATAGCGACCTTTGCTTCTTCACCCATGCGCTCAACTTGCTTTTTAAGCTCGCGGCGACGCTCTTCTGTGAGCGGCGGAATCGTCAGTCTGATAATACGGCCGTCGTTTGTCGGCGTTATGCCGAGGTCAGAGGCAAGTATGGCACGTTCAATCTGCTTTAGCATCGACGAATCCCACGGTGTTACGGTAATAGTACGCGGATCAGGTGCACGCACTTCAGATACCTGTGTGATAGGAGTTTGTGCACCGTAATAATCAACTGTTATTCTTGATAATATCTCAGGATTTGCACGTCCTGCGCGTATTGTTGAGAGAGTTTCCGCATACATCGCTATTGATTTTTTCATTTTTGCTTCAAATTCATCGGTTTTAAGCTTCATAGTGTCGCTTTCCTCCCAATACTATTTTATTGTCAATATCATTTTTTCAACGTCGGTGCTAATTTTCATTATAATCAGGCATGCATGTTGTCCGTATGCGTAACAAGCGTGCCAATTTTTTCTCCCATCACAGCCCGGACAATATTATCCGGGTCACGAAGTGCGCAAATAAGAAGAGGTATATTGTTATCCTTTGAAAAAGAGGCGGCTGTTGAGTCAATAACTGTCAGTTCGTTATTAAGTATATATTTATAATCAACAATATCAAACTTCTTAGCATTCGGATTCTTTCTCGGGTCGCTGTCGTACACAGCGTCGATATTTTTAGCAAGTATGACAATGTCGGCTCCGATCTCTGCCGCGCGCATTACAGCGGCCGTATCAGTTGTAAAGAACGGATTTCCGATTCCACATCCAAATATTATGACACGTCCGTGCTCAAGATGATGTACCGCGCGATTTCTGATATACGGCTCCGCTATTTCCTGCATTGCTATTGCAGTCATAACGCGCGTTTCCATGCCAAGCCGTAAAAATGCAT
>LFTK01000122.1 GCA_001513385.1 Clostridiales bacterium DTU064
GTCATTCCATGTCACCTGATCGGCTGTCAGGCCGCAACCTATGCCAAGGTTTTCAGGTGTAAGTGGGATTTCAATGAACACATCTTCTTCAGCAGTTAATGTAATGCTTAAGGTGGCAGCAATGATTAGCACCATTAATATCGATAATAGTTTTTTCATTTAATCCTCCAAGTATTATTTATAAATACGGATTCACCTGAATTGTAATATAAATGTTATCAAATAACAAGACAATTATTAATAAAAAGTAGATAAAATTATTGATTGTTTTGTAATATCACTAAATATTCGATGTGTTTAACCAACAAAGTGTGGTAAGAATGCTCATAATACAAAAAGAAGAGGTAATATTGATTTTTCACTTCAAATGAAATATAATATACATTGGAAATAAGTGATAATTTCCAAGGGGTTGTGTATCGTGAAAAAAAGAGTCGTAGCGCTGTTAATCGCTATTTTCATTTCATTACCATTTGGGCTTTTTGTCAATGCTGCATCACCGGCAGTTGTTTTATCACCTCAAACAATTATGGTTGATGGAACAAAGATCCGGTTTGAGGTGTATAACATCGACGGTTATAATTATTTTAAACTTCGCGATATAGCTTACGTTTTAAATGGCACAGAATCGCAGTTCGGTGTTTCATTTGACGCTACCCTTGGGACGATATTAGTAACAACAGGCGAACCTTACATACCCGTTGGCGGCGAAATGGTGCTCGGGGCAGACAAATCATCGACAGCCGTTAAGAGCCCGCAAAAAATGTACATAGACGGCAAAATCGCGTCAATATCAGCTTTCAATATAGGTGGTAATAATTTTTTCAAGCTGCGTGAGCTTGGAGATGCGCTCGGATTTGGCGTAGATTTTGACATTGACACCGGAACGGTACTTATATCATCGGAAAAAAAGAAAGTACCCCTCACCGCAGAGGAAATATATGCAAAATGCTCCCCCGCTGTATGTTATGTTGAAACATATAACGAAAAAGGGCAGAAAATTGCAGGGGGCAGCGGTTTCTTCATAAGCTCCGACGGGCTTTTGGTGACGAACTGGCACGTCATAAAAGGAGCGGCGGCAGCCATTATAACAGTCCCTGATACGGGCAAGCAATACGACGTCGCAGGAATCTGTGATTGTGACGAGAAAAACGACGCAGCTCTTCTGCGTGTGAACGGCACCAAGTTCCCATACCTGAATATTGGATCTGCTGACACAGTTGTAGGCGGGGCAGAGGTATATGCTATCGGAAACCCTCTTGGGATGCAAAGCTCCATATCGGAAGGCATAATATCAAACCCGCGGCGCCTTTATAACGGTGTTTATTACATACAATCAACGACCCCGCTTTCGTCAGGTAGCAGCGGAGGAGCGCTGATAAACAAATTCGGTGAAGTCATAGGAATAACGACAGCAACACTCCTCTCAGATCAAGGTGTGGTGCAAAATATCAACTTATCCATTCCTATAACAGTTGTAGAAAATTTTAACCGCGGTTCGTATACTCCGCTTTCAGACACAAGCGTGACGCTGCCTCGGTCGATTACGCTTAAACGCACATCTGTCACGCTTCCTGTCGGAGCAACAATGATGATGACGGCATCAATAACCCCGTATAATGCTGCGAATAAAAGCATTACATGGACTACATCAAATGCTAATGTAGCAACTGTCAGCGATACAGGAGAAGTAACTGCTATTGCGCCGGGGACAGCGACGATAACGGTGACGACAGTAAACGGTTTGAAGGCGTCATGCACCGTCACGGTTGAGAAAACATCAAAGATAACATATATCAACATAACATCGGCAGAGGTTATCCTCAATAAAGGCGAGCAGACAAAGATCAATATTGAGGTTGTGAATCCGCAATCTTCGGTTTACACGCTGACGTGTCAAAATCCGGATAAGCGCATTGTATCTGTTAAGTGGGATGGCTGGATTGGCGATACGACGTCGCTTACATTAACCGGTGTATCAAGCGGGCAGGTTGTTATTAAGGTTTACCTTAAATCAGACCCGACGATATACGATACGGTAACTGTGACGGTGAATTAAAATTAATATAATATAAAAAGATAGCCCGATGGCACGATTTACGTGCCATCGGGTTTTTATGTGAGCGAGTGGTTTCTATTTGCGAAGGGTATCAATAATTGCTTGCTTGAAGTAATATCAATTGCAGGTATATATAATGTCATATAAACAAGAGGGGATTTTAAGCATAATAAACACCCAATAATGTCACAATATGTTGTGTATTGTCGTATGGCATGGTATAATTTTTCAATAAATATATAAAATATATTGCTGAAAGGAAGCTTTTTTGAGTATGAAAAGGAATATACTGTTGGCCATACTGATAATGGCGTTTTTAGTTGTAACGGTAGGACTTATAGCTTCACTGGCTTCTGATCCGCAAAAAACAAATTCCATCTGGTATGAAAATAATATTGCAAATATAAAATCATCTTTTAGTGTCGACGAGAAAAAAGCTTCAGCAATATATGAAATACTTGCTGCATGTAAAAGGGAAGGCGCTATCGAATACATATCGCGCTGGAATGATAAATCAACAGGCGAGATATATTACCGTGTACGCTTTGCCGACGGGAGCAAAGCGGACGTTTATTTATATGATGACGGGACGGTAAAAGTTAAAGATGGCGAGGAAATGCTGTACGAGGGCGGTCTGTATGGCGTCGACGCGGAAACGATTGCAGTTCCCGAGCCTGATGTGGCGGATAACGGTAAAGATAATAATGGTGATAAGTCAAATGGTTCTGGCTCTGACAAAGATAAAGAAACACAACAAAATAATGATATTGATACTAAAACGACCGATGGCAACACGGAAAACGATATAGAAACATCAAATAACGAGCCAAGCTCTGGTTCGGCGACAACACCGGATGCCGAAACGACGACGAATAAAGAAAAGGATACAGAAACAACAAAACCGACTGATAATGAGACTTTACCGGCAGTTGAGACAACAAAAGCTGATACGGAAACGGAAACAACTCAGGATAATACACAGAAAATTGAAATTATCGTCAATAAAAGCACGAAAAAATTCCACTATACATATTGCTCCTACGTTTCACGCATGAAAGAGGAGAATAAGCTGACAATTTTCGTGTCGAGCCTCAGCGAAGCGGAAGATATGGGGTATTCGCGCTGTTCATATTGCACAGGGAAAAGTAAATAACAACTCATCATAAAAAAAGTGTTGTAGCTCTGCTTTTTATCCGGTAAAACATACGCCATCAAGCCGCAACATATAAATTAGAATATATGAAGTTTGCGGAGGTAGGCGGTTCGGATGAAGAAAAATAACGGTGAAAACGTGGCGGCAGGTGGCCATATGTCGGCTGCTATAAGGTTTACGGCCTTTTCTGTTGTTGTTTCACTCTTATGTATAATAATCGGTTGTGCAGCCGGCATATTTGATCCGACAAGGATGAGGTATGCATCCTCTGATTCTGGTACAAATACAAATGTTCCAAACGTTATGGTTGTAATCGACCCCGGTCACGGCGGAGAAGACGGTGGGGCATCAGGTGCGAACGGTACTTATGAAAAAACGCTCAATCTTGCAATAGCCAAAATTTTGTGTTCGCAACTTTTAGCGGGGGGTATTCCCGCTGTACTAACGCGCGAAGAAGATAAAATGCTTTATGATAAGTATGGCGAATTATCCGACTATACGGGGCATAAAAAGACTTATGATTTGCGCAACAGGCTCAGAATGACAGAAGAATATGAAGAGCCTGTTTTTGTCAGCATACATATGAATAGTTTTCCCGTGAGCAAGTACAGCGGACTGCAGGTTTTTTACTCACCCAAAAACGAAACGTCAAAAATACTTGCTGATACGGTGCAAAGTACGGTGCGAAACTATATCCAGCCGAACAACAACCGCGAAACAAAGCGAGCGGACAGCTCAATATATTTGCTTGACAGGCTCACATGCCCTGCAGTCCTCGTCGAGTGCGGATTTATCTCCAATCAGGAGGAATGTGAAAAGCTTTGCAGCGTCGCATATCAGCGTGAGCTTGCTGCTGCAATATATGCGGCGATAGCGGAGTATCTCGCGTTGCAGGGAAAGTTATAAATAGAGGTAAAAGCAGGGCATTTGTGATAAAATAGAATGATGAAAAATTTAGGAATGTGAGATTATTTATAATATGAAACAGCGAAAGACAGTATATGTTTGCACGGAATGTGATTACCAGTATCCGAAAGCGCTTGGCAGATGTCCGCAGTGCGGTGCATACGGAACATTTGTTGAGGAAAAGTTTGATACGCCTACTGTACCTCTGAAAGAAAGCGAAAAAACACCGCGGCGCGGCGCTTTAACGGGTGGTACAGCCGTACCGATAACAGCAGAGGTTGCAGGGGATGAACCTCAGCGCCTTTTGACAGGCTTCTCGGAGCTTGACCGTGTGCTCGGCGGGGGAATTGTCCCCGGTTCTGTGATTTTGCTGTCAGGTGAACCGGGTATTGGTAAATCAACGCTTCTTACTCAGATTTGCGGGATATTGTCGCGTGATAACCGTGTGCTCTACGTTTCCGGTGAGGAATCGGCGCACCAGCTGCGGCTTCGCGCAAAGCGCTTAGGCGTCGCGTCGGATGAGCTTTATATTCTCACGGAAACAAATATAGACGAAATTTGTGCAGAGGCAGACCGGATATCGCCTGATGTGATAATCGCCGACTCTATTCAAACACTTTACAGCGACCGCTCGCAGACACTGCAGGGAAGCATATCGCAGGTTCGTGAGTGTGCCGGTATGCTTGGCAATTTAGCGAAGGGCGGCAGCTCGTCCGTAATTCTTGTCGGGCATGTCAATAAAGAGGGCGGGATTGCCGGACCAAAGGTTCTTGAGCATATGGTCGACGCCGTCCTGTATTTTGAAGGCGACAGACAGCAGAATATCCGCATTATACGCGCTATAAAGAACAGATACGGCGCAACAAATGAAATCGGCGTGTTTGAAATGACGGATTCGGGTCTTTCCGAAGTAGAAAACCCGTCCGCTATGCTTTTAGCCGACAGACCGCGGGGCGTTCCGGGAAGCTGCGCCGTATGCGTTATGGAAGGAACCCGACCTATCATTGCAGAAATTCAAGCACTGACAACAAAGACAACATTCCCATCGCCAAAACGCGCGTCCGACGGCTTTGACCTCGGGCGGCTTTATCTTCTTTTAGCCGTTCTTGAAAAGAGGCTGGGACTTCGATTTTCAGATATGGACGTGTATGTCAATGTCGTCAGCGGTCTTACGCTTGATGAACCGGCGTGCGATGTTGCGGTTGCGCTTGCCCTTATTTCATCAATAAAGGATATCCCGGTGCCGTATGACCTTGCAGCTGTCGGTGAGCTTGGTCTTGCAGGAGAGGTAAGGGCTGTGTNNTGTGTCGGCGCTCGATCGCCGCGTAAAAGAAGCGGCAAGGCTTGGCTTTAGGAAGATGGTGCTCCCGAAGCGCAGCTCATCCGGCATTGAAGCTGCCGGGATAAAGCTGATTCGCGTTGGCAGCGTATATGAAATGCTGAGCGTATTCACGCCGTCAGATGTCAGATAAGCGTACAAGCATATAAATGAATAACCGGACAAGCTGAAATTGACATTTAAATGCTGATTATGAACGAACAGATGTCTGAACAGTTGACAAATGCCTCATGTTTAAATATAATAATATGATATAAACTAATAAAGGAGCGCAGGCCTGGTGGAGAGCGCTAAACAGAGAGAAAAAATAGAAACAAAAGTTAATATTATTAACATACAGCGTTTTTCTGTCCACGATGGTGACGGTATCCGGACGACGGTGTTTTTTGCCGGGTGCCCGCTGCGCTGCCTTTGGTGCCATAACCCCGAAAGTTATACATCAGAGCCAAGTCTTTTATATTTTAAAGAAAAATGCACAGGATGCGGGGCATGTGTTGTCGCATGTAAAAACGGTGCCATTACAATCGGTCCGGATGGTGAGAGTAGTACAAGCGGCGGTACATACAAGTCAATGCAGAATTTTAACGCTTGCCGGGTGTGTGGCGATTGCGTTGCCGTTTGTCCAAGCGGGGCTCGTCAGCTTTCATCAAAACCTTATTCAGCAGATGAGCTTGTCGATATTTGCATAAAAGACAGGATGTTTTATGAGGAATCCGGCGGGGGCGTCACGCTGTCGGGCGGCGAGGTTATGATGCAGGATACAGAGTTTTTACTGTATCTTTTAAAGAAACTCACAGGGCACGGACTTTCGGTTTTTATTGATACATCAGGTTATGCGCCGTGGGAAAAATTTGAGGCTGTTATGCCTTATACCGACGTTTTTCTTTATGATATTAAATCAGCGGACAGTGAAAAACATAAGTGCTACACAGGTGTCGGAAATGAGGTTATAATAGAAAATTTACATAAACTGTCGGACGCGGGGGCAAGGATATACCTGCGGGTTCCTGTCATATCACCATCAACGTCAAATGATGACGGCTTTGACGGGGTGAACTACACTGATGAAGATATTGAAGGTATTATAAAACTGTTGCCCGGCTTGAAGATAGAGAAGATTTACCTTTTGCCATATCATAATACCGGCAGTTATAAGCGTTCGGCTCTCGGACTTCAAAATGATGAGCGTTTCGCTGTGCCGGACAGGGAGAGACTTCTTGAGATTAAGCAAATGCTTGAGTCGGTAGTTGCAAAAAATAACACCAAGGGGGACTACGAAGTAGTTTTAAATGGATAGAAAGCCTTCTTAATAATCACAGAGCAAATTATCCGAAAGGAGAGGAATAAATAGAGGATGACGGATAGGGTAAAAAGATTGCGTGAAATAAGCGTGTCGACACAGCCATCGATATCGATGGAGAGGGCACGTTTGTTCACTGAAGCATACAAGAAGTGGGAAGGTACGGTTTCCGTACCGGAAATGCGAGCTTTAGCTCTTCGTTATTTCATGGAAAATCGCAGCCTTTACATAGAGCGCGGTGAACTTATTGTTGGCGAAAAAGGAGAGCGTCCGCAGGCTGCACCGACGTTCCCTGAACTTTGCTGCCACACTGTCGAGGACCTAAAAATAATAAACGACCGCGAGAAAATATCATTCACGAGCACACCCGAGCAGAGAGAATGGCACGCACGTGAGATTATTCCGTATTGGGAGAAACGCTCAATCCGCCACCGCATACTTAGCGAGATGACGGAGGAGTGGCATAATGCCTATAATGCCGGAATATTCACGGAATTTATGGAACAGCGCGGGCCGGGACATACCGTTGGCTCGGATAAAATATATAATAAAGGCTTCGGCGACTATAAAAAAGACATAGCAAAGGCGATTGCCGAGCTTGATTTTTACAGCGACCCTGACGCTTACCGCCGCCTTGAACAGCTTCGCGCAATGGATATTGCCTGCGATGCTATCATCACGCTCGGACGCCGTTATGCCGAGCTTGCGCGCAAGATGGCGGAGGTTGAAACGGATCCAGAGTGGCGTCAGGACCTTCTGACGATTGCTGAAAACTGCTCTGTCGTACCGGAACATGCGCCGAGGACATTCCATCAGGCGCTTCAGATGTACTGGTTCGTTCACCTTTGCGTGACAACAGAACTCAACCCGTGGGATTCATACTCTCCCGGACGGCTTGATCAGCACCTTTATCCGTTTTACCGTCGCGATACTGAAACGGGAATACTTGACGACGAAAAAGCCCTTGAGCTGCTTGAATGCCTTTGGGTTAAATTCAACAACCAGCCGGCGCCGCCAAAGGTTGGCGTTACTCTCAAAGAAAGCGGCACATATACGGACTTTGCAAATATCAACACAGGCGGCATAGCACCGGATGGCTCGGACGGGGTAAATCCCGTATCATACCTCATCCTTGACTGTATGGATGAAATGAAGCTGCTCCAGCCGTCGTCAAATGTCCAGATCAGCCGCAAAACGCCGAATAAATTCCTTCTTCGTGCGTGCGAAATAGCAGCAAAGGGATGGGGTCAGCCTGCGTTTTACAATACGGAAGCCATTATTACCGAGCTTCTTAACGCTGGAAAGTCGCTTGAAGATGCACGCAAGGGCGGCACAAGCGGCTGCGTTGAAACCGGAGCATTCGGAAATGAAGCGTACATCCTGACAGGCTATTTTAACCTGCCGAAGATTCTTGAGCTGACGCTTTATAACGGCTACGACCATTACACAGGCAAAACAATAGGCTTGCAGTTTGGAAATCCGGAGGATTTTAAGTCATACGACGAACTTTTCGCGGCTTTTTGCCGTCAGATGGATTATTTCCTTGACATTAAAGTCCGTGGCAACGCTGTTATCGAGTCTATATACGCAAATTACATGCCCGTGCCGTTCCTTTCAATCATAACGAACGACTGTATCAAGAAGGGACGCGACTACAACGCCGGAGGTGCGCGTTATAATACCTCTTACATCCAGGGCGTCGGCATCGGAACGATAACAGATTCGCTTTCAAGCATTAAATATCACGTTTATGACCGCAAGGACTTTACGCTTTCGGAGCTTGTTCGCGCAATGAGCGATAATTTTGAAGGACACGACGAAATTTATCGCAAAATCAGAAACGAAACGCCGTTTTACGGTAACGACGACGATTATGCCGATGATATAATGAAATCGGTGTTTGAATATTACCGTGACAGCGTGACAGGGCGTCCGAACGTACGCGGAGGGCATTACAGAGTCAACATGCTGCCGACAACGTGTCACGTTTACTTTGGGGAAGTTATGATAGCGTCTCCGAATGGAAGACTTGCCGGCAAGCCTGTCTCCGAGGGCATTTCACCCGATAAAGGAGCCGATACAAAAGGCCCGACGGCTGTTCTGCGCTCTTGTGCGAAAATGGACCATCTGAGCACCGGCGGAACGCTGCTCAACCAGAAGTTCACGCCCGCTGTTCTTGCAGGCGAGGAGGGCAAGCGCAATCTTGCGGCTCTTATAAGAACGTATTTTGCAATGGATGGGCACCACATACAGTTTAACGTAATAGATAGACAAACGCTTCGTGACGCACAGGAACACCCTGAAGAATATCGCGACCTCATCGTCCGTGTCGCGGGCTATTCGGATTATTTCCGCAACCTTTCACGTGTTCTTCAGGATGAAATTATCGAGCGCACTGAGCAAACGTTCAACTGAGTTTGGATATAATATAATATATTAAAATAAAACCGGTCAGCGGCAATCGAAAGGCAAAAATCAATGTATAAAACTGAAATGCACTGCCACAGCGCAAATGTAAGCACTTGTGCGCACGCGACGGCAGAGGAAATTGTTGAAAAATACACAGCTGCAGGTTACACAACGATAGTCAATACCGAACATATCAATCCGTGGACATTCCCGCGCGAACTTGAGATGCGCACGTGGGGTGAAAAGGTTTCATATTTCATCGACGGGCATAAAAAGCTGTGCGCAGCGGCAGAAGGAAAGCTGCATATTCTGCTTGGCGCTGAAATACGCTTCTTCCGTGAGAACAACAGCGACTATCTCGTTTACGGCATAACGGAGGAGTTCTTGCGTGAATGCGGCGATGTCCGCGCGCTTGACATAAATCGTCTGTCAGCTATTGTGCGCGAGCACGGGCTTATGATATTCCAGGCTCATCCTTTCCGTCCGACGATGATGGTGACCGATACAAGGCTGCTTGACGGTATCGAGGTCGGTAATTTTTCCCCGTGGCATGAATCAAACAACGAAATTGCTGAAGCATGGGCGAAAAAGCATAATCTGCTCGGCATTACAGGCACAGACTTTCACAACTCTGACCATGAACCTGCTGGCGGGATATTGACAGAATACCCGATTTATGATAATGAAACACTCATCCGGACGCTTCGCGCTGGCGCTTATGAGTGTATATACCCGGAAAACTTCAAACCATTGGTTTAAATACTAATAAAAATAGCGCTCTGCAGGGCGGTTGCAACCGACCTGCGGAGCGCTTTAACTTTTAGGTTAACTATCACTACACTTATTTTTCCGGTTTTCTTGTATTTTACCTCTAAGCCAGCTGAGTGCTTCGGCAAGACTGCCTATTTGATCGATAAGGCCAATCTCAACGGCTTCACGACCGTCAATTATACTGCCGACATCGTTTGCAAGCTCGTCCGTTTTCATTATAAGTGAACGAAATGTTTCTTCACTTATCTTTGAATGAGAAGTGATGAAGCCGATTATGCGTTTTTGCATTCTCTCGAGGTAGCGGTATGTCTGCGGCACGCCTATTATCATGCCGTTGAGCCTTACCGGGTGAAGCGTCATTGTGGCTGACGGAACGATAAAGGAGCGTTGTGCTGCAACGGCAAGCGGTACACCAATACTGTGACCGCCGCCAAGCACGACGGAAGCCGTAGGTTTTGTCATGCCTGCGATGAGTTCGGCTATTGCAAGACCGGCCTCGACATCACCTCCCATTGTATTGATGAGTATGAGGAGCCCCTCGACTTCCTCATTTTCCTCCGCATCAAAAATAAGCGGGATTATGTGCTCATATTTTGTTGTTTTTTGTGCGTCACTCAGAAAGTAATGCCCCTCAATTTGGCCGACTATTGTAAGACATCTCAGTGATTCACGATCGTTTTTTGTGTCGACTTTTCCATAATCTGATATATCGCCGGATTTTTCATCCGATGTATCGTCATGCTCGTTATCGTCTTTTTCATCTTTAATCTCATCATAATTAATATACGCGTCGTCAGTCATGCGAAAAGTTCCTTTTCTTATGTCAATAAATAATCGTAAACTATTATGAGTATTGTCAGAAGCTTGTTTTTTATGTACCATAGTGTTATAATGAAGGTGAAAGTTTATTATAAGGAGCATTAAATAAATGGAGAAAAAAGTTCTTGTCGAAACGTCGGCCCGCCACGTTCATCTGACAAAAGAGGCAATAGCAACTCTTTTTGGTGAAGGCTACGAGCTCACACCAAAGAAAATGCTATCACAGCCCGGTCAGTTTGCTTGTGAGGAGCGTGTCACTGTCGTCGGGCCGCGCGGCGAGATTAAGAATGTCAGCATTCTCGGTCCCGCAAGATCGGCAAATCAGGTCGAGGTTTCGTTTACTGACGCAAGAGCGCTTGGACTTACACCACCAGTTCGTGAAAGCGGTGATATAGCCGGCAGCGCACCTTGCAAAATAATCGGACCAAAAGGTGAGATTGATATATCAGAGGGTGTTATTGTCGCAAAGCGTCACATACATTTTACCCCCGCTGATGCAGAAGCATTTGGAATAAAGGATAAGGACGTTGTCAGCGTCAGAATTAAAACTGAAGATCGTTCGCTCATTTTCGAAGATGTTGTCTGCCGTGTAAACCCGAATTTTTCGCTTGCTATGCATATCGACACTGACGAATCAAACGCAGCTCACGCTGCCGGTGAAGTTTACGGTGAGGTTATAACAGATTGACGATTATATTATAAATTGGCGCAATACTTAAAACATAAAAAGCTCCGGGTGCTTGTATTTAATTATGGCTCTTTGTCAATAGTTGGGGTGACGAGATCTGAATAAATGAAGATATAGATAATTGCGCAGAAAAAGCGACACGTAGCGGGGAGTGAAGTGGCGCTTTTTCTATGCCCGACAGCGCTGAGAGGAGAAGAGAAAGAGAATCCGGTTACGGAAACGTTTAAAGTTTTTCAAACCATAAGCATTACGCTTCAATA
>LFTK01000142.1:0-3321 GCA_001513385.1 Clostridiales bacterium DTU064
CTCCCATAGGAACTGGGGAAAGCTCTGTCGTTTTGTTGACGAAATCGACAAGCATCTCCATGAAACTATTGATGTACGGTCCGACAAATACACCAACTGTACCGCCCGTTATGATTGACATAAGGGGGGTGATAATAATATCAATTTTCGTTTTTGATGCGACAAGCGATGCAAATTCATTTCCAACCAAAGCGGCGACATATGCGCCGACTGCGCCACCATAATAATAACCTATTGAGCCTGTAACGGCGGCAGTGAAAATCACAAGCGGCTTTGCTTTTAATCCCCATGAGATACTGGCACCTATTGCAGCGCCTACAACATAGGAGTCAGTAGCCACTGCTGCGAGTGGCGCAAGAAAGCTGAGTACGGAGATTTTTGCAAATTGTTTCAGTATTGTCCCGATTATAAGCGATGCAAAAAGCCCGAGCATCATTGAGCCCATTGCATCGATAAAATAGCGTTTAAAGATTCTTTTAATAAGGCCATCTCGTTTATTTTCTTTAGTGTTTGCCATATTCAGACTCCTTTGCGGGAAATGGATACTGTGAGGTCAAAGGTATTAAAAAAGTCCGCTTATTGTGCCGTTTGCGTCAATATCTATATACTCGGCTGCCGGAGATTTCGGCAGCCCGGGCATTGTCATAATATCGCCTGTCAGGGCAACGATAAATCCTGCACCGGCTGAAACGCGAAGATTCTTCACTGTAACAGTAAAGCCTTCGGGAGCACCAAGCTTCTGTGCGTCGTCAGAGAAGCTATACTGCGTTTTTGCAACGCATACGGGCAATTTCCCAAAGCCATCAGCTTCAATCTTATCAAGCTGTTTTTTCGCCGCTGGTGTGAACTCGACACCTACGCCACGGTATATGCGCTTTACAATAGTATTTGGTTTTTCGGCAATTGATAAATCTATACTGTATGCAAATCTGAAGTTTGACTTTGTTTCACAAAGTTCGGCGACGCGCTCCGCAAGCTCAATACCGCCCTCGCCACCTTTTTCCCATACTTCGGAGATTACAGCATCAACGCCAGCTTCAGCGCATGTAGAGCGGAGAAGCGAGAGTTCCGCTTGCGTGTCGGTAGGGAAGCGGTTTATAGCGACGACAACAGGAACGCCGAAAACATCGCGTATGTTTGATACATGCCGTAAGAGATTCGGTATTCCTGCCGACAAAGCAGATAAATTCTCATCAGAAAGCGATGTCTTTGGTGCGCCGCCGTGCATTTTAAGAGCACGTACGGTAGCGACGACAACGGCAGCTGATGGTGTGAGAGAAGCAGCACGGCATTTTATATCGAAGAATTTTTCAGCACCAAGATCTGCACCAAATCCTGCTTCAGTTACTGTGTAATCAGCAAAGTGGAGAGCCAATTTCGTAGCTATAACGGAGTTGCAGCCATGAGCAATATTTGCAAAAGGACCGCCATGTATGAGAGCAGGTGTTCCGCCAAGCGTTGATACAAGGTTAGGTTTTATGGCATCACGGAGCAGAGCTGCCATAGCACCTTCTGCATGAAGATCACCCGCTGTGACGGGTGTGCCATCATATGTATAACCTATGACAATGCGCGACAGGCGAGATTTTAAATCGGAGATGGATTCGGAAAGACAAAGAACTGCCATTACTTCGGATGCGACTGTGATATCAAAACCATCCTCACGCGGCATACCATTTGTTGCGCCACCAAGCCCGCTAATTATGTTGCGAAGCTGCCTGTCGTTCATATCCATACAGCGGCGCCATGTTATACGTCTCGGATCAATCCTGAGTGAGTTGCCCTGATATATGTGATTATCTATCATCGCAGCGAGCAGGTTGTTTGCTGCGCCGATAGCGTGTATATCACCTGTAAAATGAAGATTAATGTCCTCCATAGGGATTACTTGCGAATAACCACCGCCGGCAGCACCGCCTTTTATACCAAATACGGGTCCTAAAGATGGTTCACGAATCGCAACAATTGTTTTTCTACCGGTGAGAGATAGTGCATCTGCAAGCCCTATTGTCGTTGTTGTTTTTCCTTCGCCAGCAGGAGTCGGAGTAATCGCTGTGACTAAGATAAGCTTGCCTTTTGGCTTGCCGATAAACGATTTCATAATTGAAAGGTCAATCTTTGCCTTGCCTTTACCATAAGGTTCAATATATTCTTTTGGTATTCCGGCTTCCCTGCAACACTATAAATATCAACAGGTTTTGCAGACTGCGCTATTTCAATATCAGACTTCATTAACACTTTTAACTCCTTTGGAGAAACATTTTCCAAAATCTATTGTTTATTTTCTTTTTTATATTATTATTCGACAATCGATTGACTAAAGTAAAGCCGGAGCCGTTTCAAAGTAGCTCCGGCTTACGTTTTTGTCTGAATATTTTGATTTTATGCAGCGTCAGTTGGTATTATCAACGACACTCAACAAACCATTATCTTCTTTTATATTGAAAAATACAGGACGTTCGTATGGATTCTTATTCGGGCGGTGAAGGGCAAGTTTTAAATTGCCGGATAAATCCCTGAAGATCATTCCGTGACCTCCGTCACGCTCAAATAGGAGCGGGTGATCGTGGTGCCACGGCCCTTCAATATCACCGCTTTCGGATACGGCGACAGCCTGAACATATCCGGTCGCAGCCATTGTCGACCAGAGCATATAAAGACGCCCTGTCTCCCCTCTATATAAGAACGGACCGTCTGTGACGTATCTTTGTGCGCCAGAGATAGCAAACGGGGGCTCAGACGCACGGAAAAGTAGCTTTGGCTCGCCAACAGGAGCTGTCAGGTCATCCGTCAGGGCCATCGAATAAATGCATCCGTCGGTACACTGAACCCATTCGTGCGAAAATACAATATATGGACGCCCGTCCGGGGATACGTAAAGCGTCCCGTCAAGACATTCCCATCCGCGCGGTGTTATCGGCTCCTTTGTCAGCGGGACAAATATGCCGTCAGGCGTGTCGGAGACAAGAATTTGTGTTCCGCGACGGGCGGTCGGGCTTTTAAAGCTGGCAAACATGTAGTAGCGGCCGTGGTAATAGTGTACTTCAGGCGCCCAAAACTGGTGGGTAGCCCAAAAATCATCGTATTTTTCAAAAACGGACACGGGCTCGCTCCAGTTTTCAAGATCACAGCTTTTATAAACATCAAAACCGGAACATTTATCCCATACTCCGGGGCCGCGTGTGCCGTACATATAGTATAAACCTTTTTCAGGTACTGTCAGCACAAATGGGTCACGTATATTTATCTCGGATGCTTTCATATTGATGTGTGGCTCCTTTATTTGATAAAACAGGAGGGACTATATTTACTTCATCGGGT
>LFTK01000142.1:3415-3690 GCA_001513385.1 Clostridiales bacterium DTU064
TTGAAGTTAAACGAATACTCGCCCATATTTCTGTCAAGCTCAACGAAATGAATAAGATCTTCTGTATACTGCATCGTGAAAAATCCGCTTGTGTAAGCGTCGGATATTAAAAGCCAACCTTTAGAGTTAATTAACTTATAAATGCTTGAACCTTCAACAGCAAGCCCCGGGCGGGATACTAATGTGGAGTCTGATGAGTATCCGCCATCCATTCGCGTTGATGTCGTTACACGAATGCCGCCTGACGACTCATCTTTAAAGTACATATAATATAA
>LFTK01000093.1 GCA_001513385.1 Clostridiales bacterium DTU064
CGCTAAAACGAGTATAAGTACAGCAATAGCACCGAAATATGGGAAGAGCGAGTCCGGATCGTAGGTCGGTATTATACCCGATTTATACATCCGGTGTAAGATGTTATCAAATATACCGATCGAAATGTATGTTAATACTCCTGCAATTATAATAGGCAGCGCTGCATGCAGTGGCTCAAATGCACGCACGGAGCTTTCATACCCGGTCTCATCGCGGTATCCGGGACGAACATCGACAGCGCGTGACATCACAGCGCCATAAAGTGCTTGCATTCCGTATCCGGCTGCAAAAAGTATTATTGAACAAGTCAGAATGACGGAGTTCGAAACCGGTAAAAAGCCTAAAAGCATGTAACACATAGGGAAGATAACGCAAAAAACGGCGATGGTTGCGAGCAACTTATTCGCACGTGCAATAATTTTGTCCGACACGTTAAACTCCCCCTTTTAGTTAATGCTTATCGAAGTAAGTTTTATAATAAACTTCAATATTTTTAGGTATGATTGCGGCATTTTGGTTTGTCGTCGTCACGTAAAATATCACTTTAACGCCATTCCGCGCCATTTCGTCATGGAAAACTATCATTCGTTCACTTATGTATGCTGAAACGACAATCAGATTCCCCGATTCTGCAAACATGCGGCTGTTTGCAAGGATATAATCAAGCATTTTTTCAACCGGGCACGATATTTCCGTTTTCATCATGGCCAGAACACGCAGGGCTGTCAATATTTCTTGTTTGCCCTCGTAAGGTGGCGTAAACAGAATCTTCTCACCAATCTCATCATCAGACGCACGGAAATCGGAAGATACCGCATCCGGCGGGGAGTTTGATATTATCCTTACAGGGACGTTTTCATGAGAAACGCGATCGAGAATTGATGCTGCCACAGTTATGCAGTATTCTATGAACTCCGGACTGCTTGGCTGTGTCGGATGGCGCTCGATATCGCGTGAGTTCATGTTTATCAGTATATTAAAACGGCGGCGCTGTGTGTATTCTTCAATGTTGACCATGAGCCGCCCATGTGCTGCCGTCTGTTTCCAGTTTACCTTGTTCATCGGATCGAGCGTCGTGTAGTCTCTTGCTCCGGCAATTAAAAGAGGATCCGTTAAAAGACTGTGGTTTTTTATAACATCGCCGCTATGATAATACGATGATGTAAAATGTTCTTCAAGGTCAACAGGGCTCGGCAGAACAGTTACAGTATTATTCTTTCGCGGCTCACATTTAAATCCTTTTGACGTATTTGTCATGCCGAAAATATCGCTTGCAACAAGCGTCGCATTGCCGACAGTGTAAACTCCGCGGACGGAGCAGTTTACACGCCAGCGGCGGCGTATTTTTTGCTTGCTTTTCATGACAAATACGCTCTGGATATGATTAAGCATCCGGTCACGCGGGCGTCTTGTCTTTTTATCGAACTCTGTTATGCGGAAATTCAGTCCCTGGGGCAGCGAAGTTGCCACTTTAAGGTACGGAAGAGGAATCATTTTGTCATTTGTGATTTCCTCATATATGTATATATCCTCGTTTTGAAACACTTCTTCAGTGCTTGTGGTAACTTCGTAGCTGATGCCGTCAAAAGAGTGCTTGCTGTATAGCACGCTCTGGTATATATATACGACAAACGCAGCTGCTAATATTGCAAGAAATATCAAACCTCCGGCACCTCCACCCGCTAAGCAATTTATAATGCGAAAAACCTTGTATTCTTTTTGTCTTATGCAACGGGAACGCTTGTTGTGTCGATGATATATTGAATAATATTTGCGTTTGACTCCGTAAGCCGTATTGTTCCCTGAGAGCGAGAAATGATTCTGTGTGAGAGCACAGGTATAGCAACAGCTTTAACGTCGTCCGGCAGCACGTAGTCGCGTCCCTCCGTCGCAGCCCATGCCTGCGATGCCCGCATTAATGCGAGCGTACCGCGCGGGCTTACACCAAGGCGGATGCGCTCATTTTCGCGCGTCGCTGTGACGATATTTACAATATACTCTTTGATAAGCGCGCTTACCTTAACGCTGCGGACAGCGTCGATACATTTACGCACATCATCTTTTTCACAAACAGCAGCGAGACTATCGAGCGGGCTTGTTTCAATATAACCGTCGAGTATCTCAAGCTCGCTTTTACGGGGTGGATAGCCAAGCGATAGCTTCATTAAGAAACGGTCTGTTTGCGCTTCAGGCAGAGGGAACGTACCCTGTGATTCAATCGGGTTTTGCGTTGCTATGACAAAAAACGGGCGCTCCAGCGGATATGTTACACCATCTATCGTAGCCTGATATTCTCCCATGCACTCAAGAAGCGCAGACTGAGTGCGCGGAGTCGTACGGTTTATTTCATCTGCGATAACGATGTTCGTAAAAATGGGACCCGGACGGAAAACAAATTCGTTTTCCTTTTGGTTGAAGTAGTTAATACCCGTTATATCGGACGGTAAAAGGTCCGGGGTGAACTGTATGCGGCGGCAGCCGGCATTTATTGATTTTGCAAGTGCCCGGGCAAGGCTTGTTTTACCTGTTCCGGGTATATCGTCAAGAAGAACATGCCCTCCTGCTAAAAGAGCTGTTACTATGTAGCGTATTTCTTTATCTTTGCCATAAATAACCCGGCTAATGTTCGATATGATTTTCCCTGCCGTTTCACCGACGGCGCTTAATGTATACATACTACTCACATTACACCCCATACAGTTTTTTTAGATTTATTATTAATAGATAATTAATTATATCACTGCGTCAATCTTTTTGCAAACAAATAACGTGTTTTTCGTGATGTTCACTATTTACTATATTTCTCATATTGAATATATCATATCATGCGGTCATTTGATTGTCAATAGCGTTACTTTGATTTTTTATTTAGTTTTATTATTGAACTAATTGTTAACAAATTATTGTTTCTTCAGAATAATATGACTTGCATTTTTAAATAATTTTAAATATAATATGATGTTAGCGTCTTTAATTTATTCATTATGTCAATAAAGGAAGGTAACGGCTAATTTGACTGAACTATACGACATCCCAAAAGAGGTAAAGGCAGCGCTTGAAGCGAAAGGGATCCCATACGAAAAAGTTGACATAGCTGCGAAAACCGACCTCGACGATGGATGTGTTCCGTGTGATAACTACATATTCGTAGCAGATGGCGACATTATCATTTTAGCAGGTTCAATGATAGGCCGCTTAAAACGCAACGGAATATTCAAACAGCCAAAGCCCGTGCGGCATTTTACTGAGCTTTCATATACTCATTATTCCCTCTCGGATTACGAAGAATTTCAAGTGGAGGAGCTTCTCTCCTCTGCTCGTATCGTCGCGCGAAGACGCGCGGATGCGGATAGCCTTCCGAGGACTGAGCTGATTGCTAATCTGAGCAATACATATAAAAATGAAGCTTATAAGTTTGTCCGCAAAATAAACGCGCTTATTAAAGGTGAAAACAACGAATCGTCAGGTGATAATAACGAAGATAAAAAGGACGAAAAAGAAGAGCTTTTTTGTCCTAAGTGCGGACGCCGCTATGCTGATCCCGAGCGAAAAATATGTATGCGCTGCATGGATAAGGTCCATATTATCAAGCGCTTCTCCATCTTTTTCGCAAGATATAAATTTCAAATAGGTGCTATCATTTTCACAATGATACTCACAAGCGCACTTGGTATCTTAGCACCATATATATCAAGCGGATTTTATTATGACGAAGTGCTTGATCAAAACGGACGTTTCTATGGAAAAATACTTCTTGTCATCGGAATTATACTGGCAACCCGAATAATTTCTATATTGGTGTCAATAGTCAACGGCGTTATATCATCGCGCGTTGCTGCAAAAGTCACATACGACCTTAAAAAAGAGATTTTCGGTGCAATCGAGCGATTGTCGATAGGTTATTTCACGAACCGACAGACAGGCGGACTCATGACGCAGGTTAACAACGACGCCAACAATATCTATTGGTTTTTCTGCGACATTGTCCCCTATTCTATTGTCAACGTATTCCAGATTATCGGTATAATCGTAATCATGCTTATTATGGAGCCGGTTTTGACGCTCATTTCATTGGTTACGGTGCCGATTGCGTTTTTCCTGATAAGAAAGGTTTTTGCTATACTCGAAAAGTATCACGCAAAGCGCTATTCACAGTCACGTTCCCTCAACTCGCTTCTTTCAGACATTTTAACCGGAATACGCGTCGTTAAAGCCTTCTCAAAGGAAAGCGAAGAGGCTGCAAGGTTTGATGTCCGCAATAAATCTCTTGCGGCTGCAAACATGAAAGCATCTGTTTTTAACACAACAGTGTTCCCGTTCATCTCGATGCTTATTTACATAAGCAACATGCTTGTGCTTGGCGTCGGCGGATGGATGGTCATTGACGGTAAAATGTCATATGGTATCCTTCTCACCTTCATATCATACATGAACATGGTCTACAATCCTATAATGTTCTTTGTAGACATTGTATATATGCTGACAGACTGTCTCAACTCCATGAACCGCTTAATGGATGTCATGGACGCAGTGCCGGATGTTGTTGAAAGTAAAAATCCGACGCCGCTCGGTGAGGTTCGTGGCGAGGTGGAGTTTGACAATGTTGTGTTCGGCTACGAAAAGAACAGGACAGTGATTGACGGTATATCGTTTAAGATTAACCCGGGTGAGGTTATTGGCATTGTCGGCCATACAGGAGCCGGCAAATCAACGCTTGCTAACCTTCTTATACGACTTTATGACGTCGGTTCCGGCTCAATTAAAATAGACGGTGTTGACGTCCGCGATATATCGTTTGATGATTTGCGCAAAAATGTTGCTATTGTGTCACAGGAAACATACCTTTTCATGGGCACGATAATGGACAACATCAAGTATGCGCGTCCTGATGCAACGGATGAGGAGGTCATAACCGCATCAAAAATTGCCGGAGCACACGACTTTATCATTAAGCTGCCTGATGCTTATAACACACGAATCGGCTTCGGTTACAAAGATCTTTCAGGCGGCGAGCGTCAGAGAATATCAATAGCGCGTGCTATACTGCGCAATCCGCGCATCCTCATCATGGATGAGGCGACAGCAGCTATGGACACGCAGACAGAACGGCGCATACAGGCTGCTCTTGACAACCTTGTCAAGGGACGCACGACTATTATGATTGCTCACCGACTGTCGACACTTCGCAATGCAGACTATATTATCGTTATAGAAAACGGAAAAATGCCTGAGTTCGGCACACACGCTGAGCTTCTTGCGAAAAAAGGCATATTCTATAAGCTGTATAAGCTTCAGCTGGAAGCACTCCGCAACATCGGAATCGAGGAGTAAGCGCTGAACTGCACGTCAATAATCAGGAGGTAAATCGCTTGTCAGAAGAAAAAAAAGTCACCGAGCTTGGTGACGTTGTATCAATTACATATCTTACACGTGATAATTGTACTTTTACTAAAAATGGCGACTTCTTATCGCTGACTGTCACCCTGCCGAAAGAAATAGGCCCTGATGGCGAGGAGACAGGTGGTACAAAAACATACGACCGCGTATATTTCCATCGTGCTTTCCCGTATGATCATCCATACGCGTTTATATCCGTACTTGACCGCGAAAGCGTTGAAATCGGCATCATACGTGATCTTTCAGATATCGGGCCTGATGCGGCTGAGCTTGTAAAAAGCGAGCTTGACCGTAAATATTACGCTCCAGTTATAGACCGCATTGTCTCTGTCAAAGAACGCTTTGGTTATACTTACTGGCACGTCATATCCGGTGGGCATGAGCTTACATTCACCGTTCGAGACGTTTACCGCAGCATAACAAAGGTAACGCAAACACGAATCTTTATCAGCGACGAAGATGGAAACCGCTACGAAATACCGGACACAGAGGCGCTCGACCGTAAAAGCTACCGTAAAATCGAGCTGTACCTCTGATGAATGGTACGTCACTGAGTAAAAGGGTGTAAAATATGAAACACATATTTCTTAATCTACTTAATATTTTTAAAAAGCTAAATAACAAAATTCCTACCCCACAAAATAAACAAGATGCTCAAAACACAAATTATTCATTAAAAAATGTTAGTGAAATGGAAAAATTAACATATGAAGCTCAAGAGAGGTCACAGCACTACTATTCATTACACAAAGATAAATTAAAAAGATTGGATCCTAAAAAAGTTGACCTTTCGAATTTTAAAGAAAGACATTTAACCTCAACCGAGTTATATTTTTTAAAATATTTGGACGGAGTCAATGTTAATGACCCAAACATTGCTGGATATTGGACACATGAGTATAACATAAACTATGCCGATGTTCTTAAACAATACCTAGGACAAGGTCTTTTAGTGGTATCAGATGAAAAGGATTTACACAATTTTAAAGTGGCTGAATTAAAACAAATTTTATCAGAAAAAGGTCTTCCTAAAACAGGCAGAAAAGAAGAATTAATTAATAGGATACATGATAATTTTACGCCTGATGAACTTACAAAATATATAAAATCAAATGAACAGTATTATAAGCTCACAGCAAAAGGAAAAGAAATGGTTAAAAATCTACGGCCATCTGCGACTAAAAACATTGAATTGGAAGATAAATGTTATTCACTTATTTTAGACGGAAAATTCAATGAAGCTTATATGGAAATTGCTAAATATGAGTCGCAGAAGCCTATCCCCAGAGGTTTAGGGGTTGATTGGGGAAATATATCAAAAAATGGATTATCTAAAAACGAACTTATTAACTGCATTGATCATATGAATTTAGAGCAGGATTTGCCACTTTCATTAAAAAAATATCAAAAACATATAAACGCCTGTGTAATACTTGGAATAATGTTAGGAATTTCATATGATAAAATACTTAAACTATTCCTAAGAATCTGTGACGTAGAATGTGATAAACAGCTTATTTATGAAGCCATTGTAATGAATTGCATATATTATATCGGAAAAAGAGATATTTACTCATACCTTGAAAATGGTGTGGAGAAGTATAAATTTATAACATCATTAGATGAAAATACTTGTGAAAAATGTGCTAAATTAGACGGAAAGATATTTGATGTAAGGAAGGCAAAATTCGGGGTTAATTATCCCCCAATCTGCAAAACATGTAGATGCACAACTGTTCCATATTATGATGATTTTGATGACTGCGATGAAGTAGAAATACCTAAGTAGCTAGAAACCCCGAGAAAAGAAAAATATATGAGGTTCCTGCAAGTATGACCTATAAAGAATGATATCAAAGGCAGGTGAATTGACATAAATAAACGTGAAGCTTTAGTCCGGCGCTTTTGCGCCGCGAACCCGGATATAAACCCAGAGGACGTTATTGTAGCCTTCAGCTTCAATCTTCGCCCTGATGCAAGTATTGAGCCTGTTGACGGGTATGTAGCAATAACAAACACGTGCATTTACATCTACGAGAATGATAATCTTATGCAAAAATATGATGCACGTGCCGTCACCGAGTATAAATTCACGCCCGGCGTCGGATGTGTCTTTGCTGAATGCATAATCGACGGGCATGACGTCCTTCTCTGCCGCGCAAGCATGGATAAAAAGGACGAAATTGCAGCTATTATATCCCGGCTCAACAAAATGATTGAAGCGGGCAAGTTTTCATACGATTATGAAGCTGAAATAGATAAAAAATGCCCGAAATGCGGACGCCCTTTCCCGCCCGGGTCGCATGTATGCCCGCGTTGTGTTAAAAAAATCGGGTATCTTGTGCGGCTTTGGGATATCGCGCGTCCGTACAAATACTATATTTTTGCGTCAGTCATATTTTATTTTATAATCGCCGCATTAAACCTTGTTCCGCCAAGGCTGAACAGAGTCCTCGTTGACAACTACATAAAATCACCAACAAGGCCGCTTTTATCGGGCTTTATCGCTGTAATTGTCTCGATTTTCCTTGTAAACCTGCTGACGCGTGTGCTTAATATCATCCGCAGCCTTATTCTTATCAAGGCAAGCAACCGCATGATTGTCGCGCTGCGCGGTATGGTATTTAATAAAATTCAAATGCTCTCCGTATCGCGCATATCAAAGCGTACAGCAGGCGAGCTTATAAGCCGCGTCAACAACGATTCTTCAAGGATACAAAGCTTTTTTACAAATGAGCTTGGCGAAATAATCGAGCAACTATTGATCCTCATAGCCGTTTCTGTCATTTTGTTTATTTATGACTGGCGGCTTGCACTCTTCATCCTTCTGCCGACGCCGGTTGTCATGATATTTTACCGCTTGTTCCGGCGCATAATGCACAGAATGTATGACGTACAATGGCGTGTCGGCTCACAAGCTGATACAATCCTTCACGATATTTTCAGCGGCATACGCGTTGTCAAAGCTTTCGGCATGGAACATCGTGAAATGGCACGTTATGACGAGGCAACACGCAACGAGCGCGATATCCGTATTCGCAACGAGACGTTTTACGCCTTTTTCAACCCTTTAGTCGGTTTTCTATTAGGTCTTGGTGAGTTCGTTCTTTTATATTATGTCGGGAATAAGGTTGTCGGCGGTAAAATGACGCTTGGGGAGATGTCTCAGTTCTCCGCTTATGTCAGCATAATA
Organism: Clostridiales bacterium DTU064; assembly: GCA_001513385.1. Lineage (GTDB taxonomy): Bacteria > Bacillota > Clostridia > Oscillospirales > CAG-272 > DTU064. The sequence goes on from LFTK01000093.1 coordinate 8,592, forward strand.
TACGGACCTCTGCGCTGGCTGTCAAACTTCCCGCGGCGTCTTGTCTGGACAATGACGAGCATAGTCAAGGTATTCGATATAATTGATGAAGATATTGACGTTAAAGACGCTCCTGACGCGAAAGACATAGAGATTAAAGGCGAGGTTGAGATTGAAGGTGTATCCTTTGGTTACGACAACACAACAAACGTCCTGCGCAACATAAATTTAAAGATCAAACCGGGAGAATTCATAGGCCTTGTCGGTCGTTCCGGCGTCGGGAAAAGCACGCTTATTAACCTTATAATGCGGCTTTACGATCCGGACGAAGGGGTAATAAGAATCGACGGTATCGACGAAAAAGAAATATCTCAAAAGTCGCTTCGTTCACAGATAGGTGTTGTTTTACAGGAAACATTCCTTTTTGCCGGAACTATCTACGACAACATTGCCTACGCAAAGCCGTCGGCAACGCGCGATGAAGTAATAAAAGCATCAAAGCTTGCAGGCGCTCATCAGTTTATTATGAAAATGCCCGACGCTTATAACACCCGCGTTGGGGAGCGCGGTCATACCCTCTCCGGCGGTGAGAGACAGCGCATAGCCATAGCGCGCGCTCTGCTCCACAATCCGCGTATTCTCATCCTTGACGAAGCGACATCGGCTCTTGATACCGAAACGGAAAAGCAGATACAGGACGCCCTGCGTATACTCTCAAAGGATAGAACAACAATAGCAATAGCTCACCGTCTTTCCACCCTGCGAAACGCCACGCGCCTTGTAGTTCTTGACAAGGGCACGATAGCTGAGGTCGGCACACACGATGAGTTGATGCAGAAAAAAGGTATATATTATAACCTTGTCATGGCTCAGCGCCAGATGTCCAAGATGAAATAATGTTAAAAGGCAAAACAACCCGACAGCAAAGGCTTCGGGTTGTTTTTATTACTGTAATCTGAGTTTTACAGCGCCATTATTCATTGAGCATAAGACGAGCGCGCTTCATTGCTGCGACGAGCGGCGGAATTAGTGCTATATGCAGGATAATGCCCGGTATTGCGTTCACAACGGCTCCGGCCCAGAAAGCTGCGAGACCGAATTCTGTTCCTCTGACCCCTGCTATGATATAGCTTGCCACACCCCATACAATGCGCCCGCCTATCATGGAAAGTATCAGCGATACATATATGTACGGCACTTTTTTCGGGAGCACACGGTATAGTATTCCTGTGAGAAGGCCATACACGGCAAGCTCAAATGCCATCGAAATATTATACGGAACCGGCGGCATACCAAATAATAAGTTGCGCAGAAGGGGAGCAATAAAACCAACGCCAAGCCCCCATGGCCAGCCGCAGATGAATCCGCAAAGCAGAACCGGAATGTGCATCGGGGAAAGAGCGCTGCCGATTTGAGGTATTTGCCCCGTTAAAAACGGAAGTACAAGCGCTAATGCTAAAAACATTGCTGAAAATACAAGTCTTTTGATTTGCAGTATAAAAGTGATACTTTTTTTGTTTTCAGTATTCTTTGCTGAGTCCATCTTCACTATCCTTTCATGAATAATAAAAAGCATCGTCTCCCCTTCAGGGAAAGCGATGCCTTCAGAACATCAATTAAATAAAAATGTAAGCTTAATTAAATAAAAATATAAGCTCAATATAAAACGGGCTTCTGCCCGCGCCGCCGGATATGTCCGGCGCAACACTCAAATATTTTACACTGAAAACGCTATCTTGTCAACCTAAACTGACAAATTACTGCTTTGTCAGCTCACAGTATTGCGGTCATTTGCCAGCCGCTTTAGTTTCAATATGGCATCATTTAATAGTTCCGTCGTTGACGCGTCAGAAACGCCCGCAACAAGCGTCCCGCAACGGTCCACGGGAATAAGTATCCGCACCGCGTCCGCCCGCGCCACAGCGGCTGCCATCTTTTCCGTGACCTCGCCTAAAAGAGAGTCGGCTATGACAATGCCAATCGGGCCGATTATAACATCAGCGTGCCGGCAGGCTACGACGACAGCATTCTCACCTGTCGCTGCGTGCATAGCGCCACCTTTCAGCATTGAAGCCGTAGCTGTCGAGTTTGTTCCGACCGCTGTTACCTCAGCTCCCGGCATCTCGGATGTGATCATCTCGGCAAGCTGCCGTCCGAGCCTTCCGCCTTGCCCATCTATGATAAGGATTTTCATTGCGTAAACTCCTATTTTTACTAATAACTAAGCTGTTTTTCTGTGCAAACATGATGAAAAACATCAAAATATAAAGTAAATTTAATTATAACAGGAAATATTGTATTTGTCCACGACATAAATTGTTATTTTGGCTGTGTCAGGAACAATACCCCGTATTTACACACGACTTTGTTGGAATTATTTTTTAATTTTGTATTGACAGAATGTTATCAATGGTATATGATGTTGTCATGCGCTATTCGGCGTAACTAAATATTAGAGGTATTTCATGTACAAAGACAAAACCCTCGTCTGCAAAGAATGCGGACAGGAATTCACTTTCACTGCCAGCGAGCAGGAATTTTTCGCGGAAAAGGGCTTCACAAACGAGCCAAAGCGGTGCCGCAATTGCCGCAATGAACGCAAAGGAGGCTCACGTGAAGGCGCCCCCCGCCAGATGTTCGACGCCGTTTGCGCAGAATGTGGTAAAGAATGCAAGGTTCCTTTTGAACCTCATGATGATCGCCCAGTTTACTGCAGCGATTGCTTTAGAAAAGTAAGCCGGTAAATTTACGAAAGTACAAAAAAAGCGCGCCCCGGAGGGCGTGCTTTTTGTTGCTGTTTGACTATCATGTAAAATTCCTATGGTGTTATTCTGTTGACAAACAATATATTTTTAATTATTATTTATTTTATTGTGATTTAAGCACTAATGTTATTGAGGGGATCCTCTGATGTATAAAACACTGCTAAAAAGTGTAGGTAAATATAAGAAGACAGCAATTGCCACACCAATTATCATCGCCGGAGAATCAGTTATTGAAGCGCTCATACCTTTTACGACAGCAAAGCTTGTTGACGAAATAAGAGCTGGCTGTGAATACTCCGTCATTGTCAAATACGGGGCAATCCTTTTTTTAATGGCATGTTTATCACTTGTGCTTGGCGGTGCGGCCGGTTACACTTCCGCCATAGCTGCCTGCGGCTTTGCCCGTAACCTACGCCGCGATATGTTCCACAAGGTGCAAACATACTCATTTGAGAATATTGACAAGTTTTCATCGTCATCGCTTGTTACGCGCATGACAACAGACGTAACATTTGCGCAGAACGCTTTTATAACAGTTATTCGTCTGGCAATGCGTTCACCACTTGTGTTTTTATTTGCAATAATCATGGCATACATAATGGGTGGTTCCCTATCTGCCATGTTCGTTGTAATTGTGCCGCTTCTTGTTTTCGGGCTTTACATGATAGCAAAAAAAGCAATGCCCGCTTTCCACAGCGTATTTCATAAATACGACCGTATGAACGAGTCAATTGAGGAAAACGTCATTGCTATCCGTGCTGTTAAAGGATTTGCCCGTGAGGAATACGAAAAGCAAAAATTCAATAACGCGGCCCTCGAAATAAAGCGTGATTTCACAAAAGCCGAGCGCATTGTTGCACTGACCGCGCCACTCATGCAAACATGCGTATATCTCAATATGCTCATTGTTCTCTTCTTTGGCTCAAAAATTGCCATATCAAGCATGGGACTTGATCTTGACGTCGGTCAGATTTCTGCGATGTTGACATACGGCGTTCAAATACTCATATCGCTCAATATGCTCTCAATGGTTTATGTGATACTCACAATATCCGTAGAATCCATCAGGCGTATAAGCGAAGTTCTTGAAGAGGAACCTGTCATCACAAATCCGGAGAACGCTATTTATGAAGTCAAGGATGGTTCTGTTGATTTCATCGGCGTTAACTTCAAGTATTCGGCTCACGCCGAACGTTATGCGCTGCAAAACATTGATCTTCACATAAAATCCGGCGAGACGGTCGGTATCCTCGGCGGGACTGGCTCCGGCAAATCGTCGCTTGTGCAGTTAATTCCGCGGCTTTACGATGCGACTGAAGGTGTTGTCAAAGTCGGCGGCGTTGATGTGCGCCAGTATGATCTTGAGACACTTCGCAACAATGTTGCCGTTGTTTTACAGAAAAATGTTCTCTTCTCCGGAACGATAAAGGAAAACCTGCTCTGGGGCAACGAAAACGCAACCGATGAAGAAATCCGGGAAGCTTGCCGGCTTGCCTGCGCTGACGAATTTATAAACTCATTCCCCGACGGATACGACACAAAAATTGAGCAAAACGGCACAAACGTATCGGGCGGTCAAAAGCAAAGACTGACAATAGCTCGTGCTCTGCTTAAAAAGCCGAAGATACTTATCCTTGACGACTCAACAAGTGCCGTTGATACGCGCACGGACGCTAAAATACGCAAGAGCTTCCGTGAGTATATCCCGTCAACGACAAAAATCATCATAGCTCAGCGCGTTGCTTCCGTTATTGATGCTGATAAGATTGTTATCATGGACGGCGGCTCTATTGTTGATATCGGTACGCATGACGAACTGATGGAAAGATGCGAAATATATCGTGAAACATACGACCAACAGATGAAAAAAGCAGAAGGGGGTGTAGCCAATGTCGGGGTCTGAAGTTATGAAAAAAGAAAAACCGAAGGCTAAACTGGGCACCTTTCTGAGATTAATTAAAACTCTCTACTCTTATTACCCTGTTTTGCTGCCTGTTACAGCTTTTTGCTTTATCTTTACGGCTGCTGTAAGTTCAATACCGCCGCTATTCTTCCAGCAAGTCATACTTGTCATTGATGACAGCATTCACACCGGAGATTGGGCTTCGGCAATGCCGATTATACTGTCGAAGCTCTCTATCCTTGCTCTGTTTTATCTGCTTGCTATAATATCAATCACTATTTCCCGCCAGCTAATCGTTGTGATAACGCAGGGATTCCTCTACCGCATACGTCGTGCCATGTTCGATGGAATGCAGGAGCTTCCCATACGTTATTTTGATACGCATAAGCATGGCGATATCATGAGCTATTATACAAACGACACAGACACGATGCGGCAGCTAATATCTGAGTCGCTGCCGATGCTCCTGCAATCCGCTGTAATCGTCCTTACAGTCTTTTTCATCATGCTTTATTTCTGTGTATGGCTTACTCTTCTCGTTGTGGTCGGCGTCATCGCTATGCTTTTGGTTACAAGAAAGCTTGGCGGGGGTTCTGCCCGGTACTTTAAGCGCCAGCAGAAATCTTTAGGCGAAGTTGAAGGCTTTATACAGGAAATGATGAACGGCCAGCGCGTTATTAAAGTCTTTAACCACGAAACGCAGGCCGAAGCCGATTTTGCACGTGTCAATGATGTCCTTTATGAGGACAGTTATCGCGCTAACGCACACGCAAACATGCTTGGCCCGATTATTATAAACATCGGTAACGTCCTCTACGTCCTTGTTGCCATGTTAGGCGGTCTGCTATTGATTGCAAAAGCGCCTAACCTTGCCCTATCGGGACTTCCGATAGGAATAGACATTGTAGTGCCGTTTCTCAACATGACAAAGCAGTTTACAGGCAACGTCAACACTGTGGCGCAGCAGGTAAACTCCATCGTAATGGGACTTGCAGGCGCTGAGCGTGTGTTCGCGCTGATGGACGAAGAGCCTGAAACTGATAACGGTTATGTAACACTTGTAAATGCCAAAATCCAACCCGACGGTACTATCACAGAAACAACCGAGCGCACGAGCCATTGGGCATGGCGTCATCCGCACAGCGACGGAACGGTCACGTATACGCCGCTTGCAGGCGACGTAATACTTGATCATGTTGATTTCAGTTATGAAGATGGCAATCCGGTGCTGTTTGATATAACAGTACATGCAAAACCGGGGCAAAAGGTTGCCTTTGTCGGTGCAACAGGTGCCGGAAAGACAACGATAACAAACCTCATAAACCGCTTCTACGACATCTCTGACGGAAAGATACGTTACGACGGTATAAACATTAATAAAATTAAAAAAGCCGATCTACGCCGCTCACTTGGCATTGTTCTTCAGGATACTAACCTTTTCTCAGGAACCGTTATTGACAACATACGTTACGGACGCCTTGACGCAACCGACGAGGAATGTATAGCGGCAGCAAAACTTGCCGGGGCTGATGATTTTATAACCCGTCTGCCTGAAGGTTATCAGACGGTTCTATACGGCAACGGTGCGAACCTTTCACAAGGTCAGCGCCAGCTTATAGCAATTGCCCGTGCCGCTGTCGCCGATCCGCCTGTCATGATCCTTGATGAAGCAACATCATCAATCGACACACGGACAGAAGCTATCGTTCAGCGTGGAATGGATCAGCTTATGAAAGGCCGCACGGTATTTGTTATAGCTCACAGGCTCTCAACTATCATGAATTCTGACGTAATTATAGTGCTTGACCACGGCCGTATCATAGAACGCGGCAGCCATGATGAGCTTATAGCCAAGCGCGGTACTTATTACCGTCTTTACACCGGCGCTTTCGAGCTTGAATAATATTAGAGTATAACCTATTAATAATGCACCCGCAGCGTTATAAACACTGCGGGTGCTATTATATCAAATGATATAAAAACAACGCTGCCACCAAAGAACATGGTGGCAGCGTTGTTCATTTTTGCGTTTTTCTCGTTTGAATGATAAATAATACAAGCATTTATTACTTTATATTATTTGTCGTGTTTCTTAACGAGAGCAACACCAAATGTTGTTGTGAGAGCTACTATAACAGCAGCAGCGCCTGTCATAACAGAGCCGCAGCCCTTCTTTTCTTCTGCCTTTGTATCGGCATCAGTTGTTGTAGCGTCGCTGGATGTGTCTTCGTTCTTTGTAGTATCAGCTGTTGTGTCCTCAGCGTCAGTATCTTCAGCTGTTGTATCTTCAGCTGTGGTATCCTCTACTTCGCCGCCCTGTGCAGCGTAAAGTGCGAGGACCTGTTCATCAGTCATAGCATAATCGTATACGTAGAATTCATCGATATAGCCTTCGAAGAATTCGCCGGCATCTGTCCAGTTAGCTTTACCAATCTGGAATACGCCATTTTCACCAAAGATCTGCGGAAGTGATTCAGTTGAGAGCTGATAATCTGCGCACCACTCACCGTCAACATAAAGCGTAAAGCTTGTTTCAGTGAATGTAACCGTTACCATCTTCCATGTGTTACCATCAATAGGAGTGGAAAGAGACGGTGTACGTGATGCAGCACTATCAAGGTAATAACGCTCAATTGTGATGCTTGTGTTTTCAAGACATCCTAAATACTTCTCAGAGAGGTATGTCTGAGGATCAGAATTCGGAGCAATATAGAAGGTCCAGTTGGGGCCTACGCCGTTTGTGTTGCTCCAGAAGGAAATTGTAAGTTCGGTCTGATCTGTGAGAAGGGGTGTGCCATCTTCTTTTGTTACATTGAGGAAGTACGTACCACCGGTCATATAAAGAGCTTTACCGGAGTGAGCTTCAGAGTCGAGCACAACATCAGCATTGTTGCCGGTTGAGCTATTTGCAACAGCTATGCCGCCCTTAAGGCCATTGTCAACATCATCAAACGAGAAATACGCAATGTAGTCCGACGGAATTTCAGCCGCCGTTGTTGTTATAGCAAGTGCAAAAAATGTTGCAACTGCCATAACGAGTGCAAGTACCTTTTTCATTTTAAAATCCTCCGTTTCCTATTTGCCTTCACGCAAAGGCGTTCCTATTTTAAATTAATATTCCTATAATGTCAAGTCTAATTACGTAAAGATTTTGTTCATTTTACATATTATTTTTTTAATAGCCTGATTTTTTTATATATAAGATTAATATGATATGATTAATATACACAAAATGCATAACACATATTCAGACCATATTATTCCGTGGAATAATATGGTCTGAATAAAAACGGAGGATATTATATTATTTGTAATATATTAACATTAGTTTTCTAAGTACGACCTGAACGCTTCCTTTACAGCGTCATTATCATCACACATAATAAGTGCGACACAGCGCCCGTATGACACGACAGAAGCCTTGCGGGCGGCATCAGCATATCCCGGTTTATATGTTGAGTATGTAGCAACCCGCTTTGATATATGCTCGTCAAGAGATTGTGCGGCAAATTTTGCATTCGATTCATCCTTCAGAAGAATCACCGCAAGCTCATATGGCGACCCATCGGATGAATATGAAAAGAAATAATCGTCAACAAGCTCATACGATAAATCAGAAAGATACGGAAACAACTCCTCGCCAGACTCCATTGAGCCGTCAACAACCGACATGGCAGGTAAATTCCCCGCAGCCTCTGTCATTGCAATGCGCAGCTCGTATAATTTTATGTCCGTATCTTCACCCTCATCGTTACTTTTTTGTTCACACGATGTGATAAGCATTATGCATATCAAATAAACCGTAAAAATCGCGAAAAACGCAAATAAGCGGCGATATATCAGCTGCCCTTTTTTGTTTAACTTCTTTGCCATAGCATTTACCCTCGTATCGGCGAGCCTTCCAGCCAGACGTTAGCACCGTATATTTCAGCTTCTATTGGTAAAAAGCCGTAATCAGGAAATTCCCTTTCCACTCCGCCAAGATATATATAATCAGCGTTTGTTATATCAATTGAAATTATGCTGCCAACATACGCCCCACCAAGCGGTTCAGTATATACAATGTAGAAGCATCCGCCTGACATAACGATATAATATGGGCCTGCATTGTCTCTGCTAATGTAGCATATCTCAGCGGAAATTACATTTGAGTTCTGATTATCATCAAAAACATCTGTAACAGCCTCTTGTATCTGCCTGTACTCTTCTTCTGTCAGTTCGTAATAATTACTATTTTCTTGTTTTGTAATCGATATACGCATAATATATTCACCATTCGGCCCGCCGATCCAGTCCCAGTAAAGGCTCTTTGGTACGGGACGATCTACTATCAGATCAGACATCTCGCCGATTCCGTATATATCTGCATATATTTGTGCACCATCATAATCATACCTATAATAACTGCCAAAGTATGATGAAATTAAACTCATCATCGTCTCTATCATTTGATATGTACGTGCATCAAGGCTTGAAAAACTATAGTATAATGCCGTAACATCATCTTCAGAGCCTTTTTTAATCAATGTGGGAAGTTCGAAAATATCAGTAACAGGAACCGCATTTTTATAGACATAGCAGTATTCCATGCCGTTTGCTGCCGGGAAGAAATCTTTGTTCCATGTGTGCCCCATTGCCGCAAGGGTATCGTTCATACAGAAGTTTTTATAATTTCCCTCGCCTACATCCATGTAGATATCCGTATGATACCATTTCCCGTCGTCAAGCTTCACAAGGTCCCACGTGTGGCTGAGCCAGCTGTCATGAACAACCATACACTCAATGCCAAGCATTTGCATAAAGAGCCTGTATGTCGTTGCATATCCGACACATACGGCATTGTGATATTTAAGCACTCCATACGGGTTATCACAATCCTCGGTTGTCGTCGGTATTGCTACGATTACGCCCTCATCTGACTTTAAATTTGCACACATCCAGTCATATACGGCAAGCGCCATTTCATATTTCGACATGCCATCTTTAATTATTGAGTCAAGAATAGCAGACGCCATTGAAAGTGTTTCTTTCTGCTTATCGTCAAGCGCTGAGGTGTCTTTTGTTATGTATGCATCAGATATAGCGCGTGTCGATTTTATAACATATCGCCCGCCAATTGTGACATCATCCTCCTGAGCAACATCCTGCGTCGCTCCGATAATGCCGGTAGCATGCTCGATGAACTCACCTACTCTGATGATTTCACCGTCCATGTCCCTCAGTTCGCTGTTGACGTTCTTGATGCCTAAGATAGAAACAACTCCAAGCGCCGCCGCAGTCGCTGATACAATAAGCACAAGCGCAAGCATTATGTAAATAGCCTTGCCAAGCGGACGCGGGGTTGTTTTCCCGTCTCCCGGTCCCGGTAAAAATCCTGCTTCAAGTGTCTTTTCGCTTACGTTGTTCATAAATGTCTTTCTCCGTTTTAGAATAATTTCTATGTGAGTGATATTGAGTATGCGTTAATAATTATTTGACGAATCCGGAAAAAAAGAAGTTCCAGCGTTCCAGCGGAATTCAGCAAAATAAAACTGACCCCGTTTTGAATACGAAGTCAGTATGATGCATATATGCTTACACTTAATTTTCGCAGGTGTGCAAACACTTTATTATGATGCCACACCTATCCTCCTTATGTAGTATAAGTATAATCATTCTTCCATCTCAGTCAAAGTTTCATCTTTAGTATCGTTATCAGTTGTTCCTTCAACTTCGTTTTTATCATTTTCTTCTTTAATTTTATTAACATTTTTAACTTTATCAATTAAGTCATAAAGCATATTGCTTCCCCGGCTGATGATTAATCCTGTTATTAAATACTCAAATGCTTTATTTGTTGAGTCACTGTCAAAAGCCAGTATAGGGATATGGAATAATTCCATGATGCTAACTTTTGTAAAGACAGACAAACATATGCCGAATAAAATAGCCAGCGATCGTGTCAGTATTCTTTTACGTATGCTGTTTATTTTATTTTTTTGATATTTTTTATATCTACTCTGGTTATATAACAGGTAAAAGTCATTATAAAAAAACTTAAATATGTTTATAAGGCTTTCATTTAAGGCAGCAAGAATAATGGCTGATGTGAATATTTGAAAATCTATCTCGACCATACAGATCTAATCCTTTTTTATACATAAATATGCACATCAACCGAAAACTATGTTTCTTCTGGTTTTATCACCTGACTATTCTCAAACAATGAAATACTGGTCGTTTTAAGTAGTTATTCTGCCAAATCTCGGCGTCATCAAGCTCTTTTATGACCTCCAGCGTAACTTCATCAATGTGAAGCGTTTTCTTTTTTATAACCGGCCGCTCGTCATCATCATAGAAGCCACAGAAACCGTCGAGCCATACGTGCCACACCTCAACAGTATCTGTGTGTCTTAAAACATCTGATATATACTTGATAATTCGTTTCGCCCTGCCTTCCGTGTAATAAGCCCACTCAAGACACACACCGTACGCCATATCGGTATAGCAAGATACGTCACCGAACTTGCGCAAAGTGAAATTATCATCAGTATCATCGTCATGAACTGTTCTTTCGTCAACATTTATCTCAAGCGGGTATTCATTTAGCACCCTTATTTCATCAAGCGGGAAATTTGCCGCTATGAATGTGCAAACGCTCATATCACATTATCCTGCATATGTTTTTATCATATCACAATAAATAAACTTTAATTTAGCAGTACCGAATAATATAATCGGCAGCCTGCTCAGGCGTAATATCCGAAACATCAACTTTAATTGTATTCAGTTTTTCATATAAAGGTAAGCGCTCAACACTTCTTTTAATTATATCTTCCGTACGAATACCAGCTTCAACATCCTTTATCAGGCGCGCTTGCAACGCCGCCTCACTGCACACTAAAGATATCGCGTGAACCTTGCAGTTTTGTGTGTTAATGTGTGAGGTAATATAGTCTATGATATGTTGTTCGTGCATAACCCAGCAAAAAATGATATTTTCATAAAGAGAGCATTTAATAAAGTTGTTTAAAAGAAAGCAGCTATTCTCTTGCACCATCTTTTTTGTTTCATCCGTCACCTGAAAAGGGTGCATATCCCAGCACCAATCCCCGTCGAGGAAAACACTGTTGTTTAATTTATATTTCATAATCCGGCAGGTAGCAGTTTTTCCTACCCCCATCGTCCCGCCAATCAGATAAATGTTTTTCATACTCATAAACCCTGATAAATCACTTTTAACTTATTATATCATAAAGAAATTCATTACTCCGTGGGCTAAAATCGTTGCCCAAAAGTTTTTAGTCTTTATTCTTATAAACCCAAGCACCGTGCCGTAACCAAGTCCCGCTGTAATTTTTAGCAGCTGTAACGGATCCCAGTTGCCCCATAACATATCCGGAATAATATAAAATAGGTGCCATATTGTAAAAAGAGCAATATTCTAAATGTAGATATGTATTTCGCTTGTCATCACCTTTTCAAACCTACCCCAGATATATCCCCTGAAAAGCAGCTCTTCAAAAACAGGTGTCACAATACTGCTATAAAGAATCATCATAACTGATGTGATGCCATCAGAAAAATTTGTCGGCGCGGCAATGTAGATTGCAACCACAATACAAGTTGCGATTATATACTTTTTGCTGAATTTTTCAGGGAAAAAGGCGAGTGTCTGCCCCCTTATTTTTGCATAAAGAAATAAGATGATTGTCAGCGCAATCATCACCGACATGGTGATCATGTTTCTGAAAAAGCGTGTATCCGGTAAATGAGGGGCAAAAAGCCACTTAAAATACTCCATTATTCCCTGTAGCAGTATCATCAAAATAAAGGCTTCTATAAAGACAATTATCTTATTTTTATAAGTTAAGTCTTCCATATCTGTCTCTTCAAAATCAATTTAGGATAAAAAATTGGCACAGCTTCGCTCAAGGTCACATGCTGCCCTAAACTAACTGTGCCATCGTTTTTTATCTCAAAAAACAGTCACCTTAAACGTTTTTACTATATAAAACATCTCTTAAGTTTAAAATTGCCGTTTGCAGTTAAATTATAACACTGTTTCCTGAGATATTCAACCTTAATGTATTGCTTTACCCCTTCCCTGTTACAACCCATCAGCTCAACCATTTGCATTAAAAGATAAAGCTTTTGTTTTCAGCTTAGAAAAAGCAAACCTCTGCGCGCTATATAGGCTGCAATAACCTGACAACATATAGCTTATCACGCACGCTAATGCAAAAAAGCCTGTTCCTTGACCACCGAAAACCTCTATTCCAAGCAGGATTGAAGCAACTGGGCAGTTGACAACACCGCAGAAAGTAGCTATCATGCCAACTGCTGCTGAAAAGCCGGCATCAAGCCCGAGAATTTCCCCTGCGATACATCCAAAGGTCGCGCCGGCAAAGAAGGTAGGGACAATTTCTCCACCTTTATAACCGGAGCCTATAGTGACTGCAGTAAATATTATTTTAAGTATAAATGCAAAAGCTACAGCCTTCCCTGATATTGCCCTTTTTATCACATCCATGCCGGCGCCATTATAATCATATGTGCCGCATATGAGGGTAAGGGCAACAATTACCGCGCCGCCCACAGCAGCCCTTATGTATGCGTTTTTAAACAGCCTTTTTAATATCTTCCCAGTCTCTCTCATCGTAAGGCAGAATACTATGCTCAACCCCGCACACAAAACCGCGAGTACCCCTGCCTTAACCATGTTAAGAAGAGATACATCCGGTATAATAGAAAGAATAAATTTAACAGGCTGCGCTCCGAACGCGGTTGATATGCCATAGGCAACATATGACGCAACAATGCACGGGATAAGGCCTGTATAATACATCAGCCCAACGCTTGAAACCTCTATTGCAAAAAATGCGGCAGTAAGCGGTGTCCCGAAAACCGCGGAAAATACGGCGCTCATGCCGCACATTACCGCAAGCTGCATATCGTTTGTGTCAAGTCTTAAAAGTTTTCCTATCTCTGAGCCTATGCTTCCGCCCATCTGCAGCGCCGCACCTTCCCTGCCGGCCGAACCTCCGAGGAGGTGGGTTATAACCGTGCTGACAAAAATCACCGGCGCCAGTGCTGCCGGGACTTTTCCGTCTGTATAGATAGACTGAAGCACACAATCAGTACCTTTGGATTCTATTTTAAATAGTTTGTATAGCGCTATTATGAGCAGCCCGCCAAGCGGCAGAAACCATAGTATAAATTCGTTTTCAACCCTGACAGATGTGACCTTGTTCAAGCAAGAATAAAAAAACAGCCCTGCTGTTCCCCCGGCAGCGCCTATCAAAACTGAAATAAGAACCCATTTAATAAATGTAGTTTTAAATTTTGCTGCCAAATCAGCCTTTTCTTTGATAATGTCCATATATAACACGAGTCTTTCTTATATGATTTACTAATTGAATATTGCCGGGATAGTTTGTTTTAGAGAGCAACAAATTGAAATTGTGCCCAAACGCGCGAAAAAACCTTGATTAACAAGGTTTTTTGTAAGTTTTTGTATATAGTTTATTACATCATCACGAACATGGCACAAGTTTATTAATAAATACTGTTTGCGCCTTATTTATTATATTCCCACACATGAGCATGTCAACGAATTTTTATAAGAATCTTATAAAAAAATCAGCACACAGGGTGAAATAAAAGACCGAGCGGCTTTACATATCTTCAGCAATCTAAAAAATAGTATGCCCTTTTTTCTGCTAACTGTTGTTATTGCAATCCTCTGCTGCGGATATTCACAGCTAAGCACGAACTTGCCATGCACGTATATAAAAAGGGGTACTCTTCCCGGTATCGGGAAAGAGTGCCCCTTAATTTATATGTAATTATTTCACTTCTGCCGTGCGATACACGAACTTGACACTGCCGTCTGCGTCGTCGCTTATTCCGGCAAAAGACTTATAATTCTTTGAAACATTAACTGTTGCCTTCAGCCGTTCGATTAAAATGTCCACATCGTCAACGGCATCAAGCAGTTTTTGAATACCCTCTTTATTGAAACGCGAAAGTCCGTCTGAAAGCTGCATTGCTCCGTCTTTTAGCTGTGTGATGCCATCTATTAGCGCAGGCGCGCCGTTTTTCATGGCGAGTATTCCGTCATAAAGCGAGTTTATGCCGTTATATAAAGTATTTGCCCCACCTTTCAGCTCTTTTGCACCGTTCTTTAAATCAGAAGCACCACTTGCCGCCTTATCAACACCTGCAGTATAGCTTTTAAGCCCAAGATAAAATGTACTATAATCGTCAAGCGAAGCTTTAAGCGAAATGATTGATTTCGCACCTTCGGATGCTGCGGCAAGTTTTGACTGCACTTCTTCGCTCGCCATATATTCCGATATTGTTTTCTGAATCTGCACCTCCGTGTTTTGCTCAATCAGCGCTTGTATATCTTCCCCCGCCATCTTTGTGTCGGTATTAACCTTGATGATGTTCTTTACATCATCTGTTGCCATCTGTTCATCGACTTTTTGTGAAATGATAGCAGTGACTTCTTCGCTTTTCATTTGTGCGTCGACTGTTGATGTGATGAGAGCCTTTATTTCCTCACTTGCCATTTTCTCATTTACGGCGGAGTTTATAGCATCCTGTATTGCCTTTTCAACAAGTCCGGCGGAGAAGGCAGCTTCATAACTTGCCATATCCATGCCGGTGACAGCAAGAATCACTTGCTCTTCAACATTTTCACGTATGGCTTCTGTGACCTGTGTCAATACCTGCTCTTTTACCACCTCTGTGACTTGCACTGTAACCTGATTTTTAACTGCGGATGTGACACCGGCTTCAACTTCCGCCCTGACAGCGGCAGCAACCTGTGATTTTATATAATCCCTTTTTGCCTCGACAGCTGCTGTAACCTCGGCAAGCGCCTTATTATATACATTTGTTTCGTCAAGTGAACCGATAAGCTCATTGAGCACGGAAGCGTAATTCTCGATAGTCAGCGTAGGGATTGAAAGCCCGGCTGATTTTATTTGTGTCTCGGCAGTGGAAAGAAGCGCTTTAAAAACCTTTTCGGCACCGTCATTCAGCGCGCCACTGTTTGCTGAAAGCGTATCAAGCCCATCCGAAAGGGCTGCCGCACCGTCGGACAGCTTTTTTGCACCGTCGTTTAGGGAATATGCTCCGTTTTTCAGTTGTTCTGCGCCATCAGCAATTTTGTTGATGCCACCCACAAGCTCCGCTGATTTGTAAAGAAGAAGGCAAAGACCATCATACAGTGCGGATGATCCGTCTATTAGCTTTGTCATGGCATCGTTAAGTTCAGTCATAGAATCAGTCAAATCCGACACAGATTCGATTTTTTCAGTGTCGATATTATTAAAAAGCCCATTTGTTGCCACAGTTATAGTAATGCCAAGTGTAAAATCAGTGACATCGGCTGTTATCTCAACATAAGACGGTATTTCAAACTTTTCCTTATCTATTGCTAAGTTATCCTGCAATCCCGGTAAAGCAAGCCCGATAACTGCTGTCCTGTCTCCGTCATTGATGATTTTTCCGTTCGATACTTCAATATTTTTAAATTTGTTGTTGTCAAGGAGTAATCCCGTCAGCATTACAAACGGGACATAGATTTTTTCATCCTTTCCGTTTATTTTTACCGTTTCATATTGGTTGTTTTTATAGTCAAAACGGATTGTAACTTTACCGCTTTTGCCTACAAGTTCGGCGGGAGATACCGTTTTCCCGTCAAGCTTATACGAAACTGAGACATTTACCGGCAGTTCTTTTTCGATTGTACCCTGATAATAAATGTCATTGCCCTGCGCGTCCCATACGCAGGCGTTGCCGCCGCCAAGGGTGTATGTTTCATAACCTTTGACATTTTCTATATTGCTAAGCTCCGTCACATCATTAATCTTGTCACTTGAAAGCTTATTATTTAGCCAGTCGCTTACAATAATCTTTTGTATTACGCCTTCTGCATCCGCAATAACATATACCGTTTCGTCCTTATATGTATCACCCTTTTCAGCAGAATCATTCAACATTATTTCTGCTTTGCCTTCGGTTACTATGTTTTTCTCTTTATCTGTATCATCTGCTTTTTCTGACACAATCGTATATGCTACGCCGCTTGCAATTATAGCAACACATAAACACAAAGATATTATTTTAATAATTTTACCTTTCATCAGCCCACAACCTCCCATCAGTTATTGATTTTTGTCATGCCAAGAGTTGTTTTACAGACTATCTTATCGAATAGAAGCAATAGTGCCGGCAAAATGAATATAACCATCAGCATACTGACAATAGCGCCGCGTGCCATAAGCCTGCACATGGAGCCGATTATATCGATATCCGAATAAACGGCAACGCCGATTGTTGCGGCAAACAAGCCTATACCCGACACAATTATTGATGGAATGGATGTCGAAAGTGATGTCAGCACTGATGTTTTTTTATCATTGCCGTTCATCCGTTCGGATTTATATCTTGTTGTCATGAGAATTGCATAGTCAACTGTTGCACCAAGTTGAATTGTGCTGATACATATAGGTGCTATAAAAGGCAGGCTTTGACCGTAATAATGCGGCAGACCAAGATTAATAAATATCGCAAGCTCAATCACGGCAATCAGAATAAAAGGAAGCGATATGCTTCTTGTAACAAGCAAAATGATTGCAAATACTACTAATATTGAAATTGAATTAACTACTTTAAAATCCGTATCGGTGATTTCAATCATATCTTTAACGCAGGGTGCTTCACCGATTAACATTCCGTTTTCGTCATACTTTTTCAGTACTGTGTTCAGCTCTTCAATCTGCTGGTTTACTTTGTCGCTTGCAACTTTATATTCAGAGTTTATAAGCATCAGTCTCCACTTGTCGTTTTTCAGAATCGATGTAATCGATTCCGGCAAAATTTCTTCTGGCACGCCGGGGCCGAGGACCGATTCAAGACCAAGCACATATTTAACTCCGTCCACCTTTTCCATTTCATCTATCATGGAGCGGACATCCTTTGATGGGACGGATGCGTTGACTAAAAGCATGTGAGTTGACGCAATATCAAAGTTTTCTCTGAGCTTTGAATTTGCTATAACAAACTTTATGTCTTTCGGCAGGCACTCGCCCATATCATAATAAACTTCGTCGTTTGTTTTTTTGTATCCATAAAATGCCGGCGGAATTAATACTGCAAAAATTACGAGAAATACGGGAAATGCTTTTATTATGCCTTTTGATACCTTATTCATATTCGGAATAAGAGAACGGTGCTTTGTTTTTTGCAGCGGTTTATCAAGTATGAGAATGAGAGAAGGAAGTACCGTCACAGACCCGATGACGCCAAACAGCACTCCTTTCGCCATTACAATACCCATATCACGCCCCATTGTGAATGACATAAAGCAAAGTGCTAAAAATCCTGCGATTGTGGTGCCCGAACTTCCTATAACGCTCAGCATCGTTTCTTTGATTGCAACCGCCATAGCTTGTTTTTTGTCTTTATACTTCATACACTGTTCGTTGTAGCTGTGCCAGAGGAAAATGGAGTAGTCCATTGTAACGGCAAGCTGCAAAACGGCAGACAAAGCTTTTGTCACATAGGATATTTCACCTAAAAGTACATTAGTTCCAAGATTCAGCATGACCATCATAATAATGGTGGCAAGAAATACAAACGGAACAAGCCAGCTGTCAAGGAGCAGAACCATAGCCAAGCAGGCAAGAATAACGGCTATCGCAACATAAATCGGCTCTTCATGCTCACAAAGTTCCTTCAAGTCGGTCACAAGAGCCGACAACCCCGATACAAAACACTGCTCACCGCATATCGAGCGTATTTCTTTTACAGCATCCATTGTGACGTCAGCAGATGTCGTTGAATCAAAAAACACTGCCAGAAGCGTTGCATTGCCGGAATTGAACGCGGAATAAATTTTATCCGGCAGTATTTCCATCGGCACTGATATATCAAAAATAGAATCATACCAAACGACGGTGTCGACATGATCTACATCTGCAATTTTCGCTCTCAGCGCCGCAACATCTTTTTCCGGCATATTTTCAACAATGATAAAGGAAAACGCGCCTTTACCGAAGTTTTCCATCAGTTCATTCTGGCCGATAACTGTTTCCATGTCTTCGGGCAAATATTCAAGCATATCATAATTAACTCTTGTTTTGATATACCCGAAAACCGACGGGATCATCAAAACCAGCGTCAATATTAAAATCGGCACGCGGAATTTTACCACCGCTTTCCCGAATTTCATCTCTTAAGCCTCCATTTCATAATAAATATCCCAAATAAAGTCAGAATATAGAATTATCAAAATTAGACGATACATATTTTGGGGAATTAAACACAATTTGAATTTAAGCTGTTCATTCCACGCAAAATTATTTCCTATATTTGACTTATACCACATATGTGTATTATACTAATTATTACAAAAGCAACAATGGTCGAAGATGCTCGGCAGTGTGGTATATGCCACACATAAGCTAATACTGTGGCATAAGTAACACATATGGATATAAATGCGGAGGTTTTTAAATATGGACGAAATGAAGACAATAGATCGACGCACCAGAAAAACAAAAAAAGCAATCCGGCATGCATTTGCAGAATTGCTTTCACAAAAGGATATAAATGATATTACAATACGTGACATAGCAGATTTAGCTGATATAAACAGAAAGACCTTTTACAATTATTATTCGGGCATTTATCAGATTGTAGATGAGATAGAAAATGAAATCGTTTCTACATATGAAAAGGTTTTAGGAGAAGTTGACATTAAGCGGGATTTAAAGAACCCTTATCGCATATTTGAAAGATTGACATCTATCATCAACACTGACCTTGATTTTTACGGATATCTTTTGTCAATGCGTGAAAATGTGAGTTTAGTCAGCAAAATTGTAACAATGCTGAAGGCAAAAACAAAAGAAGCCCTGCATCCTCAAATTGAAATTGATGAAACAACCGCCGACATTGTTCTTGATTATGCAATTTCGGGTATGATTGCCGTTTATCAACAGTGGTTTAATTCAGACCGCCGCCAGTCGATTGAAGAAATTTCAAGTACAATAAGCATTTTGTTCTTCCAAGGATTCAGCGGCATACTCGAACGAGAGGAAAAAGGAAACAGCATTTATACTAAATAAAATGTAGAGTTTCTATTAAAAACTACATGAAGTTAATGATTTTGCCTCACAATCTTTTGTTGCAAGATGTAAAACCGTGTTCATCCGAAATACAAACCGATTGTCGGGTAAAATTAGAATAACACCAGCTACTTTCAGATAAATATAGCCGACAATATGCGGACTGCCCCGGTTTGTGTAATCCTCCGCACAAACCGGGGCAGTTTTATATTTAGTTGGTATTTGCACTTTATATTATTACAATATCAGTTCTGCACGTAAAGCTGTTTATAGGGGTTTTTCGAGTTTGGTATCATTTCCCAGAACGGAGATGAAATGATTTCATCATAATCTGTGCCGAAATACTCGCAGAAGCGGGATATATAGACGGCAGCATCATCAATGTCTTCCTCTGTCGCTTCCATAAGTCTCACCTGCGGCGGAACTGAAAGGTCTGAGTAGTCACCGCGCAGAAGTATCTTCCCGCCGTGCATACCGGTTCCCGGGAAATAACCTACTGCGGGAAGCGTAGCGCCAAGACCGAGCACAATAATCAGCCCGCCGGCCTGATATTCACCGAGAAAACTGCCACAGCGGCCGCCAACAACAATGACCGGCAGCTTTTCCTTATACGCTTTCATATGTATGCCACAGCGGTATCCGGCATTCCCGCGGATATATATTTCCCCGCCGCGCATCGCATAGCCAAGCGCATCTCCGGCGTTGCCGTGAACGATTATACGCCCCGCGTTCATCGTATCACCTGCAGCGTCCTGTATGTTTCCGTTTACGATTATCTCAGCGCCATCAAGATAAGCACCTGTTGCATTACCGGCAACACCGTTAATGATTAATCTTCTGCCAGCCGGAAGTGCGGCGCCAATGTATCTCTGCCCTATGCATCCGTCAATGATTACATCGCCGCCAAGAGCGCGTATTTTTTCGTTGAGATCGCGGTATAAAACACCGCTTGCATTTATTCTCATTTCCCTTGTCATCTCTTAAACCTTCCTCTCAAGCTGGCAAATATAACTTTCGCCCATAGCTGAAATAGACGGTGATTTTATAAGTGTCTCGAAGTCTATTTTGTCAATCGGTATCTGATTTCTTATTATCGACGTGTATATACCGTTCCTGTATGGTTCTCCGAGCATTATATAGCCGCGCAGTAAGCCGCCGTCTACATAAAAACGTGTATATGTGCTGTCAGCGGTGTTTTCACGTTCGATAACGTCGCCAATATACGAGCCGGCAGTTGAAATATGAAGCCCGAGCAGCTTGATAGCGTTCATAGGAACGGCGTTTTCAAAATCGCAGTCGCCGCCTGCCATGTTTATGCCTGCACATTCGCCTTGCATATAAGCGTTCGGCATAAGTGCTAATATGCGTGTCTCACCGCAGCTTACGTCAAATGTTTCTGTGCAGTCGCCAGCGGCGTATATACCGTCAACTCCTGTATACATATGCCGGTCTGTCGATACACCCCTGTTCACCCGCGCGCCAGCTTCCTTCATCAGCGCCACGTTCGGCCTTACGCCGACGGCAAGAACGACAATATCGAAAAACTGGCGTATTCCGCTTTTCATTATCGCTATATGGCCATGAAATTCGTCGACGCTGTCGTTTAAAATGAAGTTTAGCCCCTTACCCTCAAGATGACGCTGCACAATAGAAGCCGATTTTTCTTCAAGTATGCTTGAAAGAATTCGCGGTGCAAGGTCAACGACCGTTATCGCACCGACCTTTCCATAAATGCACTCAGCGCATTTCAGCCCGATAAGGCCAGCGCCGACAATCAGCACACTCAAACCCGGCTCTATACGCGCTTTAAGCCTTTCCGCATCGTCAAGCGTCATGAATGTGAACCTGTCAGATTCGGATACTGTTTCAAGACCGCGGAATGCAGGTATAAACGACGATGAACCGGCGGCATAACAGAGTTTATCGTAAGAAACCACACTGCCATCGTCAAGCGTTACGCTTTTAGCTGCAGGATCGATTTTTACTGCCGTTTTTCCGGCTAAAAATTCGCAGTCGTTTTTCTCATAAAAATCATCCGGGCGATATTTCATACGCTCGCGGTCCGTCTTACCCTCGATATAATACGATATAAGCGGTCGCGCGTATGTATGGTAAGGCTCCGACGATATTATTGTTATCGGGCCCTCGCTATCAAGCCTGCGTATCCCTTCGACCGCGCCAATGGTAGCCGCGCCATTTCCTATAATAACGTATCTTTTCATATTATTCAGTCCCGTTCCTCATAAACAATTGCCCCGTTCGGACAACCGGCGACACACGCCGGCGCTCCGAAGGCATTGTCAATACAAAGCTCACATTTGCGCATAACGCCGTCCTCGCCGTGCATTATTGCGCCATACGGACAAACAGATATGCACGTGCAGCAGCCGACACACTTATTATGGTTTATCTTTATAACACCGCCTACCTTGGAAAGCGCGCCTGCTATGCAGCTTTTGACGCATATTGGCTCCTCACAGTGACGGCAAGAAAGCGGAAGTGTATCGCCGTCGTATTCTTCGACCTTAATTCTTGACCTGAGCGGCTTATCTTTAAGTGCCGTTATAATATTCATCGCGCCGGAGTTTGCATATGTACAGTTGTATTCGCAAAGACGGCAGCCAAGGCACCATTTTTTATTAACATAAATTCTTTTCATAGCGTTATTCACCAGCATGCTTGATTCCGAGTATCTCAAGCTCTTTTTCGTTAAGTCCTACACCACGGAGCATTAATCTGTTGCCTTTTAATGCTTCTATCGAGTTTATACCCATACCGCCCATAAGCTCCATGATTTCGTGATTCCATGCTGTCATAAGGTTAACAAGCCGGCAGTACCCTATATCGGGATTTAACCGCTTTGTCAGCTCAGGGTCCTGCGTTGCAATACCCCAGTTGCAGCGGCCAGTCTGACAGCTGCGGCAAAGATGGCATCCGAG
This sequence comes from Clostridiales bacterium DTU064, assembly GCA_001513385.1. Taxonomy (GTDB): domain Bacteria; phylum Bacillota; class Clostridia; order Oscillospirales; family CAG-272; genus DTU064. The sequence continues at coordinate 31,303 of LFTK01000093.1, forward strand.
AGCCAATAAAGCTGCAGTTGCTATGTAACAAGCATCCGCACCGAGAGCTATTGCTTTGACAACATCGGCGGAACTCCTGATACTACCCCCGACAACGATAGATACGTGGTCGCGTATTCCTTCGTCGCGCAGGCGAGAGTCAACGCTCGCAAGCGCAAGCTCAATCGGTATGCCGACATTGTCGCGTGTGCGCGTTGGGGCGGCGCCTGTACCGCCGCGGAAACCGTCTATTGCTATAATGTCAGCGCCGCTTCGCGCAATACCACTTGCTATCGCCGCTATGTTATGTACGGCGGCAACCTTAACGATTACAGGCTTTTTATACTCCGTTGCTTCTTTCAGCGAAAAAACAAGCTGACGTAAATCCTCGATTGAATAAATATCGTGGTGCGGCGCCGGGGAGATAGCGTCGGTGCCCTCCGGTATCATCCTTGCACGTGATACATCGCTTGTTATCTTTGATCCGGGCAAATGGCCACCGATTCCGGGCTTAGCGCCCTG
>LFTK01000074.1:0-5983 GCA_001513385.1 Clostridiales bacterium DTU064
GCCGCATTGCCTCTTGGTCTTCGTGCTCCTTCTCAAGCGCCTGTATTTTTTCATCAATCTCGGCATTGTGTTTAGCAAGACGAGCCGTAAATTGCTTATACTCCAAAAAAGCTGGTGAGCACTCCGGATTCCACACATCAATATTATCAAGGCTCTTTTTTACAAGGCGGGAAAGCTTTTTCGAAAAGTAAACCGCCAAAATAGCGGCTGTCAGCACGGAAAGGATGATAGATGCTGCAACACACAGCCATATATTCACGTTTTCTCTGTCAGATGCAGCTTTAAAATACAAAAAAGGCGCGATAGCACATATCGCCGTCGCCGCCGAAGTAATTATTATTAAACGTAAAGCCACCGTCCGAAGTGACGATGTGCGATACGTCTTTTTTTTGTTAATCACACTATATTTCATAATAAACCAACGCAGCTTTTTCCGATTAATCTAAGTCAATCTAAGTCTTGTTCGCCCTCTGCGGTATCTTTCACTACTGGCGTCTCGCGCAAGCGATATCCGACACCGCGTATCGTCTCAATCATATCTCCGGCCACGCCAAGCTTTTTCCTGAGGGAGCGTATGTGAACATCGACCGTACGGCTTTCACCGCAAAACGAATACCCCCACACATGGTTGAGGATTTGGTCGCGTGACAAAACGATGTTTTTATTTTCAAGAAACAGAAGCAGTGTTTCATATTCCTTTGGTGTAAGCTGAACCTCTGTGCCATTGACACGAACCGAATGAGCAGCAGGGGAAACATTTAGCGCGCCGATTGCATATTCGGTTTCTTTTTTATCATCAGCAGGTGATGCTCTGCGCAAAAGAGCCTTAACACGGGCGACAAGCTCCATCATGCCAAACGGTTTCGGTATGTAGTCATCCGCGCCGGATTCAAGCCCCTTTACCTTATCATATTCACTTCCGCGTGCAGTTAGCATTATAACAGGAAGAGATTTTGTCTTTGGATCAGAACGAAGCCAGGCTAAAAGCGATAACCCGTCCTCCTCAGGCAGCATAATATCAAGCATGACGAGTGACGGCAAATCGCTTTTCATCGCTTCACGAAACGATGACGGAGACGCAAACCCCCGCGCACTGAGTCCGGTGCTGCGAAGCGTATAAACAACGAGTTCTCTTATGTTTTCATCGTCTTCGACAAGGTATATCAATGGCATTATCCCCTCGCGTTTCATATTGGCGCATTAGTCGTCAAATGACATACACCAAAGGCGCTATATTACTATTTCCTGAAAGTGCTCTACCGATGTGATTATATCATAATTTTACATGGATAATCAACATAAATAAACACATCCGTCATTCACGGTCATACACTGACAGAAGGTCGTCCTATTTTTTACATTTGCAAATAATATGTCGAGCTTTGTTATGCTATTGTATAACACGCGATTTTCAAGCGTATAACATGAAATTAGCGCAGTTACGGAGAAAAAACGTGTTTTAAAAACGACCGTTTGCAAGCGTACATTTGAGCACACATGTATGCGCATATGGTCGTTTTTTTCTTGTATATAAGGATTTTCTACTGTCAGTAGAGCGGTATTTTGAGATTGTAGACGACAGCTTTCCCTCCCCCTTGCCGGTTATTTGCTGTTTCTACCTTGCAATGTCTTGTGTAGGTTGGCTTATGTTACCACCTCATATAAAATGAATTCATAACAAACAGCCCGCACGAATGGGAAATAATTGTCTTGTTAAAAATATTATCAATAGTAAAAATCATGCACGCATATTACACGTTAACAATGGAGGTATCACATAAATGAACACAACTGCAAAGAAAATGACAGCAGGAGCTGGCGCTGCAGCCGCTCTTATAATGGCAGCAACGTACGTAACAGGGGAGCTTGTATATAGATTCACGTTTCCCCGCAAGCGCATGAAAGTATTTACAAACACAAGCGGATCCTCAAAGTCATCTATAATCTCCGCCATAAAATCAAAAGCTGTTGCCAGTGCGTACAGTTTCACACATTCAGTCCCGAAACCAAACTCAAAAAAGTCACAAAATCAAAAATCAAAAACTAACACAGAGAAAAGCCCTGCCATCGAGGTTCCCAAATCCAGCAAAGCTGTGTCCGAAGCGCTACCTGCCGTTCACGTAAAACGAACCGTAGCTATACCTGCCGATGAACCCGCATACCTTACAGCTATGTCACGCGGGCCGCAGGCTGCATTTGTCGAGCGCATAAGAGAAGCAAGGGCGTGGCTCGCCTCTTTACCGCGCGAGCGTGTCTCCATCGTCAGCCGTGACGGGCTTAAACTAATCGGACGCTTTTATCCCAATCCCGCAGGGGAGAGCGCGCAGGGTGTATCAGATAAAACCATACTGATTGTTCACGGCTATCGCAGCAGCGGAGAATATGACCTCAGCTGCGGCTGCCCTTATTTCTGGGAAAAAGGCTTCAATCTTTTGATAATAGACGGGCGCGGTCATGGTGAAAGCGAAGGTGAATACATCACATTCGGGCAGCTTGAACGATACGACGTCGTTGAATGGTGCAAGTATTTAGCATGCCGCTTCGGGCCATCTCATAAAATTGTTCTTGACGGCATGTCAATGGGCTGCACCATTGTCCTTCTTGCGGCAGCTGAGCCTGACCTGCCGGCGAATGTCTGTGCTGTTATTGCCGACTGCGGCTTTGTCAGCCCTTACGGTGAGTTTCGCCACGTCCTTCCGAATATGCTCCACCTCCCTGTTTTCCCCACACTTTATCTTGCCTCGTTTATATGCAGACTCCGCGCCGGCTTCACAACGAAAAACGTCAGCACGCTTGACGCGGTGAAAAAAATCAAAATTCCGGTTTTATTTGTGCACGGGCTTGATGATAAATACGTTCCCCCTCGCAACACAGAGCAAAACTATGATGCTTGCACAGCACCGAAAGACGTGCTTTTCGTCGAAGGCGCCGGCCACGGCATGAGTTTTCTATATGCTGAAGACGAATATAAAGCAAAAGTTGATTCTTTATTTGCCAAAGCGGGCGTTTAATGATAATTAACGCAATTTTTCACCGCCATGTCGTCTAATTATTCTTGCGTTATAGCTTCTATTTCTGAATTACTACGTTTTATATCAAAAAACAGTGTTACAGAAACATCAACTGAATAAATTGAAATGATAATATCTGAGAAAAGTAAAAGTCAAGCTAAACCCGCTTGACTTTTGCTTTTTTATTGATAATATTTACCGCGTCTATAAGATTTAAAAATGAAAATGGCGCTGGTTCGTTCTTTTCTTATTTTGTATTAAGTATTAACACACAAAATCATTATCCATCATCAATCACCGCTCTGTAATCTATACCAAAACTCAACGGCACCTTTACTTGTATTTATATGCCATAAAAATCTTCATCATCTAAATCTGAATCATGATCACTGGGCGGATAAGTGTTATTTACATCACCGTTTTTGTTGCTTTCATTTTCGCCAACACTAACGCTTTCGTGTTCGACGATGCCGCTGTCATCACCACTGTTTTCGCTTTCGCTGTGTGAGTCGCCATCGTTTACAAGTTCGTTTATATTGTCAATTATAAAACGCTGCATTCGCTCGTCGTAAACATTTTGCTGATAACGCCGGCCAACTGCGTCTGTGCGCTCAAGCGTCGTTATGCCGGATGCGCGCCCAAGCTCGGTAGCAGTGCGCACATGCCCGCCTTCCTCATTAACCGTAACCTCAAGATACCCTAAAGACACAAGGCGTGCCGCCAGCTTACCGCCGGAAACGCCCCACATAACGCTTTGATCGATTTTATCATTTATGCGTGCAGCAATTGTATTAATTCCGACAGGGCCGGGTGTTATGGGAATTGACGCTTTCTGCTCATCAGTTAAAAAGAAGCGTTTCTTTTGCTTTTTCTGCTCTGCTATCTGACGCGCTGTCGGACGTTGTAGTGTACTTTTGCCATATGACATTATCTTTTCGTTCAGCACACCAGATATATATGAAAAACAACGGATGAACCTCTCATCCCGTAAAATAGTTTCGCTGTCAAGCGGCGTACCGTCGATCGGATTAACACCTGCGGCGAGGCTGTCCATATAATGTTTTGCTCGTTTTAAAAGTTCAAATTCGCCTACGCCTGCACTTACGCCCCCGCTTGTGTTTTTATCCACGGCTGATTATTCCTCCCTTGCACGCCGGTGTTTTTATCATTATTATTCACAGTGCTTTTTATCGTGTCAAGTACTTTATAATTTGATTATATCATAATTTACTTATTTCATCAGCAATATATTGGTAAATATTGAATTACAGGCTCGTCATTTATCCAAATTGACACGTTTACTTGATTTTATGTCGGAGTAGCTGTATAATATTCAACGGTTGTTTATCTGGTAATACAATTAATTTTAAATAAAAGGAGTTATCATCTCACATGGCAGAACTTCAATACACAAGCGAAGTGCAGGACATGTGTCCCGTAACTAAGGGGCCAAAGCACGGACCCTCCCCGATTCCCGAAGAGGGCAGATGGGTCAAGGCCTATGAAATCAAGGACATTTCTGGCCTTTCGCACGGAATCGGTTGGTGCGCTCCCCAGCAGGGTGCCTGCAAACTGACTCTTAACGTTAAGAACGGCATCATCGAGGAAGCGCTCGTTGAGACAATCGGATGCTCAGGCATGACACATTCGGCTGCTATGGCAGCAGAAATTCTCCAGGGCAAGACACTTCTTGAAGCTCTCAATACTGACCTCGTATGCGACGCTATAAACGTTGCTATGCGTGAGATTTTCAAGCAGCTTGCCTATGGCCGCAGCCAGACAGCATTCTCGGAGAACGGACTTCCCATCGGTTCATCGCTTGATGACCTCGGCAAAGGACTTCGTTCTCAGGTCGGCACAATGTTCGCAACGAACGCCAAGGGCGTCCGCTACCTTGAAATGGCTGAGGGCTATGTTCTGTCCCTCGGACTTGATGAAAACAACGAAGTTATTGGCTACAAGTTCGTAAACCTTGGCAAAATGATGGAAGCAATCAAAGACGGCAAGGATCCTAAAGAAGCATACGAATCCAATATTAAAACTTATGGTAGATATGCGGATGCCGTCAAATACATAGACCCGAGAAAGGAATAAGGAGGCGCGCCGATGTCAAACAACGTAAAATTTGAAGGTTATGAGCGCAGAATTGATAAGATTAAGGCTTGCATGGCTGAGTATGGCATTGCAGACCTCGAGGAGGCGCGCTCTATTTGCTTATCATACGGCTTTGATCCCGATGCTATTGTAAAGGGTGTTCAGCCGATAGCTTTTGAAAACGCAAGCTGGGCATATACGCTCGGATGCGCTATTGCCATAAAGAAAAACTGCAAGTCTGCCGTTGATGCTGCCGAAGCTATCGGCATAGGACTTCAGGCGTTCTGCATTCCCGGCTCCGTCGCTGAGAGCCGCAAGGTCGGTATCGGTCACGGGAGCCTCGCCGCTATGCTTATGCGTGAGGAAACGCAGTGCTTCTGCTTCCTCGCCGGTCATGAATCATTCGCAGCAGCAGAAGGCGCTATCGGTATCGCCCGCAACGCAAACAAAGTCCGCCGCGAACCGCTTCGCGTTATCCTCAACGGACTTGGTAAGGATGCTGCTTACATCATATCCCGCATAAACGGCTTTACATATGTCCTTACCGACTATGACTTCTATAATGATGAGCTGAAGATTATATCTAAGAAGTCATTCTCTTCCGGTGAACGCGCAAACATTCTCTGCTACGGCGCAAACGACGTTCTTGAAGGCGTTGCAATAATGAAGCACGAGAAAGTCGGCGTTTCGATTACAGGTAACTCGACGAACCCGACACGCTTCCAGCATCTTGTCGCCGGCACCTACAAAAAATGGTGTTATGAAAACGGCTTCAAGTACTTCTCCGTCGCTTCCGGCCGTGGTACAGGCCGTACGCTCCATCCTGACAACATGGCAGCAGGCCCCGCTTCCTATGGTCTCACCGACTCGATGGGCCG
>LFTK01000074.1:6003-8363 GCA_001513385.1 Clostridiales bacterium DTU064
CCCGCTCACGTGGAAATGATGGGCTTCATCGGCATGGGCAACAACCCGATGGTTGGCGCTACTGTCGCCTGCGCGGTTGCTGTTCAGCAAGCGTTAAATAAGTAAGCTATATCTACAAAATTTGGGCACTTGCCACACGGCAGGTGCCCTTTGATTTTGTATAAATTCAAGTGAAAAAATCGCTTGTGTCCACATTGTGTCAACATTGAACCGAAAAATCATGTCATATTACCACGAAAATGATGACACAAATTAATTGTTAACCCGTTTTATAAGAGCTGTTGGTTATTAATTGACAGCTCTTTTTTTGTTACGAAGTTTAATATTATTCTTATGCTCACACCGTCCGCTGTATCAAAACTCCCGATAAAAATCATCTTTCATCTCGGATGTTACAAGGTAGCACTCTTTCCCATATAAAAGCTTCGCCGGCACACGCCACACCTCGCCGTTATAGAAGTTGTCGGCAACAAGCTCGCCGTCCGCGTATATCTGCGCGACATCACACGGGAATGGAATTTCAATAAATCCCTCGTCACCCGTCACACTAATTTTTCTCCATGTACGTTTGCGCTCGCCGCCTATGTTAAGCTGACACTCGTATTTCGGCACAAAAGGTTCTTCCACTTCATCGAAGCTTACCGACGCCGGTTTAAAATCGACTGCAACTTCCGTATACTCAAAGCCTTCACCGTTCCATTTAAAATAGCTGTAGCTTCCGTCTTCAATTGCACAAATTTCACCGTCTTTTTCATATATATTGCAGCCGCAGCCGATGTATAATGTATTCCTTAATCTTCTCGCATACGCCGCCTCGTCAAACGAAAGGGTGACGATTTTAATACTATTGAACTTTATTTTCGAATCAAGACCAACCTTTGCTTCAATTATGCACTCGTCGCCGAACTTGTACTGCGGTGTAATTCCTTCTATTGCTACGAAAAAGTATGTATCATCTATACGGCACAGTGGTTGTGCTGTTGCATACTCAAGCATATTTCCCGATAAATCCATGTTGAAAGGCATGAAAAAGCTCACCTTCCCGCACACATTGACAGGCGGAAACTTAACTATGCCCGTATCAATCACCACATCATATAAATCCTCTATTTCCGCAAGCCTTTGATAGTGGTTTATAAAGACAAATCCGCTCTTCCCATCAGTTCTCATAGAATATCTGAGGGCTTTCAGGTTATCTGCCGCAACATTTTCCGTCCCCACGACGGCTTCCATCGGGGCAAGTATCTCTCCGAAGTCCTGCAGAAAGAGATGCAAAATATTCAAAAGCGCATACTGCTCCCTTGCTTCGCCGTATGACGTCAAAGCCGTATGAAAATCGTAGTTCAGTATAGGATAATCGTTCGGATATCCTGTTTCTTTTGACTCCTGCAGGGTTGAGAGCTTGCCAATTTTATTTATTCCGCCGTGATACATATAATAACCGACTAAATTGTTGCCCGAACCGAGCTTGACAAGCGACATAGCATATGCATCCATCCCTGTGATAATCGGGCGGCGGTGATGTGTAGCCATAATTCCCGCCCCAAGCTCACACATAGCAAATGGGTACTTTTCATAAGGCAACCGCCAGCCGGAGGAGTCTGTGTCTTTTATAATGTCAACCCCCACCGCCGAATCGTTTCTGTTTTTGTCGAAAACATAATTGTGCGAGAGCGGCAGTTTATGCGTGCCTTTAGCCCAAGGGGCATCAGCATATGCGGAAAACACGGGCAAGACTTCATCAACCGGTATCTTTGCCCCATATCTGCTGTTCCAGCCGGTAACGGTGTAAAGCGGCACGTCAAAGCCAATCTCAACGGCAAGTTTTTTTAGGGCGAGTAGGTGCTCCGCGTTATTTGTCAGTTCATTTTCAAGTTGAACGCCGATTATGTTGCCACCGTCTTTATAAAACTTCCCTTTTACCTGCTCGTAAATCTTTTCGTACCATACGCGTACTTTTGCCATGTACTCATCATTGTTGTCGCGCAGTTTGTACGACTTTTTAACAAGCCAGTCCGGAAATCCGCCGTTTCTGCACTCACCATGAGCCCAAGGCCCTATGCGAATCACAACATCAAGGCCTGCCTTTGCTGCGTCATCAATGAACTTCGCAACATCTAAATCGCCCGAAAAGTCAAATTCCCCTTCAATCTCCTCATGGTATATCCAGAAAAGATAGGTTGCGACAATTCCAACACCGCCGGCTTTCATTTTACAAAGCTCACGATACCAATCATCTCTTTTGGCGCGCGAATAATGGTATTCCCCCATCACGCCTATCCACGGCTTCCCGCCGCGCTCAATGTACAGGCTTGTCACATCAATGCGCTCACCGTCCGGATTTTCCCCGCCGAGGTTTC
>LFTK01000074.1:8396-9621 GCA_001513385.1 Clostridiales bacterium DTU064
TAAAAAAGGCTGCAGCAAAATGAAAATTGCTACAGCCCATCTCATTTATTATGCAATCGACTAATTTCGACCGATTTTGTTATACTATCGCCTAATTCTTTGTATTTGAAAGCGTAGAAATGTCGAAAAGCTTTGTATTGTACTGATTATAATGGCTTGCTATTATGTCCGCAAGCGCCGATGCCGTGTCAAGGCTTGTCATACAAGGTATGCCAAGCTGCATTGCGCGATGGCGGAGCTTTCTGTAGTCGCCGACGCTAATATCCATGACGCCGCCCGTATAAACGATATAATTAATCGTTTTTGACTCAACAAGATCGTATATATCGTTGTTTTCCCATACGTCGCGGGCAGTCTGTATGTCAATGCCGTGACTGCGTATGGCTGCAGCCGTGTCAGGTGTACCATATAGGCGAACGCCTATATCGCAGAATTTTTCGGCAAGCGCAATCGCGTCTTTGTGGTCATAATCCTCAACGCTGATAAGCACGCCGATTTTCCTGCGGTCGGTCGGTGAGCAAACGTCAAGACCTGATGCTACAAGCCCTTTATAAAGCGCTTCTGTCTTTGTGCGGCCAATACCCAACACCTCGCCCGTCGATTTCATTTCAGGGCCGAGAATAGAGTCGGCATCCGTCAGCTTTTCAAACGAGAACACCGGAACTTTTACGGCGTAGCAGTACGGAGCGCGCCACAAACCTGTCCCGTAACCGATGTCACGCAGACGCTCGCCTACCATAACGCGGGCGGCGATATCCACCATCGGCACCCCGGTAACCTTGCTGATGTACGGTATTGTGCGTGATGCGCGCGGGTTGACCTCTATTACATAAAGCTCATCCGAATATACGAGATACTGTATGTTAACAAGCCCCTTTGTGCCGAGGGCAAGCGCTAACTTTTCCGATACCTCGCAAATTTTCTTCTCCATCCGCTCGCTTAAATTATAAGGCGGATAAACGGCTATCGAGTCGCCCGAGTGAATACCTGCGCGTTCGATATGCTCCATAATACCGGGGATGAGGATATCCTCGCTGTCGGATATAACGTCAACTTCAAGCTCAACGCCGGGCATATATTTATCAATCAGGACAGGATTTTCAATGCCACCTGCAAGAATCGCCGACATATAGTTTCTTGTATCGGTATCGGAGCGCGCTATTGTCATGCCCTGCCCGCCGATAACGTAAGAGGGACGCAGGAGCACGGGGTAGCCGAGCATGTT
>LFTK01000135.1 GCA_001513385.1 Clostridiales bacterium DTU064
CGCGCTCGATGTATATATTTGTTACATCAATGCGCTCACCGAAATGGTTCCCCCCGCCAAGGTTCAGATGGTTACGCAGTATTTTACTTTTTTCATATGGCTTAAATGTGTACGTCATTTCTTTTCCCCCAAATGTAATACACTATTATGCGTAATCGGTGACTAATAGCCGTTTTTATAATAATAAACAATTGTTGATTGTTTATCAAGTCGAAACTTTACGGGTATCAACAGTAAAAATAAAGGGCTGCANNACAGCCCAATTTTAATATGTTATTACACAATCGACTAATATCGACCCTTTTTGTTATGCTTCCGCCTATTTTGTGCTCGAAAGGGTGGAAATGTCGAAAAGCTTCGTATTGTACTGATTATAATGGCTTGCGATAATGTCTGCAAGCGCTGATGCTGTGTCAAGGCTCGTCATGCACGGTATGCCGAGCTGCATCGCACGATGGCGGAGCTTTCTATAGTCGCCAACGCTGATGTCCATGACGCCGCCTGTATATACGATATAATTGATCGTTTTAGATTCAACAAGATCGTATATATCGTTGTTTTCCCATACGTCGCGGGCTGTCTGTATGTCAATGCCATGACTGCGTATAGCTGCTGCTGTGTCAGGTGTACCATATAGGCGAACGCCTATATCGCAGAATTTTTCAGCAAGGGCTATCGCATCTTTGTGGTCATAATCCTCGACGCTGATGAGCACGCCAATCTCGCGGCGGTCGGCCGGTGAGCAGACGTCAAGTCCCGATGCGACAAGCCCTTTATAAAGCGCTTCCGTCTTCGTGCGCCCTATGCCAAGCACCTCGCCCGTCGATTTCATCTCAGGGCCAAGAATTGAGTCGGCATCCGTCAGTTTCTCAAACGAAAATACCGGAACCTTAACGGCGTAGCAGTACGGGGCACGCCATAAACCTGTTCCATAACCGATGTCACGCAGACGCTCACCTACCATAACGCGGGCAGCGATATCTACCATAGGAACACCGGTAACTTTGCTGATGTACGGTATTGTGCGTGAGGCGCGCGGGTTGACTTCAATTACATACAGTTCATCCGAATATACGAGATACTGTATGTTTACAAGCCCTTTTGTGCCGAGGGCAACCGCTAACTTTTTCGATACCTCGCATATTTTCTTCTCCATCCGCTCGCTTAAGTTATACGGCGGATAAACTGCTATCGAGTCTCCCGAGTGAATACCTGCGCGCTCAATATGCTCCATAATGCCGGGGATGAGGATGTCCTCGCTGTCGGATATAACGTCAACTTCAAGCTCCGCACCGGGCATATACTTGTCAATTAAAACAGGGTTTTCGATGCCGCCTGCAAGAATCGCCGACATATAGCTTCTTGTATCCACATCGGAGCGCGCTATTGTCATCCCCTGCCCGCCTATAACGTAAGACGGGCGCAAAAGCACAGGGTAGCCAAGCATATTTGCTGCAAGAAGAGCTTCGTCAAGCGTTTTAACTGTGCAGCCCTTCGGGCGGCTAATATTAAACTTCTCAAGCAGCTTATCGAAACGTTCGCGGTCCTCAGCAATGTCAATAGCGTCGGCTGAAGTGCCGAGTATCGGCACACCGGCAGCGTGAAGCCCTTTAACGAGCCTGATTGCCGTTTGTCCACCAAATGCAACGACGACGCCGATTGGTTTTTCGTGGCGAACGATGTCCATGACATCGTCAAGACGCGGCGGCTCAAAGTAAAGCCTGTCTGCCGTGTCAAAGTCAGTCGAGACCGTTTCGGGGTTATTGTTTACTATAACAACATCATACCCCTGACGTTTAAGTGCCCAGACGCAGTGGACGCTTGAATAGTCAAACTCAATTCCCTGTCCTATACGTATGGGGCCGGAACCGATGACAAGGATGGTTTTTGCATCTTTTTTGATGAATTCGGATGATTCGTCCTCGCCGCCTTCCTCCGGTGTGCTGTATGCCGCGTAAAAATACGGCGTTTCTGCGGCAAACTCACCGGCGCATGTGTCAACCATGCGATAGACTGGTGCTATATGCGGCGGTAGTGGCGAGCCGCTCATGCGCTGAAGTGATGAGTCGGCATAACCAAGCTTCTTTCCGCGCAGATATACATCAGGAGTTATCTCGACACCTGTGACAGAAATCTCATACTCAACAAGATTTTTGATTTTCGCAAGGAACCACTTGTCTATTTTCGACACTTTGTATATATCATCAATCGCGACACCGCGGCGTAAAAGCTCAGCTATTGCAAAAATGCGCTCATCAGTTGCGTTTTCTGTAATATCCCAAAGGTCTGATTCTCCCCATTCGCGGAAACGCGGCAGAAGAAGCGTGTCGGCGCCGATTTCAGCACCGCGTATTGCTTTAATGAGCGCCGCCTCGAAGTTATCGGCAAGCGTCATGACCTCGCCCGTCGCTTTCATCTGCGTTCCGAGGGTACGGCTTGAGCCGGGGAATTTGTCAAAAGGCCACTTCGGCATCTTGACGGCTACATAGTCAAGCGCCGGCTCAAACGCTGCATATGTCGTTCCCGTCACAGAGTTCTTTATCTCATCAAGCGTGTATCCAAGCGCCAGTTTCGTTGATACCTTTGCTATCGGATAGCCTGTCGCTTTAGAAGCAAGTGCTGATGAGCGTGAAACTCTCGGGTTGACCTCTATAACAACATACTCAAAGCTATCGGGGTTGAGGGCGAATTGCACATTACAGCCGCCTGTCACTCCCAGCGCCGATATGATGTCAAGCGCCGCTGTGCGCAGCATTTGATATTCCTTATCGGAAAGCGTTAACGCCGGCGCCACAACTATGCTGTCACCTGTATGAATACCGACCGGGTCGACGTTTTCCATCGAGCAGATTGTAATAACATTGCCGACACAGTCGCGCATGACTTCAAACTCAATTTCTTTCCAGCCAGCAACACAGCGTTCGATAAGTATCTGACCGATAGGTGACTGACCTATACCGGACTCTGCTATTGCTCTCAGTGATGCTTCGTCTGTCGCTATCCCGCCGCCGGTGCCGCCAAGCGTATATGCAGGACGTACAATGACAGGATAACCTATCTCGCGTGCAAAGTCGAGCGCTTCATCAACCGTATAAACGACAGTAGATTTTGCGCACGGCTGTCCTATCGACTCCATTGTTTCTTTGAAAAGCTCTCTGTCTTCCGCCTTGTCGATAGTTTCAGGCGATGCGCCAAGAAGGCGAACACCGTGCTTTTCAAGGAATCCCGCACGCACAAGCTTCATGCAAAGCGTCAGCGCTGTCTGCCCGCCAAGTCCTGACAAAATCCCGTCAGGCTTTTCCACCTCGATTATTCGCTCAACGGTTTCAAGCGTCAGCGGTTCAATATAAACTTTATCCGCTATCGCAGTGTCCGTCATAATAGTTGCGGGGTTTGAGTTTAAAAGGATTATTTCAATCCCATCCTCGCGAAGAGCACGGCAAGCCTGCGTGCCGGAATAGTCAAACTCAGCCGCCTGCCCGATGACAATCGGACCGGAACCAATCATCAAAACACGGCGGATAGATTCATCACGCGGCATTAAACATCACCTGCCCTTCTGTTTTTCATGCGCGAGATAAACTCATCGAATATGAAGCGGGTATCACGCGGACCGGCGCCTGCCTCTGGATGGAACTGCACAGTAAATGAGCCATTTTCGGTATACTCAATGCCCTCGCAGCTTCCGTCGTTTACGTTTGAATAAAGGAGCTTCCCTTTTTTCGGATCAATGCTCTCAGGGACGACAGTGTAACCGTGGTTTTGTGCCGTGATGAATACGCGTCCGTCCGTATGGCGGCGGACCGGCTGGTTTTCACCGCGGTGACCGTACTTCATCTTTGTTGTTTTAAAGCCATGTGCAAGAGCTATAATCTGATGTCCGAGACATATGCCGAATATAGGAATACCCGTATCCCACAGCTCGCGTACAGTTTCAATTATTGTGGGATTGTTCACAGGGTCGCCTGGACCATTTGTGACAAGTATACAGTCGGGTGAAAGCGCAGTTATATCCTTCGCGCTTGTCAGGGCAGGAACGATGTAAACGGAGCATCCGCGCTCTAAAAAGCAGTCAAGAATGCTCTTTTTATACCCGCAGTCAAGAAGAACGACCCTCGGTCCGCCCTCGTTACCGGGGTGGTATTCGACAGTTTTAACTGAAACGGACGGTACTACGTCCTTCGGTACGCTATATGCCCGCAGCGCTTCCAGGTCACAGGCTTCGGGATTTTTTGTTATCATGCCATTCATAACTCCGCGCTCGCGGATAAGCCGCGTCAGGCTGCGCGTGTCGATGCCCTTAATACCGACAACGCCGTAACTTTTGAGCCAACTATCAAGAGTACCACTTGAGCGGAAGTTTGAAGGCGTGTCGCAACATTCGCGCACGATATATGCGCTGACGTAGGGCTTGTCTCCTTCCATATCGGCGGGAATTACACCATAGTTGCCGATTATGGGGAACGTCTGTATGACGCCATGCCCCGCATAGCTTTTATCGGTTAGCGTTTCCATATAACCAGTCATGCCAGTGGCAAAAACCATCTCACACATGACTTCCCCTTCCGCGCCGAAAGGCTCGCCGCGGAAAACACGTCCGTTTTCAAGCACGAGATATAATGTCTGTGAATTCTGTTTCAAGCTAACCCTCACATTTATATATAGATTAACGATTGTCGCTGTAAGATATGTTTATGTTGAAGCGGTCAGTTTTTCAAGGGATGCTTTATCCTGCATATCGTTTATTTTTGTCGGATAATTTCCGCTGAAGCAGGCTGTGCAATAGCCGGCACCGGGTGAATTACCACGCGCTATATAGGTTACGTGGTCAAGCTCAAGATAACCAAGGCTGTCGGCGCCGATTATCTGTGCAATTTCCGGAACCGTCGCATGGTATGCTATAAGTTCTCTGCGTGAGTCTATATCGGTTCCGTAAAAACACGGGTTTAAAAACGGCGGTGCCGACACGCGGACGTGAACTTCCGTCGCACCCGCTTCACGCAGCATACCAATAAGCTGCTTCATTGTTGTGCCGCGAACAATTGAGTCGTCGACGAGAACTACGCGCTTTCCAGCGACAGCGTCGGCTACGACGTTGAGCTTAAGTTTTACGACATTTTCGCGCTCGGACTGTTGCGGCACGATAAAACTGCGGCCTATGTATTTATTCTTAATAAGCCCGATGTCGTACCGTATTCCTGACTGGTGCGAATAGCCGATAGCGGCGTCAATGCCGGAATCCGGCACTCCAATTACAACATCAGCCTGCACCGGATGCTCGATTGCTAAAAGAGCACCGGCTTTTTTGCGCGCTTCATGCACGTGAACCCCGTCAATGACGGAATCCGGGCGCGCAAAGTATATATATTCAAAGATACAAAGTGACGGCTTTGCTTCGCCGCAGTGAGTGCGGATATAATTTACCCCGTCAGGTGAAAAAACAATTACCTCTCCCGGGTCAACTTCGCGTTCAAGCCGCGCGCCGACGGCGTCAAGAGCGCAGCTTTCTGATGCTATGACATACCGTCCGTCAGGCGTCTTTCCAAAGCAAAGCGGACGCAAGCCATGCGGGTCGCGCACTGCTATCAGCTTCTGCGGCGACATAATTACAAGCGAATATGCGCCGTCAAAGTGCGCCATTGCCCGGGTAACTGCTTCTTCAATAGATTTCGAGCGAAGCCGCTCCTGTATTATAATATACCCGATTAACTCTGTGTCAGACGTCGTATGAAACACAGCACCGGATAATTCAAGTTGCTGACGCAGCTCCTTTGCGTTTGTAAGGTTGCCGTTATGCGCAAGGGCAAGATTGCCTTTCAAGTGTTTGAACACCATCGGCTGAGCATTCTGCCGTGTATTGCTGCCGGTAACGCTGTAACGCACATGCCCTACCGCCATGTTTCCTTGCCCGAGAGATGCAAGGACATTCTTTGTGAACACCTCGCTGACAAGTCCCATGTCAACATGCATATTAAACGACCTGTCACGGCATATTACAATACCGCAGCTCTCCTGTCCTCTATGCTGGAGTGCGTAAAGCCCATGATATGTTGTCAGCGCAACATCGGTATCACTGTTTCCAAAGACGCCGAAAACGCCACATTCTTCGTTATATTGTCTCATAGCGCTTTATTAACCACTCTTGATAACATTTCGTTATATGCATCCTCAACTCCGCCAAGATTTTGACGGAAACGGTCTTTGTCAAGCTTTTCTTTTGTTTTTACATCCCAGAAACGGCATGTGTCAGGCGAAATTTCGTCTGCAAGTACAATGCCGCCACCGGGCAGCCGTCCAAACTCAAGCTTAAAATCTACAAGCTCGACACCAATATTTAAAAAGAATGAGCGCATTGCGGCATTGATGGCGAGTGCGTATTTTTTTATCTCTTTTATTTCATCAGCCGTTGCAAGTTTCAGGGCAAGCGCTTGAGATGTGTTTATCGGTGGATCGCCAAGCTCATCATTTTTATACGAAAACTCAAC
Source organism: Clostridiales bacterium DTU064 (assembly GCA_001513385.1). GTDB lineage: Bacteria > Bacillota > Clostridia > Oscillospirales > CAG-272 > DTU064. The sequence goes on from LFTK01000135.1 coordinate 6,486, forward strand.
AACAGGTGTTTCAAACTCCATTCCGTCCGGGGCGCCAAAGCGCTTCACAAAAGAACCTGTTGCGCGGTTACGTACGATAACTTCAAGCGGTATAATCTCGACTTTTTTAACAAGCGTCTCCCTATCGGATAGCTCCTTCACAAAATGCGTCGGAATATCCTTTTCCATAAGATATGTCATCATTATGTTCGTTATTTTGTTATTGATGACACCTTTGCCGACGATTGTTCCTCGTTTTTGCCCGTTAAAAGCCGTAGCGTCGTCTTTATATTCTACAATATAAAGCTCCGGATCATCCGTTTCGAACACTTTTTTCGCCTTACCTTCGTATAGTTGGCGACCCTTTGTAACATTCATCTTTCATGCCCTCCGAAATATATAAAAGCGCAAAACGCCTCTCAAAAAATGAGAGAGCCGCTCGCGCTGTTTATCAGAAACGATATACCATAATACGTACGCCCATGTGAATATATATTCATGTTTATATGATAAGTGCAGATACCCTTTCTGTCAATCTGAATGTTTCACAAAAGAATTTCTATAATATGAGACTCTATGTGCATAATGTTCAACAAAAAGGCATTTAGGACATTTAATACGCTGGGTGAATAATTATACACTCAGCGCGTTCACAGCCGTTACTAAACGAATACACTGCATTTTCCTTTTATCCTTGCGTTCACATATAAACGGTGTTATACTTTGTTTGAAAATTCATACCCCCGTAATTTTAATAGCAGTAATGCAAAGGCGGGGCTGTTTAAAAGGAAGTGCATTTTTATAAAATGGAATATTTAATTGACTCGGCTGACATTTCTGCAATTGAACGGATATTCAATTATTACCCGATTGCCGGCGTAACAACAAACCCTTCAATTGTCGCCGCATCCGGCAATGATTTAAAGACCGTTATAAAAAAAATCAGAGGCGTTATCGGCGACAAAATGCTCCATGTTCAGGCGCTCTCTGAGAAAGCTGCCGACATCGTCGACGAAGGGCACAGGATAGTTAGTTTTACTGGTGGTGATATTTATATAAAAATACCCGTCACCGAGGAAGGCATTAAAGCAATTAAGATTCTTAATTCCGAAGGTATCAAAACAACAGCAACAGCTATTTTCACGCCTCAGCAAGCACTGATTGCCGCCTGCGCCGGCGCTGATTATGTCGCCCCTTACATCAACCGGCTCGATAACATCTCGGCAAACGGCGTTGAAATAGCCGGCGACATTTGCAAACTTCTCAAAAACAGCGGGCTTAAAACAAAAGTGCTTGCCGCAAGCTTTTCAAATGTTGAGCAGATACACATGGCAGCCCTTCTTGGTGTGACAACGCTGACAATTCCGCCGGCACTTTATGAAAAACTCCTCTATCATCCGCTGACAGAAAGAGCCGTCACAGAATTTAAGAAAAACGGTGCTCCATACTACAATATTTAAACATATAAACTGCAAAGGTAGCCATGAAAAATGGAAACGAAGACAAAAATAAAACTGTGTGATATTCAGCTTGTAACGTACCCGGAAAAAGCCGACGGCTGGCGCGACGGCGTTTATTACCCCAGAAAAGCAACCCGCACACCGGCCGACGCCATTTTCCCCTGTGGGTTTGATAAATCGAGCATAGCTTCATCAAGCGGCAATGCTGGCAGTTTTTCATCTGATTTACCGCTGCTTGTGTTCGCCCCTGCAATGCCACTCCCGAACAGGTGCTTCCGTGAAACGGAGGAGACCGGGTACGGTGTATTTGATTACATCGAGGGCGTTGAGTTCACATTTGAATGTAACCGTCAAGACGTTGACGTTACTGCTGTTTTCAGGGCAAGTGACAGAAAAAACAGCGATAATAACGCCCCTTTGCGCATTCATGTAAACGCAGACGGCTTTGACGCAACGCCGATACCCGGCGGTGTACCGCTTGAATACGAAGCCGATACGACTGTAAAATTCACCGTTTATGCGACAGGCGAAACTTTATCACTGATTTTTTATATAAAAAGCGATAATGACGGCAACTCCGGCGATCCAGCGAATGATATTCCGCACGACCAACAAACAGCGCCGCAACTGTCGCTCGTTTCGCTTGATATAAGGCCGGCCGCGGTAAAAACACCGGGTGATGTCCCGACAGTTTTCATAGCTTCTGATTCGACAGCACAAACATACGATGAATATTATTACCCTCAGACCGGATGGGGTGAAGTTTTATACTCATTTTTCCGCTCGTCGGACAGAGCGCATATATTCACGCCGGAAGGCTCGCCTTATCCGCACTGCCGCCGTTATGAAATGCCCGAGATAGCCATTGAAAACCGCGCTATCGGCGGCCGCAGCTCGCTTTCATTCTTTCTTGAAGGCAAGTTTGACGCTCTCCTCTCGCGCGCTCGGCCGGGGGACTATGTTTTCATTCAGTTCGGTCACAATGATTCGACAAAAGCGCGTCCGAACAGGTACGCGCCGCCCCATGTTTTCGCGGAATACATGGAAAGATACGCCCTTGCATGTAAATCTCGCCGTTTAACGCCTGTTTTTATCACCCCTGTATCAAGGCGCAACTGTGACGGCGGCGATTTTTCAATTTCCTTCCCCGAATATCGCAACACAGCGCTTGCTCTTGGTGAAAAACTTGACATTCCAACCCTTGACCTCGGTGCCGCAAGCCTTGATATTTGTCGCGCAGCAGGTGTGGAAGGCTCAAAAAAGCTCTTTTTATGGACACAGCCGGGTGAATATGACGGTGCATATAAAAACGGAGTTACCGACAATACACATCTTTCGCGCAAAGGCGCCACTCTTTTTGCAGCGGTGCTTGCTAAGCTCATCTGTGAGTTGGCTGACAAACGGCTTTCAAAAATAGCAGAGCTTATTGACGCTGACAAAGTTACCTCCGTTCTGAGCGATATACCCCGCGGATAGTTTATTTTCTTTGCTTTCGACGTTGTGCACATATTATGTGTGCATACGTATACATTTTTCATGTATAATTTTTCATTTTTATATTGTAAACTTGTTGACATTGCGAAAACGACAACGTATAATTATTAGTACAAAATGAATATTATTCACTTGCGCTTATAAGTATTCGAAGAACCT
>LFTK01000145.1:0-13323 GCA_001513385.1 Clostridiales bacterium DTU064
TCTCTTCTCTTGTAACTGTGTTGCACTTTTTGCGTTCGTCAATGCCCGCCATATTAAGCACAACGGGGGACAAGAGCAGAAGGAAGCAAATCGGCGCATGCGTTAATCATGTCGCGGTTTATATATTTTGCAAAATCAGATAATATTCGCGTATCAAGCTGTGATTCATTAAGCCCGGGCTTTAAATCAATCGACGCTGTGTATTTCCCGGGTAAAACATCGCCCATCCGTGCGGATGCCGAAAGCACAAGCGGCCCGCTTATGCCGAAATGTGTGAAAAGCATTTCACCAAGCTCAGAGAAAACAGCACGTGAGCTTTTCTCTGTTTCGTACATAGTCAGCTTGACATTTTTAAGCGTAAGCCCGGCAAGTGTTGCGCATGGCTCACCTGCCTCAAGCGGTACAAGTGATGGTAATGTGTCAGTCACCTTCAGCCCGGCTTCACGCGCGAAGCGGTATCCGTCACCGTCAGAGCCTGTCGTAGGGTATGAAAGCCCGCCACATGCAACGATAACACGGTCGTATGGAATAAACTGACCGCCAACTTCAATGCCTCGCACAGCGCCATCTTCTGTAACGACGCGTGTGACGCGCTTGTTTACAATACTTACGCCGTTTGTGCGGCAGTATCTGATAAGAGCGTCAACAATGTCATGTGAGCGGTCGGATACCGGGAAAACACGGCGTCCGCGCTCTGTTTTCAGCGGTACACCGAGTGATTCGAAAAAAGACATTGTGTCAGCCGGCGTGAATTTTGAAAGCGATGCATATAAAAACTTTGGATTTCGGGGTACATGAAGTAAAAATTCGCTGATATCACAGTTATTTGTCACATTACAGCGTCCCTTACCCGTGATTGCCAGCTTTCGCCCGCACCGGTCGCCGCGTTCATATAGCGTCACGCGTGCGCCCGCTGCTGCTGCCGTACCCGCCGCCATCATGCCGGAAGCACCGCCGCCTATAACAGCGACAGTGGGTCGTGTGGAGTGTAAACCGTCAGGTTCAGTCATTATCGGTATCCTTTTCGTAGAGGTGGTATTCGTCCCAAATCCGTTCGAGCTTCAAAAGAGTATCAGAAAGCTCGTCCTGTTTTTTACGTCCGATTGCAACGATAATTGCGTTTATCAGCGAGAGCGGGGCGACAAGCGAGTCCATATACGACGCCATATCGCTCTTTGCAAAAAGAAGCCTGTCCGACCGGGAAGCGATAGGCGATGATACCCCGTCGGTTATGCCGATGACTTTCGCTCCCTGCGCTGCTGCAAACGCAACAGCTTTTACAATGCGGCGTGAGTATCGCGGGAATGTTATCGCAATTAAAATATCGCCTTCCCCGATACGCAGCATCTGCTCGTAAATGCTGTCCTCACTCTCGGTATTTACACATTTTACATTATCAAAAACAAGGCTTAGATTATACGCAAGCATTTGTGCTATAAATGATGACAGCCGTACACCTGCAATATATATGTTTTTCGCCTCTATTATTTCATCAATGGCGGCTGCAAAATCATCAGGATTATTTTCTTCTATTGTCGCGCGAATATTCGCTATATCTGATAGCAATGTTTTTTCCAAGGGGCTTGAATCTCCAAGACGTTCGTTTGTCACTTCAATGCGCTGAACTGATGTCAGCTTTGAGCAAACAGTATCCTTAACAGCCCTCATAAGCTCAGGATAGCCATCAAAACCAAGCTCAATGGCAAAGCGCACCACGGTAGATTCGGAAACTCCAGCCTGACGTCCAAGCTTTGCTGCCGTCATAAAAGCAGCTTTCTCATAATGGTTTAAAATATACTCGGCTATCCGGCGCTGTCCTTTTGACATGTCCGACATTCGAGACTTTATTTCGTTTAAAATATTCGTATTCATTTATACTCCGAGGTGTCCGTCTATGCAAAAAACGGCGGCACATTTATTTTTTTGGCATTTATCTAATTAATTATATTTTATAACTTAGTGCGTGTCAATAGTGCAAGACTTGTGTAGAAGAATTGCATAAATTAACACGCATGAAAAAAATCCCGCCCGTTTTCTTCGGGCGGGATTGACATATTTCCCGCGCTCCGACGCTTCAGTTGCAACGGCGGCAGCCGGAGCCGTCTCCATCCCCTTGCGGTAAGAACGAAGGTGGGTAGAATTCGTTAACTGGGAAAGCCATGCTGCGGAAGAGCTTGCAAGGATCATCGTCAGAGGGGCTGACGCATTCCTTATCAGGAACGGTATATTCCGTTGCGGTGATGAGGTATTGCGCCGGGCGCTCAATGCGGACGACTGAGAAGAAACCAAGTGAAACAACAAGGAATCTTTCATCGTCACCACCGATAAGGCTTCCGTTAATCGAGTTGGTAACCGTTTCAGGTATCTCGTCAACGGAGCAGCAGCAACAGCAGCAAGAGCGCGGCTCAACGATTTTTGCGTTCAAGATAATCGGGTCTACCGTCTCCATTACGGCTACCGGCATATTGGTGTTAATGCGGTTTCCGGAAAGGTTTGGACGGCGGCACGTATTATCCTCAAACGGGTCGCTGCGGAATATGCTTACATTGCCCTCCGATGCAAAAAGGATAACGCGTTTTTCTACAACAGCGATACCTTCAAGCTCGTGCGGAACACCATTGCAGCAAACTTCACAGAAAACTTTTACGTAAATACGTATTGTTATTTGATAAAACCCGCGGTTGAAGGGGACATGGTCGACATCAAGTGTCGCCCATACTATTTGAGCGTGTTTTGTGCGAACTGACTGTGTACGATTGATGAGCTCCTGTCCGAATGGAGTAAGATATACTCTTACGTCCTCAAAGCAATCTTTGTCACGACAGGAATCGAGCACTCTGTATGTGTCAATGCAGACTGTTTCACGCTGCGAGCATGAACCAGCTACACCGGGTGTTTTGTTCTCAGGCATAGATTGAGTTTGCCTCCTGTGATAATGTGGTCTCGCGTTTTCTAATATACGCGGCCTACAATCACAGAATATGCCGAATACAAGTTATTTGTCACGGTTTTACATATCATGTGTCAATATATAAATAAATCCTCCGAGACACCGTCATCGGAGGATTTATTATGACACTTTGCTGTCCTTCTCAGATAAACCTCTTCATGGTTTCAGTAGCTTCGGATGGGTCAATAGTTGATGTAATAACACACTTGAATCCATACTTTTTCTCAAGCTGCTCAAGCTCAAGAAGAAACTTATCAAATGCTTCTAAATCACCACGGCAGATTTTCAAGGCTGAATCAATAAAAAGGTCGGTGATGTCGTGATCGCTTGCTATTATTCCGCATGCGAAGCCGAAAAGCGACTGCGCGTCGGATATCATGTAATCGTCCACTTCTATCAAGCGGCACTGATATTTTAACTGGTAACGGAGCTTGTTGTCCTTTTCGATGCATACAACAGAACCATTCGTTGTATCCACCGCATCATTCACCATCTTAGTCATAGCTTTTGTTTTACCTGTTCCGCTTTGTCCGATGATTAATTTCAAATTCGTTACCTCCTGAATTTAATCCGACACCCAACGTGCCTCTTTTATTGATATTATACCATGACCTGCCCGATGTTTTCAACCTCTTTTGTCATTTTGTATAATTTATATATTTGTCTTTACCTTATTTTGGTTGTTATCACTAATTAAATGACTATAGTCTTTTTTGAAGAGTATCGCGCAGTTCTTCGTATCCCGGTTTCCCGAGAAGCGCAAACATATTTTTCTTATACGCCTCAACGCCGGGCTGGTCAAACGGGTTGACACCTAACATATATCCGGACACGGCACATGCAAGCTCAAAGAAGTAAACAAGCTCGCCAAAGCTGCCCGCACTCGTATCATTCGCTTCAATGACGATATTCGGAACACCCCCGTCTGCATGAGCTATGAGCGTTCCCATCATAGCCGTGCGGTTAATATCGCCGAGCGTCCGGCCGGAGAGGAAGTTCAAGCCGTCAATGTTGTCCGGATCATGCGGCACGGTAACAGTCGCTGCCGGTGTCTTTATATCAAGCACTGTTTCAAATATATTGCGAAGTCCGTCCTGAATGTACTGTCCGAGTGAATGAAGGTCTGTCGAGAACATAACGGACGACGGGTATATGCCCTTGCCATCCTTGCCCTCGCTCTCGCCGTAAAGCTGCTTCCACCATTCAGCAAAAAGGGCGAGTGACGGCTCATAACCGACAAGTATTTCAGTTGTCTTGCCCTTTCTGTAAAGAATGTTGCGAAGCGATGCATAGCGAAGGCAGTCATTGTCACTGCCCTCGCGCAGGAAAGCATCACGTGAAGTAGCAGCACCGGACATCATTGCGTCTATGTCAATGCCGGCAACGGCAATCGGTAAAAGCCCGACGGATGTCAGGACGGAATATCTGCCGCCTATATCGTCCGGTACAACAAATGTCTCATACCCGGCACGGTCGGCAAACGCTTTCAGCGTACCGCGTGCACGGTCCGTTGTGACGAATATGCGTTTTTTAGCGCCTTCAATGCCGTATTTCTCCTCAAGAAAACCGCGGAATATGCGGAACGCTACGGCAGGTTCCGTTGTTGTTCCCGATTTTGAGATTACGTTTACGCATACATCCTCATCGCGGCAAATCTCAAGAAGCTCTGCCAAAGCGGAGGGGCTTATCGTATTGCCGGCAAAATATATCTTTGGTGTATTCTTAGCAAGCGCGTTATAATTATTGGATTTTACAAACTCAATCGCAGCGCGCGCACCGAGATAAGACCCGCCGATACCTATGACGATAAAAACACTGCACATCGAACGTATACGAAGAGCGGCATCTTTAACCCGGGCATATTCATCACGGTCATAAGAAACCGGAAGGTCAACCCAGCCAACAAAATCAGAGCCAGGCCCTTTTTTTGACTTCAGAAGCGAAAGAGCAGCTTCTGCCTGCGGTGCGATATATTCAAGCTCACTTTCTTTTACAAATCCGCGTGTGAAACTGTCATTTAGTTTAACGCTCATTTTTATAGATTTTACTTCCTTTCATTTGAGGGGTTGTGCGGCAACACGCCACAAGTCATTTTATTATAATATACGCGGTACTTTTTTTCAATTATTTGCCGCTATAAATGCTATTAATTGAGCAAAAAGCTTCTGATTAGTCTTAACAGTAATCCTCCATACCCGATTTTCGCAACAGAGTTTGCCGCTGTTATCGGTACGGTACCAATTACCTCTCCGTCAAGCGTATATGTAACGACGCCAACTTCGTCACCTTCGTTTACAGGTGCCGCAACGCTTTCGTTGAGCTTTATTTCCTCAACTACGTTTTTATCCTTCCCTTTCGGCAATACAACAGAGAACTTGTCGTAATGAGCTTCTGCTGTCGGCGCTACACCGCCGGTGACGGGGATGAGCCCTGCAGAACCTCCTTCTGTTGAGTAAACACAGAAATTAGCAAAACCATAATCAAGGAGCGTTTTGGCTGCTTCATTTCTTATATCACGTGTTGGCGACGCCATAACAACGGCGATAAGCGACATTCCGTCGCGCTCAGCCGTTGCGCTTATGCAAAATCCTGCTTTTGATGTCGACCCTGTCTTTAGTCCGGTTGCCCCACGATAAAAGCGAATGAGCCTGTTTGTATTTGTCAGCCCGAAAGCACCGTTTCGTATTGTATCCATCCATATTGTTGAATATTTAAAGACATCAGGGTGGTTATTTATAAGCTCGCGAGACATAATAGCAACATCGCGTGCGCTTGTCAGGTGCTTATCTGATTCCGGTGCATCATCAAGGCCGCTTGTATTGACAAAATGCGTATTTTTCATCCCAAGCTGCTCGGCTCTTTCGTTCATCCGCTGTATGAAAGCTTCTTCACTTCCGGCAACATGCTCAGCAAGCGCCACGGACGCGTCATTTGCAGAAGAAATGATAACACATTTAAGGAGTTCCTCAACGCTCATCTGCTCACCGGGCTCAAGATAAACCTGTGAGCCACCCATCGATGCTGCATTTTCACTGACTGACACGATGTCATCGTAGGATATAGTTCCTGCCTTAATAGCTTCCATGACAAGAAGTATCGTCATAATTTTTGTCACGGACGCAGGGCGGAGCCTTTCATCGGCATTTGATTCATAAAGCACACGCCCTGTCGATGCTTCCATCAAAATTACGCTTTTTGCATTAAGCGAAAGCGCCGTCGTTTGAACAGCATCAGCTTCGGATGATAAGGCTTCAGCACCTGTTAAAACGTTAGCACCGACCTCCGCTTCATCTTCATCGGGTTCCATTCCATCCGATGCGGCTGTAATCATCCATGACATAAGTATCAGCGCCAACGCTGTTACGGTAGCAAAAGCTCGTTTTATCGCAGTTTTCGTTATAATCAACAGTCTTCCCCAACCTTTCCCGCTTTTATTAATATCATTCCGTTTGAATTATACGGGGACAGGCGAAAAATTATGATGGAATGGAAGGCACAATCAAATAAAATAAGGCGGTATATGCTCATATACGATAAAACATAAAAAAGGCGCCTAAAAATGGGCGCCTTTATCTATTTAATACGTACTTATAATCAAAAATCTTATACTAACTACTGCTCTTTCGAATCTTCTGTGAATTCACTCTCAGATGCTGAGGTGAGCATGAATACAACTTCATCTCCGTCTTTTACATAGTTCGTGCCGGCGCGGCCTTCTTTCGGCTCAACTCCGTTTATCGTGTAAGCCCAGAAAAACGTTACAGCCTCGCCATCAATCGTTGCGTATTCCTTTTTATAATTTTTAATGCTTTCGATTGAAAGCTCATCTTCTGTCAGCTGATAAGTATCAATACCAAAGTTAGCGGCGGCTTCACGAAATACACGAATGACACTTATCTTTTCGTCTTCTTTATATTTAATCTCAATGGGTACAGCGTTAAGAATCACTCTGTCTTCCTGAGGAATTATAAACTCCTCATTGTCGGCGTTCTTGTCATACATGTAATTAATATACTTCTCGTCAAGCTTTATGGTTACCTTTACAGTCATAGTATTACCGCATGCTGCAAGCATTGTACACAGCATTGCAGTTAATACTATAAAAGCTATAAACTTAACTTTTTTCATAAGTACGGTTGAATCCTCCCATAAAATTTATCATGTTTGTACAAATCCAGTATAATTTATATCCAGCATGATGTCAAGATATTAACTATATTTTGTATGATTATTTATAGTTATTCAGGAAATAAGACGAAACTCTTAACCATCATGAAAAGTGTCATAATAAGCGCAGCTATCGTCAATATGCACGATTTTTTGCCGACGACTGACGATTTGCTGATAGCACAAACGAGAAGCGCTGATGAAGCAGCAGCACATGCAAACGCAAGCGGCGGAATCACAGGGTCTGTTAGCAGCGGATACCAGGGGAAAGCCATTGCAGCAGCACTGTTTAGAAAAAGCATGTACTTTATCTTCTCATGCCTGTTTTCTGCATCAACATCCGCTGCAAGCCCGGCAGCAAAGCCAAAGATTAAATATCCTAAAACACAAATCACACATTCAAGTATGTTTTTGTTTGGAGCACCGCCGCATATCAGCGAAAGAACTGATGCAATCAAAAAAACAACTGTCCAATTTGCGACGGTGCGCACCGTCCGGTTAGGCGTATGACGACGCTGCCCGTCGTCCTTTCCATTCATCTGCTTCATAAAAAACCACCCCAATATGATTATATTGGAGTGGTTTTTATAATATGCTTATTTACCTTTATTCCATGCCGTTGTCATTCGATACGGTCTGGTGAATCACCAGGGCTTATAACATCGCCCGGCGGATTATCTTCGTTATCATCACCACCACCACCGCCGGCATCGTTAGTTGTCGTTTCTGCCGTCGTTGTCTCGGCAGTGGTAGTTTCGGCTGTCGTCGTTTCTTTTGTTGTTTCCGCTGTTGTCGTCGTTTCCGTATCTCTGACATCGTCGGCAAATCTTGACGTGTCAATACCTGTCGAACGGTTAAAATCGTAATGCTGATAACAGAATCTATTAAACGGCTTGCTTACGTTCGACGTACCGCAATACTCCCCATCCTTCAGAATATTCTGGAAGAAAGGCACACCCCACCATCCGGCAGGTGCAACATTTGACGGCAATGCACGGTAAACGTACTGCGCGTCGGTAACTACGATTTGCTTCGGGAAGTTTCTGTCTTCCACTCTAATCAGCGAATACTTGACAATATTTTTGCTGTTGCAGTACTGGCTTGCGACACCACCTGTCGTTTTATCATAATTGACTATGACATGAACGTCACATTCTTCTGTCGGTGCTGTGTCTACTGTAAAATAACCTGTCTGCGAGCGATCACCGCGCGGATCAAGCTTACATGCTTCTGTCATCAGTTTGCCGGAATCTTTACAATAGGTGCACTTTATCAAGCCTGATGCGTCGGTAAACGTCTTTAACTTCTCTTTATTGGCTTTAGCATTGGCAATGATATCTTCATGAATCAACGCCATTACGTTGTCCCATGTCGTCATTGCCGGGTTTACGGAGAAGTTCGTCAAGGTCTGGTTTAAATCGTAGCCAAACCATACACCGCAAAGGTAATACGGAGTATAGCCTATAAACCAGCGGTCATAGTCTGCGTTCGTAGTACCCGTTTTACCCGCGACGTCTATTTGCTTCTTTAACGTAATTTTTCGCGCTGTACCGTCATCAACAACAGCCTCAAGTAGCTTTGTCATAATCGTCGCCGTTTGCTCGCTTATAACAACCTCGCTTGGCTGATTGTTTGTGAGTATTACGTTTCCTTCTGAATCTGTCACTTCAATAAACGTCCGCGAATAGTTATAAACACCTTTGTTGGCAAATATCTGGTATGCGGTCGTTATATCGCGTACGGTTAGCCCGTAGGTGAGCTGCCCGAGTGCCAACGGAGCGAGCGATTTATCTGAATATACAATACCTGCTTCGCTTGTATAGCTGTCAATTATATCAAGATGGAGTTTTTCTGTTAAAAATGAAAATGAATTTTCAATTCCAAGCGCTTGCAGGACGCGTACGGCTATTGTGTTCGTTGACTTACGGAGCGCATCGTATACGGTTGTAAGCCCCTCATAAGTTAACGTAGAGTTTTTCGGCCATGGCACAGCTTTAGACGGATCGGTGTAATTGCCAAAGCTAACAGGAACGTCGTCAAATACACTGCCCCAGGTTACAACTCCACTCTCGATTGCAGGCGCATAAACAGACAGCGGCTTTATCGCCGAACCGACAGGGCGCTTTGATTGAGTTGCGCGGTTTAAAATACGGCTACCTGTTTTCTCACCACGACCACCGACAAGCCCTAAAATATCGCCTGTTGCCGGATCAATTACGATAGCAGCAGACTGCGGTTGTATTCCGGTATCGTTTTTAGGGAAGAATTTATCGTTTAAATACGCAGTCTCAAGTATATGCTGTATCTTCGGATCCATGACGGTATAAATATTAAGACCGCCGGTGTATATCATAAGCTCTGCTATTTTTTTAGATGTGTTATACTTTTCGGCGTATGCGTCAACGACATCCGCGATTACAGCATCTGTGTACCATGATGTCGGTGATGTTTCTGCGGAGGAACGCTGAACATTGAGTTGCAGGTCAGCGTAGAAAACTTCGTCATATTGAGCTCTTGTTATTTTTCCAAGCTCAAGCATCTTGTTGAGAACATACTGACGACGCTGCTTGTTCGCTTCCGGATGACGTATCGGGTCGTACTGATATGGCGACTTGGGAATAGCGGCAAGCGCCGCACATTCAATAAGCGAAAGCTCGCTTACATCCTTGCCAAAATACGTCCATGCCGCGCTTTGCACACCATAACAATTCTGGGAAAGAGATATAATGTTCAAATACATTGTGATTATCTCTTCCTTACTGTGGGTGCTTTCAAGATTCATCGCGCGCAGTATTTCCTGTATTTTGCGCTGAATCGTAAAATCATCGTCGCCTGTTGCGTTTTTGACAAGCTGCTGTGTGATTGTAGACCCGCCGAATGTATCTTTGATGTGCAAAACCTGGTTTGCAGCGGCGGCGATGGTTCGGAACCAGTCAACACCGTTATGGCTCCAAAAACGCTCGTCCTCAATTGCTATAAATGCATTTATAAGATCCTGAGGCAGGCTTGAATAATCAGCCCAGACGCTATACTGTGCCCCGATAAGCTGCTGATCCTCGATAAGGACAGGCTCCCCTATCCTGTTTTCGCGATCAGTATAATCCATGTAATAAAGCTGGGATGTTTTATTCGTGGATGTTATGATAAGCGAATCATCAAATGTCGGGTCGATATTGTTTTTGATATAAATTGCAAATGCCGTACCTACAATGATACCTGTGACAGCACATATAAGCAGCACAGTCACAATGATATCAAGAAAAATTGTAAACGCGACGTACGAAACATGCGCTGCTAACCGTCCGGCTGTTCGAAATTCTGCACGCCAGTCGACCTGACGTATCTTTTGAGATACGCCGCGCAACCATGACGAAATTCCGCCACCCGGCTGTTTTATACGGGAATCGTCCATCGCTAATCACCCACTCTCGGTTTAAAAGGTTTATGAAAAGATTGATTTGTTAAAAACAGGTTTGTTTTATACAATTGTAACCTTCATATTTGAATACTTTATTAATAAGCGTAAATAATAGTATTACACGGAAAAATTTTATGTTTTCTGGAGAAACTATGTTAAAAGCGTTAAAAACACTAATAAAATTTGTTGTGATATCGCTTCCGTATGTATGTGTAGGCGCATTTTTAGCCGTTAGTTTTTCACTGGCGTCAATATTTTTCGGTGCTGACAATGCCATTATAGCAAAAGACGCATATAAGAGCATTTTTGTTCCACATAATTCCGATATTGACAGCACGGCTTCTGACGTGAAGACTTTCGACGGTAATAAAAGGCAAGATGGCGCTGTACCCGTGTTTTCACCGCACGATGAAACAGATGATAGCAGTAATGAAGAAATAAAAGATACCGATATTATTGGCGATGATGCTCAAAATGAAGGTGATATATACAAGCGCGGTTATATCGTCAAGCGATACGGCGATATAATCGGTGTTTTTGATGCCGGCGATGAAATTCCGTTTTTAACGATAGACGTTTTTGTATTCACGCTTCCGGAGAATGAGCGTCAGCAGCTTGAAACCGGTATTACTGTTCCGGCAAATGAGCTGGAAGAGCTGATTGAAGCATACACAAGCTGACACATTATAACATAAAACGCTGCTATACACCATATAATACCTTTGTCTCGCATAGATAAGCGTTAATTGTTATTGTAATATATTATTTTCTTATTCGCTTATCTCCATACAACATTTTCGTCCCCTAAAAGCAAGCGAAGCTCGCGTTCAAGTGTCGGCGTCGTATCGGCCCCGATTGATAATTTCTCATATTTGCCGGTGGATGCATCGTAGATAAAAACAGGCACCATCCCGCAGAATATTTCCACAAGAGCTACCGCGCGTCTGCAAAGTGTGTCATCTTTTGAAGGCACACGTATAAATAAGCGCCGCGGTAGTTTTTTATCGCTTTCATTCATTACTGCAGGGTCGCTATTTATAACCGAGTTACCGTCAGCATGTGACGGAGATACCGCAGCGTGAGTATGACGCTTCGCGTCTTCCGCGGCATCGGTAAGAGTCCTGATTGAGCGCATAAGGATCTTTGGCGCTTCATCTTCACGTATTGATATTTGCCCCACAACTAAAACAGGATCTTCGGCGCTGATTGTTGAGCTGTAACGCGACAAAACCTTCGGGAAAATGACAAGCTCAATCTCGCCTGTTTTATCTTCAAGCGAGGCAAACATCATGCTCTCCCCTGCTCTTGTCTCCTTATGCGTGCGGCGTGTTATCACGCCTGCCACCGTCACTGTGTCCCCGTCACCATACTTTACTGTTGCGGCGCTCGCGTCACCATTTATTATGTCTATGTTATCTATATCTCCATGATTCGCTTGAAAATCGCCGCTGTCTGTATCTACATCTGCGTTTTTCTCATCAGAATGTCCGCCGGTCACATCAACAATGGGTACAGGATGCAATAAAGCCAGCTCATCTGTGTAATCGTCGAGAATATGCCCTGAAAAATACATCCCCGACACTTGCTTTTCCATTGCAAGAAGCTGCGCGCGCGTAAACTCCTGCAGGTTCGGATAAACAAACTCAGGCTCAATGGTCTCCCCGCTCTATTCTGACATGGCGGAAAAAATATCAAGCTGTCCTATTATATCTGTGCGTTTTTGATCGTGCAGATAGTCAAGGATTCGCTCATATGAAGCAATAAGGCGGCTGCGGGGCTCACCGCAGCTATCGAAAGCCCCGCCTTTAATTAGCGCTTCCGCCTGCCGGCGGTTAAGCCCTCCGTCGGGTGTAATGCTCATACGGCGGGCAAAGTCGTAAAATGAGCGGAAACGCCCGCCCTGCTCACGTTCCGCGACGATGGAATCAATAAAACCGCGGCCAAGCCCTTTGAGCACAAGAAGGCCAAAACGTATGCCATCATCACTGACCGTATAATCAGCGGTACTTTCGTTTATGTCGGGTGGTAAAACCTTTATGCCATAACGCGCACATTCGGCTATATAATCGGCTGTTTTACCTTCCGCACCAATCACAGAATCAAGAAGCGACGCCATATACTCCATTGTTTTATGGCGTTTCAAGTACGCAGTCTCATACGAAATTACGGCATAGCAAGCCGCGTGGCTTTTATTGAAAGCATAGCTGGCAAACGACGCCATCTCGTCAAACAGCGCAGTTGCATCGGCAGCACTCATACCGCGCTCGGTCGCACCGCGCACGAAATCGTCTCTTTCAGCTTCAAGCACATCGGCTTTTTTCTTTGCCATCGCGCGGCGCACGACATCTGCACGCGCATATGAATAACCGGCAACCTCACGGAATATCTGCATCACCTGTTCCTGATAAACAATACAGCCATATGTTTCATCGAGAATATTTTTAAGCGCCGGATGCTTATAATTGATTTTTCTTTTCCCGTGGCGGCCTTCAATATACTGCGGTATGCTTTCCATCGGTCCCGGACGGAAAAGAGCAATAGCTGCTATTATATCGTTTAGCGATGAAGGTTTTAGCTGCATTAAAAGCTGCCGCATTCCGGCGCTTTCAAGCTGAAAAACGCCATCCGTATGCCCTAAACTAATCATATCAAGCGTCGCCTGATCATTTTGCGGTATTAGGGCAATATCAAATGCGGGATCTTTTTCGCGTATGCGTTTTACGGTGTTTGATATTATAGTTATATACCGAAGTGCAAGAAAATCGAACTTGACAAGTCCGAGCTGAGC
>LFTK01000145.1:13468-20910 GCA_001513385.1 Clostridiales bacterium DTU064
TGCGCCGTATCAATAAGCCGCCTTACCTCGGGGGATGAATCGTATAAATCTTTCAGTTCAGGCTGCTTGAACGCATCTTTTAGTGTAATATTAAGCGTACGCGGAATCAGCTTTGCGATTGAGTCGACCTTTGCATAGCTCATGCCGAGCGCGCGTCCGACGTCGCGCACGGCAGCACGCGCAGCCATTGTTCCAAACGTAATTATCTGAGCAACATGTTCTGTACCGTACTTTTCTCTCACATATTCGATGACTTCGTCGCGTCTATCATAACAAAAATCAACGTCAAAGTCCGGCAGGCTTATTCGCTCGGGATTAAGGAACCGCTCAAAAAGCAAGCCATACTTTAAGGGGTCAAGGTCTGTTATGCCAATCAGGTATGCGACAAGGCTTCCGGCACCGCTTCCGCGCCCGGGCCCGACGGGGATACCGTGCTTTTTCGCCCATGCTATGAAATCGGCCACTATGAGATAATACTCATCATAGCCCATGCCAATAATAACGGAAAGTTCGTGTTCAATACGAGCTCTGTATTCCTCCTCCGGGTGCTCATCCGTAAAGACGATATGACCAAGCTCAATCCGCCGGCGAAGCCCCTCCTCCGTCTCACGGCGAAGGTATTCTTCCGGTGTGAGATTCCCCGTAAACGGAAAGCGAGGCATGTGTATTGTTTTAAAATCAAGCTCAAGGGAGCACATATCGGCTATTTTTACTGTGTTTTCAAGCGGTGAGCCGTTATCTATTCCGCTGAAAAGCATCGCCATTTCTTCAGTTGACTTATAATAAAACTCATCCGTTTCAAAACCAATGGGGCGACCGTCTGTTATGACGCTGTTCGTTTGAATACACATAAGAATAGCATGTGTGTCGGCATCGTTACGTGAGATGTAATGTACGTCGTTTGTAGCGACAAGCGGGATACCACATTCGTGCGATAAACGGATGAGCGAAGCGTTTACAGTTCTCTGCTCCTCAATCCCATGGTCCTGAAGCTCAAGGTAAAAGCCGTCTTCGCCAAATATCTCCTTCATCTTAAGGGCAAATTCACGCGCACCGGCGAAATCACCTGCCGAAATTGCGCGAGGAATGTACCCTGCAAGGCATGCCGACAGCGCTATCAGCCCTTCGCTGTGTGATGAAAGAAGCTCCATATCAATGCGCGGACGATTGTAGAAGCCGTCAATGAAGCCCCGCGAGACAAGGTACATTAAGTTTTTGTAACCGGTCATATTCCGGCAAAGTAAAACAAGGTGATAAGCGGATATTGAGTCGCGAAGTGCCTGTTTTTCAAATCGGGAGCGCGGAGCAACGTAAACTTCGCATCCGATGATGGGTTTTATGCCTTGTTCAATACACGCACGGTAAAATTCAATGACGCCATACATTACACCGTGATCTGTCAGCGCAACGGCTTTATGCCCCATTTGCTTCGCCACGACCGGAATATCACGAACACGGCAGGCTCCGTCAAGTAGACTGTATTCACTATGGAGATGAAGATGTACAAATCCCGCCATGTTGAATATATACCCCCTTACCGATTATTCTTGTTTGATTTCGCTGTGCACCTGCGGCGCATCAGGTGCTGCCGCCCTCTTTTTTATACCCGTATTTTTCCGCTGTCTCAATTATTTTTTTCAGTCTTGTTGCAATCCCGGATTTCGTCATGGGAGATGGTGATACTGCGGCAAGCTGGAAAAGCGACATATACGGGTACTCTTCCCGTAAAAGAGCCGTTTCATATAAATCAGGTGGTAGAAGGCTAAGCCTGTCCGTTTCCCGGAGAAAACGCACGGCATCGCGCGCACGTTCTGATGCCGCCATTGATTTTTGAATATTATAAACGTCCGTGTTGCGCACACGGTTTGCGTCGTTTTTAACACCAGCTGCAATTTTTGTGTTAATTATGTCAAAAGTTGCCCGTGATGCACCTATAAGTGCAAAAAAATCGCTTATTTCGTCGCTTGATTTAATATATGCAATATAGTATTCTCGCCTTGGCTTAACTTTTGCTGTAATTCCGTTTTCGGCAAGAATTTTTACAGCTTTTTCAGCAGCACTTTTTTCACGGAAGGTAAAGTCAAGGTTATATTCGCGCGTCGATGGGTCCGTCAGGCTTCCATATGCGAGGAAAAGCCCGCGCAGAAAAGCTCCCTGACAGCTGGAACACCGATACGCCCTTGTATCGCCTGCCACACCAAGCTCCGACATATCCGGTGTCTCACCGCGTATGGATGATGGGTAAATCTCGTCAAGCAAAGTAAGAAAATATTCACGTATATCTGTTCGCCGTATGGCGGGTAGCGTCGCACGTCCGTCCGGCGTGGGTGGTGAAAAAAGAAGCGCTGCGCGCAGCATATTTCTGCGGCAGCACTTATTTTTTACGCGCGAAGCGCAGATCTCGCGCTTGAGTTCGTACGAGTATGACAAAAGCGCACCCCCAAATCAAATGTCAGTCGTCAGTTGCTTTATTATAAATAAATCAGCTCACGTTCAAGCTCAATACCGTGTTCAGCACGTATCTTTTCGGTTATTATATCAATCAGCGCCTTCACATCTGCAGCAGTTGCGTCGCCTGTATTGATGATAAATCCGGCGTGTTTTTCGGATACTTGCGCACCACCGACGCGAGCACCCTTGAGTCCGGCTTCTTCAATAAGTTTCGCTGTATAGTAACCGGGGGGACGCTTAAAAACGCTGCCGGCGCTTGGGTATTCAAGCGGCTGCTTTTCACGGCGCCGTTTCATGAGATCCTCCATATACGCGTCAATTGATTCCCTGTCACCCCGTGACAGCGAAAATGATGCCGATAAAACAACGCGCCTAGGAGATTTGCGATAAATACTCATTCGATAACCAAATTCGTGATCTTTTAAAGTGAGTTTTTCAATCTCGCCTGTTTCACAGTTGTAGGCTTCGCTTGAGATGAGCACACAGGACACATCACTGCCATATGCCCCTGCATTCATCGTAACAGCGCCGCCTATTGTTCCGGGTATTCCGTAGAAAAACTCAAGACCCGAAAGAGCGGCATTACGCGCAGCTTTTGCCGCATATTCGACAAGCAGGCCGCACTCCGCCGTATAAACAGTGCCTTTTAAGCTGCTGCCGCGCATTTTTGATGTAACTATAAGTACTCCGTCGTAGCCAGCATCGTCAATCAAAAGATTCGTGCACGCGCCGACTACGTCGTAGCGCTCACCGCACACTAAAGCGGCGCGGATAAGAGACATAAGCGCCACGCGGCTCTTTGGCCACACGACAAGGGCCACAGGACCGCCGATTTTAAATGATGTTAAGGACTTACCAAGTACACCTTCAGCGTAGTCAAAGTCGGCTGCAACCGAGGTTGTAAGCGAAAGCAAGGCTTTAGTATTCAAGTTTCGGTACCCCGCATATTTCGTACAGCTCGTCGAGCTTTTTTATAGTGTATGTCGGAACTACATCCCCTGACTCATGACACTCGGGATTATACCAGCATGTATCAAGGCCGGCGCCGATCCCTCCGGCAATATCGCTTGTGAGCGAATCGCCTACGACGAGCACACGGTGTTTTTCCTCTTCTGATTTTATGCCAGCTCGCTCAAGTGCCATGTCGAAATACGCCCGCTCAGGCTTTGTTGCGCCCATGCTTTCAGAAATGAATACGTCTTTGAAGTATTTTGAGATAGGCGAGCGCGAAAAGCGGCCTGTCTGAACCCGTGTTAAGCCATTTGTAATAATATATAGCGACGCATATTTTGATAATTTACGGCAGACATCTTCAGCACCCGGTATAAGGATGCACTTCTCCGACAGGCGCTCAACATAGTATTCGCACAAAGTTAAAGGATCGGCATTTGACGGTACCCCTTGCCGTGCCATTTCTTCAAACAAAATACGAAAACGGTCAACCCGCAGCTTTTCGCGTGTAGTTTCACCGCGTTCAAGCGCTTTCCATTGAGCTAAATTTATTTCATGGTATAAAGCTATAACAGCAGGCGTCGGTTCAATTCCCGCATTTATGAGTGTTTCAGATAACGCCTCTGCCTCGGATGTGTCAAAGTCATACAGAGTGCCGTCGGCGTCAAAAAATATGGTATCGTATCTCATTATTTAAGTTTAAACCTGTGATATACTTTTTTGCCCTTGCGTATGATAATCGATTCTGCGAAATTATCCTTATCAAAGAGTGTGTTCGGATCGCTTATCTTGCCGTCGCCGCAAAATACGCCGCCCTGTACGATAAGCGTTCTTGCCTCGCGGCGGGATGATGCGAGCTTAGCTTTTACAAGCATGTCGATTATGCCGATTTTGCCATCGGTAAAATCTTCCTCCGAAAGCTCTGTCGTCGGCATATCTTCCGCAGCACCGCCACCGCCAAAAAGGCTGCGTGCAGCTTCAAGTGCGCGGTCGGCTTCATCTTTTCCGTGGACAAGAGATGTCAGCTCGTACGCTAACTTTTCTTTTGCCTTGTTAAGCTCTGCTCCTTCAAGCTTTTCATATTCGGCTATTTCATCAAGCGACATAAACGTAAGCATCTTCATGCATTTTATGACGTCGGCATCAGCGACATTGCGCCAATACTGGAAAAAGTCATAAGGCGGCGTCTTTTCGGGATCAAGCCATATGGCGCCTTTTTCGGTTTTGCCCATCTTTTTGCCGTCGCTTGTTAAAAGCAGGCGGAAAGTAAGACCGATAGCTTCACGACCGGTTTTACGGCGAATAAGCTCGACACCTGCTATGATGTTAGACCACTGGTCGTCACCACCGAGCTGCATTTTGCAGTCATAGTCTTCGTTTAAGCGGTAAAAGTCGTAGGCCTGCATGAGCATATAGTTAAATTCAAGGAATGTAAGCCCTGTCTCCATACGCTGCTTGTAACATTCTGCTGCAAGCATGCGGTTGACGGAGAAATGCGGACCGATATCACGAAGAAAATCTATATAGTTAAGGTTCCAGAGCCAATCGGCGTTATTTATAAATAATGCTTTGCCATCAGATGTATCGATAAAACGGGACATCTGTACTTTAAAGCGCTCAATGTTCGATATTATCTGCTCCTTCGACAACATTTTGCGCATATCGGTTTTACCGGACGGGTCACCAATCATGGCTGTACCGCCACCGAATATAGCAATCGGCCTGTGTCCGGCTTTTTGCAGGCGCGACATTATCATCATCTGAAGAAAATGACCGACGTGGAGACTGTCAGCCGTAGGGTCAAAGCCTATATAAAATGTTACAGGCCCGCCATCAAGAAGGCGTTGCGCTTCCTCTTCATTTGTGCACTGTGCGATAAGATCCCTATCCTTTAGTTCCTTATAAATGCTCATTTTTGTTTGCAGACCTTTCGTTATGTTTTTATGTAGTAATTATCGTTATTAATATTAAAATTTAAATTATTCTGCGATTCTGGCGCCCTCTGCGATAAGATCGATTGCTGCCTTTCGCTGTGTTTCCGTTACATTTATTCCGCCTATAATGCGTGCTACTTCATTTACGCGAGCTTCGCCGGAGAGAGGCGTGACCTCAGTTTCCGTTCTTCCGTCGCGCTCAGCTTTTGAGACAAGCAGATGCGTATCGGCCATCGCCGCTATCTGCGCCGAATGTGTGACGCATATCGTCTGGCCGCCACGTGCTGTTTTACGCAGCTGTAAACCAATCTTGCCCGATGTCGCACCCGATACACCTGCATCAATCTCATCATATATAACCGTCATGCCAGAATCATCGTCAGAGACAACACTTTTTACGGCGAGCATCACGCGCGACAGCTCGCCGCCCGACGCTACAAGCGAAAGCGGACGCGTATCTTCCCCCGCATTTGCAGATATGCGAAATTCCACATCTTCCGCGCCGTGTGGTGAAAGCTCACGCGGCATAAGAGCTATGTGAAACGACACCTTCGGCATGTCAAGCGATGCGAGGATTTCGGTGACTTTTTCCGCCATGCGCCGTGCGGCATCTGCACGGAGCGCTGTAAGAGATGCCGCAAGAGATTTTGCCCTTTCTTCAGCCTCTTTTATTTCAGCTTCAATTTGTGAGACAAGCTCATCGTTATTCTCAATTGCATTAAGGCGCTCGGCGGCGGAGTTTCTGTGCGCAAGGATTGACTCTATGTCACCGCCGTACTTGCGTTTCAGGCGGGAAATCAAATCAAGACGACCCTCAATCCTATCAAGGCGTTCGGTCGGGTCCTCGTCTAAAGCCTCGTCAAGTTCAAACGCTGCGTAAGTACGCCTTGCTATTTCCTCAAGCTCGGTAGCTATTGCCGAAGCCCTTTCGGCGTCCGCCGCTGCTTCGTCGGAATACTCGGCAAGCTGTGAGAGCGCCGCCGCGATACGTTCAGCAAGAACTGACGCGGACACGCCCTTATCGTTCATGTAAGCTGCCCGATAGACAAAGCTCGCAAGCTTCACTGTCTTTTCTCTGTCGCGCAGGCGAGCGCGTTCCTTCTGAAGCTCTTCTTCCTCGCCAACACGCAGCTTTGCTGCGTCAATTTCGTTTATCTGATATTTTAATAGATCGGCAGCAAGAGCACCTTCTTTTGCCGCCCGGCGAAGTTCTTCGGCTTTTGAACGAAGTGATATAAGATGTGAATATGCTTCACCATAAGCTGCGGCAATATCACCTGCACCGGCATACAAATCAAGCAGTGCAAGCTGCGCTTCATGAGAACGCAGCAGCATGCTTTCGTTTTGTCCGTTTATCGTTATCAGAACCTCGGCAACACGGCGCAAAAGGGAAGCCGAAACGGAACGCCCGTTTATCTTAGCTTTGCTTTTTCCGTCTTGTGTGATTGTCCGCTCAATGTAAACTTCACCGTCATCGGTGCTGACACCACATTCGGCAAGCTGCTTCGCGGCATTATCATTTATTTCAGTGAAAAGAGCCGCCACATATGCTTCCGTCTCGCCTGTACGTATGAGCTGTGGGTTTGGCTTTGCACCCATAATAAGCCCGATTGAATCAATGATTATTGATTTACCCGCGCCCGTTTCCCCGGTCAATACAGTAAGCCCGCCGCCAAATTCGACGTCGAGCTTGCGTACAACCGCTATGTTCTCAATGTGTAGTGATGACAACAAGGCGACAGGCACTTCCCTTCATGTATTTTTAGTGAAAATATATTTGATTTAGAAATTATACGATTGGTAACGTCAGACTGTTTTTATAAGCTCTCTGATTTTCTCGCTGACTTCGGCGGCAGATTCCTCATCACGCGTGACGACGATGATAGCATCGTCTCCTGCGACGCATCCCAAAATCTCAAAGCCGGATATTGCGTCAATACCTGTTGCAACAGCTTGCGCCATACCCGGAAATGTTTTAATTACAACATTATTTAAGGCAAAATCAACGCTCGTTATGGAATCAGCAAGCGCGGCGTTAAATTTAGTCATATTAATGTTGTTGTGGTGAGAAGCAGGCACATATTTATATTTACCTTTGTCGGACAT
>LFTK01000058.1 GCA_001513385.1 Clostridiales bacterium DTU064
AACACGGCAAGCGCTGTTTCGGCATACTTAACCGGCATAGCAAAAAAAGCACCAGCCCACATCCAAAACACAGCGCCGGCACCACCATATGCTATCGCCGCCGTTACCCCTGTTATATTGCCTACGCCAAGCGTACCCGCCAGCGCCATTGACATAGCGCGAGCCGGCGAAATCCCGCCTTTTTGTTGGCGAAACATCAGCTTGACTGTTTTTATCGGATGAAGAATATAAAAAAACCTTAGTTTTAATGCAAAAAATAATCCAGATACGGTAAGCACCCATGACATAAGTATGCCANNTATGCCAAGCGTACCCGCCAGCTCTTCCAGCATCTTTGTCATATGGTAACCCCCGATTACAATAATTTTATATATTTATATTCTCATTCCCCCTCACTCATGCACATATAACAAATTGCGTGTTTTTAGACGTTTTTTATAAAAAATTTGATAAAACATATCAATAATAAAAAATTGTTAATTAAGTGTGAATTATGCTTATGACCGCTTGATTTTTCTATGGGTATTATATACAATAATAATCGTTCGTTAGCACTCGCGTTGCAAGAGTGCCAACACAGCAGAATTTATTAAGTAACAGCAATAAAAAATTAAGGAGGAGCTTCAAGCATGACTATCAAACCGCTTTTTGACCGTGTTGTTGTCAAGCAGGTAGAGGTAGAGGAAACAACAAAAGCGGGAATCATCCTTCCCGGCTCAGCGAAGGAAAAGCCTCAGCTTTTTGAGGTTATTGCCGTTGGCCCCGGCGGAGAAATTGAAGGAAAATCCACACAGATGACAAGCCAACCCGGCGATAAGGTCATCATCAGCAAGTACGCCGGTACGGAAGTTAAGATTGACGGCGTCGAATACAGCATAGTTCGCCAGGGCGATATTCTCGCCAAAGTCGAATAATTGACCCATAATAAGACGGAGGTGTAAATTTTATATGGCAAAAGAAATTCTATACGGCAGTGAAGCGAGAGCCGCTCTTCTCGCGGGCGTCGACAAGCTTTCAAATACAGTTAAAATCACACTTGGCCCGAAGGGCAGAAACGTTGTCCTCGGCAAAAAATATGGTAGCCCTTTAATCATTAACGATGGCGTTACAATAGCAAAGGATATAGAGCTTGATGATCCCGCAGAGAATCTGGGCGCACAGCTTGTA
The DNA here is from genome assembly GCA_001513385.1 of Clostridiales bacterium DTU064. Classification (GTDB taxonomy): domain Bacteria; phylum Bacillota; class Clostridia; order Oscillospirales; family CAG-272; genus DTU064. The sequence continues at coordinate 1,168 of LFTK01000058.1, forward strand.
AAGGAAGTTGCGACAAAGACAAATGACGTTGCCGGCGACGGTACAACAACAGCTACCCTTCTCGCTCAGGCTTTAATTCAGGAAGGTATGAAGAATGTCGCTGCCGGCGCAAATCCGATGGATATCCGCCGCGGTATTCAGAAAGCTGTCGCTAAGGCAACCGAATGCTTAAAGGCTAACTCTTCTAAGATCAACGGTTCAGCAGATATAGCACGTGTCGGTACAATTTCCGCCGGTGACGAAGTTATCGGCACACTCATCGCTGATGCGATGGAGAAAGTTACCTCCGACGGCGTTATAACCGTTGAAGAATCAAAGTCCGCTGAAACATACTGCGAAGTCGTCGAAGGAATGCAGTTCGACCGCGGATATATCTCCCCCTACATGGCCACCGACATGGAAAAGATGGAGGCCGTGCTTGAGGAACCGCTCATTCTCATAACTGATAAAAAGATTTCTAACATACAGGAAATACTCCCGCTTCTTGAAAAGATTGTTCAGACCGGCAAGAAACTTCTCATCATTGCTGAGGACGTTGAAGGTGAAGCTCTCACCACACTCGTTCTCAACAAGCTGCGTGGCACATTTGTTTGCGTTGCCGTTAAGGCTCCTGGCTTTGGCGACAGACGCAAGGAAATGCTCCGCGACATCGCTATCCTGACCGGCGGTCAGGTCATCACCGAGGAACTTGGCCTTGAGCTTAAAGAAGCTACAATCGATCAGCTCGGTACTGCACGTCAGGTTAAGGTTGACAAGGAAAACACAATCATTGTCGGCGGCGCTGGCAAATCTGAAGACATTAAGGCTCGCATTGCTCAGATTAAGAGCGCTATCGAGACTACAACAAGCGATTTCGACCGTGAAAAGCTTCAGGAGCGTCTTGCAAAGCTTTCCGGTGGTGTTGCCGTAATTAAAGTCGGTGCTGCTACCGAAACTGAGATGAAGGAAAAGAAGCTCCGCATTGAGGACGCTCTTAATGCTACAAGAGCTGCCGTTGAAGAAGGTATCGTTCCGGGTGGCGGAACAGCTTATATCAACATTATTGATGATGTTGCAAAGCTGCTTGATACCGTTGATGGCGACGAAAAGACAGGCGTAAGAATCGTTCTCAAGGCTCTTGAAGCACCGGTTCGTCAGATTGCTGAGAACGCAGGCTATGAAGGCTCTGTCATCGTTGACAAGATTAAGAGCAGCGGTAAGCGCGGCTACGGCTTTGACGCCGCAACCGAGCAGTACAGAGACATGATAGATGCCGGCATCGTCGACCCGACAAAGGTTGCACGTTGCGCACTTGAAAATGCCGCTTCTATCGCTTCAATCGTACTGACAACAGAATCCGTTGTTTACGATAAGCCCGAACCTCCGGCAGCACCTGCTGCAAATCCAGCCGGCATGGGCGATATGTATTAATAAACAACAAAACTTAAGCAAAACAAATTATAAGCGAGAGCTTTTCAAAAAATCGGGGTGCCGTCATAAAATGGCGGTGCCCCGATTAAGAACTCGCTTTGTGTATTAAGCTACCGGCGATACTCTAAGGTATCACATTTGCTACATCGCACAACAAAAATATGATATGACTGTCTTATTTTTGACTTGACAAACACATCATACGGTGATATAATGTCACGTGTAGCGGAAAACGCCGCTGTGGCGTAATCGGCAGACGCAGCGGACTTAAAATCCGCCGGAGTAAAATCCGTACCGGTTCAAGTCCGGTCAGCGGCATCATATAGCGCGGAGTGGAGCAGTCTGGTAGCTCGTTGGGCTCATAACCCGAAGGTCGGAGGTTCAAATCCTCCCTCCGCAATCTTCAAAAACCCCTGTAATTACTATAAAAATTACAGGGGTTTGTTTTTGTGTTAGTGAGGTGTTTTACGTGACAGTCGTCCATCAGTCGTCCGTTTGTTTAATATAGCTGAATCGTAATCGCGTACAAAACGAAATAGTACAAATTTCATTAAGGAAGACAACTATGTATAATAAGCACAAATGAGTATTTTAAATTAGCATATTAATCTTCTGACACTGCCATTGATAACTTTATAAATAATATAGTATAATAACATAAACGTAACTCGTTTATTGAGGAATTAATTTTTTAGATTAATTTCAAAATAAACGTTTCATCAAAATAACTTGAAAAGAAACAGCCATTAGTTTTTAATATTGCATATACTATTATATTTTGTCTCCTTTGAGGTTTTTTATAAATGGAAAACACAAAGAACACAGAAAACAAAGAACTTCCCGGTAAAAGAGTTGCAGATTCTTATACGGAGAACGTGCAGATTCTTCTTCAGAGCACGATGAACGGCTATAACCGCCTTTATGGCGGTAAGCTTCTTGAGTGGATTGATATGCTTGCCGCTGTCGTTGCGCGCAGGCACTGTGGCATGAATGTAACGACAGCCGCTATTGACAACCTACAGTTCAAAGAACCGGCTTATTTGAACGATATAATCATTATGTCAGGCCGTATCACGTACACAGGCAATACATCAATGGAGATTCGCGTTGATACTGTCGCCGAAAGCCTTGACGGCACGCGCCGCCTTATCAACAGAGCGTACCTCGTGATTGTTGCTATTGATGAAAACGGACACCCTGTTAAAGTTCCGCCTCTCATCATTGAAACAGAAGAAGAACGCGCTGAATATGAAGCGGCGAAAAAGCGCCGCGAATACCGTCAGAAACGGCGGCTTGAGAATTTTTAATATAAAAACGTGAAAGCGTCAAGCTACATATGGCTTGACGCTTTTGCATTATATTTTTATATCTTCCCTTCTTTACTTATGCAAATAATGCTTCATCGGCATCAGCAAGCGAGGGGATAATAAGGTCTGGGCGGTTGTCTTCTTTTGCTGCTTCTACATCGCTTATTTTTGTTTCGCCTGTCAGGACAAGAACTGATGTTATACCAGCGCGCCGCCCTGTTGCAATATCCGTATAAAGCCTGTCTCCGAAAATACAGATTTCGTGAGTTTTCGCTCCCGTGACCTCTTTTATCATATCGACCGTTTCCGGGTACGGCTTTCCGAAATACCGCGGCACAACGCCCGTTGAAGCTGTGACAAAAGCAGCTATTGCTCCGCTGTCCGGTATGAATCCGTCCTCTGTCGGGCAGTTAAAGTCCGGATGTGTAGAAAGATATTCGGCACCACCACGGACCAGCTTACATGCTACTGATAGCTTTTCGTATGTAAGCGATGTATCGAAGCTCGTGACAACGATTTCAGCGCCCTCCCCGTTTCTTGACAGCTTAACACCCTTTGCCGCCCAGTCATCGTATAATTCATCCGTGCCCACAAGATAAACAGTTTTACCCGCACGATGTCTTAGGAGAAATTCAGCCGTCACATCCCCTGACGTCAGTATTTCATCTTTACGGGGTGAGAAGCCGAGACGCTCAAGCTTTTTAAAATAGTATGGGGATGTATGTGATGCATTATTTGTAAAAAAAAGAACTCGCCTGCCGGATAATCTGAGTTTATTTATAAATGAAACGGCGAAGGAAAACGGTTGCTCCCCTAAATAAATTGTGCCGTCCATATCAAAAATAAAAAGTTTTTTATCGTAAAGCAACTCCCTCACCGTCACTATATTGTACCTCCCGTTCGTGATAATTGCTCAGGTTTTCACTTAATTATATCATTATATTGCAAAAGCGACAAGGTTGTGGTATATTTTATATAAGCGCGGTTTATCGCGCATTATAATTATAAGGATAATTTTTGGAGGCATCTTTTGGGCGTAATTATTGGAATTGATGTTGGTGGCAGTACAACAAAAATTGTTGGTTTTAAAAATGCAAAAGAAATGAACGCGTCAACCCTTATAGAGCCGATTTTTGTGCGTGCTAACGATCCGTTGACTTCTTTATATGGTGCATTTGGAAAATTCACTGACCAAAACGGCCTTTCCCTGTCTGACATTGAGCGCGTCATGATAACCGGCGTCGGGTCGACCTATACTTCAAAACCAATTTATTCTCTACCATGCACTCATGTACCCGAGTTTACCTGCATTGGTCTTGGCGGCATTTATCTTTCATCACTACCGCGCGCTATAGTCGCCAGCATGGGAACCGGAACTGCCATAATTTATGCCGAAGCAGGAGCAAAACCAAAGTATCTCGGTGGTACCGGTGTGGGAGGTGGCACTTTACTTGGTCTTTCAAAGAAAATACTTGGAATTGACACAATTGAGGACCTTGAAGCACTTGCCCGCGACGGAGATCTTAAAAATGTCGACTTGCTTGTCGGCAATATGACGGCAAAGCAGATTGACGGTATGTCGGAATCACTCACGGCTGCGAATTTCGGCAACATCGGCGGATTTGCAACTAACAGTGACTTTGCACTCGGGCTTTTCAACATGGTATATGAAACAGTAGCGATGATGACAATATTCGCATCGCGCAGTTACGGAACGCGTGACATTGTGCTTACAGGCAATTTAACGACGCCGTCTCCGGCATCTGTAATTTTCTCTAAGCTTGCAGGATATTTTGACGTTAATTTTATAATTCCACCTCGTGCACAATTTGCTACTGTTATAGGTGCCGCACTTTCATATGCCCATATTTAATTATTACATCGACACAGTGGGGTCATAATTTTTTGATATATTAAAATACAACCTGTAATATATTAATAATCGTGGCATAATGTGTGCCATGACGAATATGTCTTATACTTCTGTTCATAATCATATAAAAAGATCTAAAGGGGCTTTCGATGAATTATTACTTAAAGAGCAAAGATGAGGTTTTTACTCAACTCGAAACAGGAGCTGGTGGTCTTTCCTCATCAGAGGCTGAATCGCGACTTATATTAAACGGGAAAAACAAGCTTGTTGAGGGCAAAAAGACAAGCCTTCTCAAGCGGTTTGCGAAACAGCTTGCCGATCCGATGATAATCGTGCTCCTTGCGGCTGCTATATTGTCAGCAATTACAGCAATTTATGAACATGAGTCTCCGACTGATGTCATAATAATTCTTGTTGTTGTCCTGATAAACTCTATTCTTGGCGTCGTACAGGAAACTAAAGCCGAAGAAGCAATAGAAGCGTTAAAATCAATGACCGCTTCGACGACAAAGGTACTTCGCGACGGAAAGCTACTGATTATGAAAAGCGAAGACCTCGTACCCGGCGACATCATTCACCTTGATGCCGGAGACGCCGTACCTGCCGATGCGCGTATCATTGAGTGCGCGTCAATGAAAGTCGAAGAAGCCGCACTGACCGGAGAGTCGGTTCCGGTTGAAAAAACGTCAGATACATTAACCGCAAAGAATGGTGACATCGCTCTTGGTGACCGTCGCAACATGGTATATATGGGCAGTACGGTCGTATACGGCCGTGGTGTCGCTGTCGTCACAGCTACCGGTATGTCAACCGAGATGGGCAAGATAGCAGATGCCTTAACAAAAGCCGAAGATGAAGCAACACCGCTTCAGATGAAGCTTGCCGGGCTTTCAAAGCTGCTCACATGGGGCGTTCTCATAATCAGCGTCATTATATTTGCTATCGGTATGTTGCGGGCAGGCACAATAAATGTCGATTCAATGCTCGATACCTTTATGCTTGCCGTTAGCCTTGCTGTCGCCGCGATTCCTGAAGGACTCGTTGCCGTTGTAACGATTGTCTTATCGATTGGCGTAACGAAAATGGCAAGGCGAAACGCCATTATACGGCGTCTTACTGCCGTTGAAACGCTTGGCAGCGCTCAGATTATTTGCTCGGATAAAACCGGAACGCTAACGCAGAATAAAATGACTGTCGTCGACACATACGGCGATGAACAGGAAATGCTCGCGGCAGCTATGGCGCTCTGCACCGATGCCGAATACGACGACGAAACATGTATATCCACCGGCGAGCCGACACAATGCGCGCTTGTCAACTATGCCGCAAAGATTGGATTGAATAAAAACGTATTAAAGAAAGAATTCCCGCGTGTTGGAGAGATTCCTTTCGATTCAATGCGCAAAATGATGTCAACTTTCCATCCAATCGATGGAGGTAGATACGTACAGTACACAACCGGTGCACCGGATGTTATCTTTTCCCGCTGCACACATGTCTTGACTGAATCCGGTGTCGTTCCGATGACGGATAAATTACTCAACAACATACGCCTTGCGAACAAATCGATGGCTGACCGCGCTCTGCGCGTTATCGCCGCCGCATACCGTGAGTATGATTCACTACCGGAAAAATACGATTCCGATGTGCTTGAGGACAATATGATATTCCTCGGACTCTACGGTATGATTGACCCGATAAGGCCGGAAGTAAAAGCCGCCGTTGATTTGTGCCATGACGCAGGTATTCGTGTCATCATGATAACGGGCGACCATATCGACACAGCCGTTGCTATCGCACGTGAGCTTGGAATACTTACAGATCCTTCGCAAGCAATTCTCGGGCAGGCGCTTGATTCCTTCACTGACGAGGAGCTTGATGCCACGATTGATAAATACAGCGTCTACGCCCGCGTTCAGCCTGAGCATAAGGTTCGCATTGTTGAATCATGGCGCAGGCGCGGCATGATAACAGCGATGACAGGCGACGGTGTAAACGACGCACCAAGCATTAAATCCGCTGACATTGGCGTTGGCATGGGAATAACGGGCACCGACGTTACGAAAAACGTTGCTGACATGATTCTCGCTGACGACAACTTTGCAACGATCGTCGCTGCAGTTGAAGAAGGGCGCAAAATATATTCTAACATCAGAAAAGCAATTCAGTTCCTGCTCTCATCGAACCTGAGCGAGGTTATCAGCATATTTATGGCTACAATGCTTGGCTTTACGCTGCTCAAGCCAGTCCATATTCTATGGATCAACCTGATAACGGACAGCTTACCGGCGCTTTCATTTGGCATGGAACCGGGTGAACCTGACGCAATGAAAAAGCCACCGCGTGATCCTAAAGCAGGAATCTTCTCCGGTGGCGTAGGCTTTGACACTATTTATCAGGGTGTGCTCATTGCTTTCCTCACGTTAATAGCATATTTGGTCGGACACCGCATCGAAGCAGGTGCATGGGAGCTGACGAACAGCGCTGACGGAACAACGATGGCGTTCCTTACAATGTCTATGGCGGAGATATTCCATTCTTTCAATATGCGCTCGCGCCGTGAATCAGTCTTTACACTGAAAAAGCAAAATGTCTGGTTGTGGGTTGCATGCGCACTTGCTTTTGTTCTGACAGCTGTCGTTATATACGTTCCTTTCATGTCAAATGCTTTCGGTTTCACCTCTATATCGTTTACCGAGTATGTCATTGCAATAGGTTTAGCCATTACCGTTATACCGATTGTCGAGCTCGTCAAGTTCTTCCAGCGCCGCCGTGGTTCTGTTGACTGATTTATTATTTAACTATCTATATCATATCATTGCACAGATAAAACCGCCTATCAAACAGGCGGTTTTATTATTTCTGTTTGTTCTCTCTGCTTTATTCCTTTTATAATACTATCATCACACGTTCTATCTTCAATATTCGATTGTTATACCGCAAGTTATACTTAGAATACACATTATAAATGTGGCTATGTAAACATAAAGCCTTCGGTAGAATTTCTCTTACCGAAGGCTCATTTTTTAATAATGACGGTATACCAACTGACGGCTCATCAATTTTTGTGTAAGCACTTTTATTTATATGTCAACGATAAATATTTACCGCGTAATATAAATATGTTGCTGCTTATTAGTCGACAAGCTTTATAAGCGCCATTTCGGCGGCGTCGCCGCGGCGAGGGCCAAGCTTGTATATCTGTGTATAACCACCCTGTCTGTTTTCATACTTCGGGGCAATTTCATTGAACAGCTTAGACACAACGTCTTCTTTTGTTATATATGCAAGAGCGGCACGGCGGCTTGCAAGTGTGTTTTCCTTGCCGAGAGTTATCATCTTCTCAGCGAGAGCACGTACTTCCTTTGCACGCGCCAGCGTCGTCTCGATGGAACCTTTCTCAAGCAGATACGTTACCATGCCACGCAGCATAGCTTTTCTGTGGTCGGTCGGTCTGCCGAGCTTTCTTGTCCCGGGCATATCAAGTTACCTCCTGTCGAATTAATCCTCTTCCCGTTTTAGATCGAGGCCAAGTGAATGCAATTTCTGGATGACTTCTTCAAGCGATTTCTTTCCTAAGTTCCGAACCTTGATCATTTCTTCTTCGGTCTTATTTATTAAATCTTCGACTGTGTTTATCCCTGCGCGCTTCAAGCAGTTGAAGCTGCGAACGGACAGGTCAAGCTCCTCAATGGTCATCTCAAGAACTTTTTCTTTTTTGGTTTCCTCGCGTTCAACCATGATTTCGGCCTTCTTCGCTTCATCAGAAAGATTGACGAAGAGGTTGAGATGCTCGTTGAGTATCTTGGCTCCGAGTGAAACCGCTTCCTTTGCTGAAATCGTTCCGTTTGTCTTAACTTCAAGCGTTAGTTTGTCATAGTCAGTAATGTTACCGACACGTGTATTTTCGACTGTATAGCTTACGTTGTATACAGGCGTATATATAGAGTCGGTATATATTATTCCAATCGGTGCTGATGTCCCTGACGGATAATTGGACGAGTATATCTGCTTGTTTTTTTCCTGAGATACATAACCACGTCCGTAATCAAACGTCAGTTCCATGTAAAAGCGTGTGTTTTCGCAAAGTGTTGCGATATGATGATCAAGATTTAGTATCTCAATGTCAACATCCTGCTTAATATCGCCTGCAGTAACTTCACACGGCCCCGTAACATCAATAATTGCTGTTTTCGGAGTCGCACCGTGCAGTTTTGCAATAATGCCCTTTACATTGAGAACTATTTCGGTAACATCTTCTTTAACACCATTTATAGTGGAAATCTCATGCTGCACGCCGTCGATTTTGATCGACGTGACGGCATAGCCGGGCAGACTGGAAAGAAGCACTCTGCGGAGAGAGTTTCCGAGCGTGATTCCATAGCCGCGCTCAAGCGGCTCCACGACGAATTTGCCGGTTTTACCGTCATCACTAATGCTTTCGGTAATAATGTTCGGCTTTTCTATCTCTATCATTCAATAACCCTCCATAATACTCAATTTTATGCAAATCGCTTTCCAGAGCCGGCGCGCCTATCTGCGCGTCGCGTGATTTCCATTAAATTGATAATTACCGATAATATTTTTAAGCCAATATACTCCACGGAAAGCGTCCGATATGGTATATGGCTGGCATATACGGTAATATCGGAGCATGTTATTACTTGGAGTAAAGCTCGACAATAAGCTGCTCGTTGAAGTCAAAGTCAATATCATCGCGTGTAGGCATTGCAATGACACGTGCGACAATATTATTACGGTCAACTTCAAGCCACTTTGGAACAAGAGCTGTCTGACAACGTTCAATTAGCTCCTTGATCTTAACAGAATCGCGTTTACCTTCTTTAAGCGAAATGACATCGCCTGGCTTCACAAGAATGGAGGGGATATCAACCTTCTTACCATTGAGTCTAAAGTGACCGTGAAGCACGAGCTGACGGGCCTCTTTACGGCTCGATGCCATGCCCATTCTGTAAACGACGTTATCAAGTCTTGTTTCGAGCATGGTCAGAAGATTTTCACCTGTTATTCCAGGCTTCTTCTCAGCTTTAATATAATACTGTTTAAACTGCTTTTCCTGAAGGCCATAATAGCGTTTTGCTGTCTGTTTTTCACGCAGCTGAATGCCGTATTCCTTAACCTTTATGCGCGATGCCCCGTGCTGTCCTGGAGCGTTAGGACGTCTGCTGACGGCACACTTTTCGCTCAGGCAGCGGTCGCCTTTAAGATAAAGCTTTTTGCCTTCTCTGCGGCATAAACGGCACGAAGGTCCTGTATATCTTGCCATATCTGTTGCTAATCCTTTCTATGGTTTTCAATCAGACGCGTCTACGTTTCGGGGGTCTGCACCCGTTATGCGGAATCGGAGTCACGTCTCTGATGAGTGTAATTTGAAGTCCAGCTGCCGCAAGAGCACGAATTGCAGCTTCACGTCCTGAACCGGGTCCACGTACATATACTTCAACAGACTTGAGTCCCTGATCCATTGCAAGCTTTGCTGCATGCTCTGCTGCTGTCTGTGCTGCATATGGAGTTGATTTTCTCGAGCCCTTGAAGCCAAGTTCGCCCGAAGACGCCCATGCAATAGTATTGCCCTTTACATCTGTCATCGTGACGATAGTATTATTGAAGGTGGAGTTGATATGTGCTACGCCGACTTCAATATTTTTACGCTCGCGGCGTTTCATAATAGCTTTCTTTGCTGTTGCTGCCATTGTTTATCGTTACTCCTTTACTTCTTCTTGTTAGCGATCGTCTTCGCCGGACCTTTTCTTGTCCTCGCATTTGTCTTTGTGCGCTGACCGCGTACCGGCAGACCTTTTCTGTGACGGATGCCGCGGTAGCAGTTAATCTCAACGAGGCGCTTGATGTTCATTGCGACTTCCCTGCGAAGATCGCCTTCAACACGATAGTTCTTTTCGATCTCGTCACGAAGTTTAGCAATTTCTTCTTCTGTCAAATCCTTCGCGCGCGTATCGGGATTTACACCCGTCTTTGCGCATATATCACGTGCGCTCTTTAAGCCCAAGCCATAAATATAAGTCAGGGCAATCTCAATGCGCTTGTTATTCGGTATGTCGACACCTGCTATACGAGCCATTTAGTTTTACCTCTCTTATTCAGCCTTTATCCTTGTCTCTGCTTATGCTTGGGGTTCTCGCAGATGACCATGACTCGGCCTTTTCTTTTGATGATTTTGCATTTATCGCAAATCTTTTTAACGGAAGGTCTTACTTTCATTTCTGTACCGTCCCCTTGTCTGTTTTATTTCAGGCGGCGGGTTATGCGTCCCTTCGTCAGGTCATAGACCGAAACTTCGACGGTCACCTTGTCGCCCGGTAGTATTCTAATGTAGTTCATGCGCAATTTTCCAGATATAACTGCTGTAACGATATGTCCGTTCGGGAGTTGTACGCGAAAGGTTGCGTTTGGCAGCGCTTCCGTCACTGTTCCCTCGAACTTTATTACATCATCCTTCGGCATTCATGCCCTCCTTGATTAGACATTAAACTCTTCAAAAATAAATTCGCTACATCCTATTGCGTATCAACAAAATTGGTACTGTCAGAGTCAGTGGAAATGCTGCGTATATATCTCCACAGCTTCTTGTTTGTAATCGAGCCACAACGGATGGCGTCTACAATCTCAGGAGTTGCCATTCCTTCCGTCAGAAGATGTTTACGCTTCTTTTTCTTTGGCGATTCGACTTTACGCAGCCTTCCGTCGGCAATATATACATAACCTTCGTCTGCAGCAGCACCGATTATAACGAATCTGCGCTTTGCGTCCCGACCGCGGAGTGAAATAACTACTTCACCAACACACTCGGCCGAAACATTAATGATTGTACTGTTGTTCGTTTCAACTCTTGCGTTATTTTTACTTTTGGGAGTCGACTTTTTAGTCATACCTGTGTTAGCAATATTATACCTTCTTCGGTGATAGCCACGGTATGCTCGTAGTGCGCCGAAAGGCCGCCGTCGGCTGTTTTAACTGTCCAACCATCAGGCATTTCCCTGACAGCTCCTGTGCCGGTGTTCACCATCGGTTCAATTGCTATGGTCATACCCGCACACAAGCGAAGTCCGTGTCCCGCACGCCCGAAATTGGGCACCTCGGGATCTTCGTGAAGCTCTTCACCAACACCGTGTCCGACATATCTTCGGACAACGGAATATCCGTGTTCAGCGCAATACGACTCGACCGCGTGTCCTATGTCGCCAATACGCGCACCTTCTTTTTTTATTGCTTCAAGGGCGCGGTAGAATGACGCTTCTGTCACCTCAATTAGTCGTTTCGCTTCATTTGACACAGCTCCGACCGGGAAAGTCCTCGCATTGTCGCCATGATAGCCGCGGAATTTTGCGCCGACATCAATCTTCACGATATCACCCTCCTCAAGGACACGCCCTTCGGAGGGGATTCCGTGAATGACCTCGTCGTTAATACTTATGCACGCGGATGCTGGAAAACCTGCGTAACCAAGGAAGGACGGCACGGCTCCACAACGCTCGATGTGGTTTCTGATGATATCATCGAGCTTTTTTGTTGTGACACCCGGACGTACATTTTCACCGGCGAGAAGTAAAGCCTCGCCAGCTATCCGTCCCGCACGTTTCATTAATTTAAGCTGTTCCGCGTTTTTTAAATGAATCATAATAATTTTTAACCCTTTAAGTAATTTTCAATCACATTAAGGGTGAGTGCTGTTGTATCTTCAAGCTTTTCCTGACCGATTACTGTCCGCAAGATGCCCTTTTCCTCGTAGTATTTGATAAGAGGCTCAGTTTGTTCGTGATAAACTTTGAGTCTGCTTTCAACTACCGAGGGTTCATCATCCTTGCGGCAGGCAAGCGGGCCACCGCAACGCGGGCATGTCTTATTATCCTCAGTCGGGTTATACTCGATATGGTAAGTCGCGCCGCATGTACAACAAACGCGTCTTCCACTCATCCTTCGAATTATAACATCATCATCAACAGCAAGATTAATTACAAGCGATATTTCCGCACCGGACTCATCGAGTGCAATAGCCTGAGCCGTGGTACGCGGGAATCCATCGAGAATGTATCCGTTTTTACAATCATCCTCGGCAAGGCGTTCTTTCATGATTCCAATGATTATATCATCGGGAACGAGTTCGCCTGCTTCCACGTACTTAGCTGCTGTTTTGCCAAGTTCGGTCTGGTTTTTTATTGCAGATCGAAGAATGGCACCGGTTGATATTGCTGGTATTGAATACTTTTCAGATATTATTTCCGTTTGCGTCCCTTTTCCGGCTCCGGGAGGGCCGAGAAAGATCAGCTTAATTTGTTTATTGTTATTGTAGTGCATTTACTTCTCCGTTAAATATTACTGCAAAAAGCCGCGATAACCGCGAATCGACATCTGCGCAGCAAGATCCCTTGCGGTCTCAAGTGCAACGCCAACAACGATAAGAAGCGATGTACCACCAAAAGCAATACCGGAAATAGCGTGGTCAGTAATTATATTAGCTATAATCGGTGCTATTGCAACGACTGACAGGAAAAGAGAACCGATAAGTGTTATCTTGTTCAGAACTCTTGTAATATATTCCGCTGTCGGACGTCCCGGACGGATACCAGGAATGGAACCACCGTTATTCTTTAAGTTGTTCGCAACTTCAATCGGGTTGAAGGATATTGTGATGTAGAAATATCCGAACGCGATGATTAAAACGAACAGTATGAACGGATAGAACCAAGAGTTGCTTGATAAGAAATTAACGGTTTTATCCCAGAACGATCCATCCTTTGGCGTGATGATCATAGCCAGAGTAGCCGGAATCGCTAAAATGGAGTTCGCAAAGATAACAGGCATAACGCCAGACATATTCAACTTTATCGGAAGGTTTGAATTCTGTCCGCCATACATTTTACGGCCTATAACACGCTTTGCGTAAACAATAGGGAGACGACGCTCACTTTCTGTAATGAATACAATAAAGTATATCATCGCTATCCCGATTATTATAGCGATAATAGGCGTCAGATAGCCCATAAGCGTATGTTTGCCGAAATAATTGCGGATAGTCGTCACAGCATCAAAGCTACCGGAAACGATATTCGCAAAAAGTATTATTGAAATACCATTGCCGATACCCTTTTCATTGATTCTTTCACCGAACCACATAACAATAGCCGAACCTGCGCAGTAGCAGGTGACTATGATAATGGCCGGGAAGAATCCTTCTACGGTTAAAAGACCGTATTTGCTGAGCATCATGTAATAACCGTAGCTTGTGATAAGCGCGAGAGCAACAGTAACATAACGTGTAATCTGCGCTATCTTTTTCTGTCCCTCAGGCCCTTCTTTTTGCAAGCGCTCAAGTGCAGGAATAGCAACTGTGAGCAGCTGCATTACGATTGATGATGTGATGTATGGCGAAATACCGAGCGCAAACAGCGTCGCCATAGAGAAGGCGCTGCCTGAGAGCAGGTTCAGGTATTCAAACATGCTCCCGGCGTTTGACTCCAGTATGCCGGAGAAGTTGTATGCGTCGATATACGGAACAGGAATTGCTACGCCAATTCTATATATAAGAAGAATGAAGAATGTGTATAAAATTTTCTTTCTGAGATCGGGTGTTTTAAACGCGTTTATTATGGGCTGAAACCAGCTAAAAAACGTCGTAAACATCTCAGATTACCTCGACTGTTCCGCCTGCGGCTTCAATCTTTTCCTTAGCCGTGGCCGAAAATACCGTTGCTCGTACATTAAGCTTCCGGTTAAGTTCGCCGTTACCGAGAACCTTTAGTCCGTCATAAGGCTTGCGAATAATTTTCTTTTCAAGCAGAGTTTCGATTGTTACTGTATCGCCATCGTTGAAAATATCAAGATCAGATACATTAACTATCGCATACTGCTTGCTGAACATATTATTAAAACCTCTTTTAGGCAGCTTCCTGTAAAGCGGGAGCTGTCCACCCTCAAATCCGGGCCTTACACCGCCACCAGAGCGAGCATTCTGACCTTTATGACCTCTGCCGGCTGTTTTACCGTTACCGGAGCCGATGCCTCTGCCCTTACGCCACGCTTTTTTTGCGGAGCCGGGAGCGGGTGAAAGTTCATGGAGCTTCATGGTTTTCCTCCTTAACAAGTAGTGCTGCGCCGCACACGACGCTTACGCCTCTTTCTTTTCCACCTTTACAAGATGGGAGAGGACTTTAACCTTGCCGGCCGTAACCGCGTCGTCTTCAACAACGGCGCTGTCGCCTATCTTGCGCAGCCCAAGTGAATATGCTGTTGCTTTCTGCTTAGGCTTACAGGCTATCAGACTCTTTACAAGAGTTACTTTAAGCATTGCTGTATCCTTACTCATTGCCAGCGCCTCCTTTAACCCTTGATAGCATCGACTGGAATTCCGCGGCTCTTAGCCACTTCTTCCGCCGTGCGCAGGGCTTTCAGACCCTCGAACGTAGCTTTTACAACGTTCACGGGGTTACGGCTGCGCAGGCACTTTGCTCTTATGTTGCGTATTCCGGCAAGTTCAAGAATTGCACGGACGGTTTTTCCTGCGATAATTCCCGTACCGGGTGCGGCAGGCTTTAGAAGCACCTTACCTGCACCATATTCCCCTATGACTTCATGAGGAATTGTCGTATCCTTTAAAGATACTGTGATCATATTCTTCTTTGCATCCTCAATGGCCTTGCGTACGGCTTCCTGTACTTCAGTTGCCTTACCAAGTCCGTAACCTACATGACCGTTGCCATCGCCGACAACCATAATTGCTGCGAATCTTGTAACACGGCCGCCCTTAACAGTTTTGCTTACACGGTTGAGGGATATTTGCTTATCTTGAAGATCAAGCGTTGCGGCATTGATTCTTTCTTTCACTGCCATTGTGTAGTATTCCTCCTGATTTTTAACCTGAAAAGCTCAGATTATACGGCTTTTCAAGGTTGTGTACAAACCGAAGTCAGAACTGCAGGCCGCCCTCGCGGGCACCCTCAGCCAGCTCCGATACACGCCCGTGATAAAGGTAGCCGCCGCGATCAAATACAACCGCTTTGATTCCCTTGTCAAGCGCTCTTTTTGCTATTATACCGCCGATTTTTCTTGCGGCTTCCTTGTTCGAGCCACTTCCCTCGAACGTTTTTTCAAGTGTTGATGCTGAAACAAGCGTTACTCCGTTTACATCGTCAATTATCTGGGCAGAGATATGCTTGTTGGAGCGGTACACGCAGAGGCGCGGGCACTCCGGCGTGCCGCTTATTTTCGCCCTTACGCGAGCGTGCCTTTTTAGGCGGGCCTTATTTTTATCCTTAATTGTGACCATTACGCTCAGCTCCTTTCTTACTTACCAGCCTTACCGGCTTTGCGGCGTATCTTTTCGCCCTCATATCTTATTCCTTTACCGTGATACGGTTCAGGCGGACGCTTTGAACGGATCTCCGCTGCTACCTGTCCGACTCTCTGTTTGTCGATACCACGAACAGTTATATTTGTTGCCGTCGGAGTTTCAAATGTAATGTTCTCCTCAGGAACGATTGTGATAGAGTGCGAATATCCAACGTTAAGAACTAAATTCTTTCCGTTCATCGAAGCTCTGTAACCGCTTCCTACGATTTCGAGCTTTTTCTCATAGCCTTGTGTAACACCGATTATCATGTTATTGATAAGCGTTCTTGAAAGGCCATGAAGTGATTTATCAAGGTTTTCATCTGTGGAGCGAGAAACCTTAATTGTAGAGCCGTCTTTTTCAACCTTGATTCTTGGATGAATCGTCATTGAAAGCGTGCCCTTAGGTCCTTTTACCGTTATAGCGTTGTTCTTTGCGATATCTACTGTAACGCCGGACGGTATTGTAATTTCTTTTCTTCCTATTCTTGACATACTATCCTCGCCTCCTTACCAGATGAACGCAAGGACTTCGCCGCCGATATGCTCTGCACGAGCCTGACGGTCGGTCATAATGCCCTTGGATGTTGATACGATAGCGATGCCAAGGCCGTTCATTACACGCGGCATGTTTTCGTAGCTCGAATATATACGAAGACCGGGCTTCGATACACGGCGCAAGCCACGGATTACGCGCTGCTTGCCATGCTCATATTTAAGTGAAATGCGAATTATCCCCTGTTTGCCGTCCTCTATGATCTGATAGCTCTTGATATAGCCTTCTGTCATAAGAATTTCGGCAATGGATTTCTTTAAATTAGACGCCGGAATATCAACCGTATCGTGACGAGCATCATTGGCGTTCCTGATACGGGTTAGCATATCGGCTATAACGTCTGAAATCTGCATTTATTTGCTTCCTCCTGTGCAAGTCTCTTTATCTTGCTGCCGCTTATCTTCGCGGCTGTCCCACCCGGGGTTAAAGAATGTTTTCTTTCCTTTCGGGCAGCGGATATTTTTGTTCTTACGAACCCGCCCTTACCAGGACGCTTTCTTAATTCCGGGAATTTGACCCTTGTATGCGAGTTCGCGGAAGCAGATACGGCAAATACCGTATTTGCGCAGATAAGCGTGGGGACGGCCACAGATCTTGCAGCGATTATATTTTCTTGTTGAAAAGCGCTGCTCTCTTTTCTGTTTGTAAATCAATGAGGTTTTAGCCATTATCTGTTATCCCCCGATTATTGTTTCTCAAACGGAGCGCCCAAGAGTCTGAGAAGCTCGCGCGCTTCTTCGTCTGTTTTTGCTGTCGTAACGAATACAATACTCATTCCGCGTATTTTATCAACTTTATCGAACTCGATTTCCGGGAATACAAGCTGTTCCTTAAGACCAAGCGAATAGTTTCCGCGGCCATCAAATGAATTTGCGCTTATACCTTTGAAGTCGCGTGCTCGCGGCAGCGCAAACATAAACAGCTTATCTACAAATTCGTACATTCTGTCGCCGCGTAATGTAACCTTCGCACCTATTTTCATTCCTGCACGAACTTTGAAGTTCGCAATAGACTTTTTAGCGAGCGTTGGTACCGCACGCTGGCCTGTAATCATCGTAAGCTCTGATATTACGTTTTCAAGAGCCTTTGGATTGTCCTTCGCATCGCCGCAGCCGACGTTAACGACTACTTTAACGAGCTTAGGAATCTGCATTGGGCTTTTATACTCGAAGCGCTTCATTAAAGCTGGAGCAGCTTCGTTTTTATATATTTCCTTAAGTCTTACTACTGCCATTACACTGCCTCCGATCAAAGCTTAGAGCCGCATTTTGCACAAACACGGTACTTTACGGACTTGCCATCCTTGCCTTCTTCGATCTTGTGCTTTATTCTGACACCGCGTTCACATTTCGGGCAGTATAATTGCACTTTAGACGCATAAATAGCGCCTTCAACTTCAACAATACCGCCTGTATCGCCCTGCTTCTTCGGCTTCAGGTGCTTATGAACAATGTGAACACCTGAAACAATGACTTTGCCTTCCTTCGGAGAGACTGCTGTCACTTTACCGCGCTTGCCTTTATCATTTCCGGAGATAACGACGACGGTGTCATCCTTTTTTATATCTAAACTATGTTTCATTATTGCACCTCCGTCATAGCACTTCCGGAGCAAGCGACAAAATCTTTAAAAATTTCTTGTCGCGAAGCTCACGGGCAACCGGTCCAAATATACGTGTGCCCTTTGGGTTTTTATCTTCATTAATTATTACGGCTGCATTTTCATCAAAGCGTATCGTTGTGCCATCACGGCGTTTCAAACCATGAACTGTTCTAACGATAACAGCTTTTACAACGTCGCCTTTCTTGACGTCGCCACCCGGTGTAGCCTTCTTAACGCTACAGACAACGACATCACCTATATTGGCATAACGTCTACCAGTACCGCCAAGAACTCGAATGCAAAGCAGCTCTTTGGCACCGGTGTTATCGGCAACCTTTAAATATGACTCTTGTTGAATCAATTTATAGCACCTTCCCTGTCCTTATTTCGCTTTTTCAATGATTTCGACAACCCGCCATCTCTTTGTCTTAGAAAGGGGTCTTGTCTCCATCACAACTACGCGATCACCGATGCCGCATTCGTTATTTTCGTCGTGTACATGGAGCTTTTTCGTGCGCTTCACTATCTTACCGTACAAGGGAGAGCGTACGTTGTCCTTGATCGCGACGACGACCGTCTTATCCATCTTGTTTGATACAACGACGCCGGTGCGCGTTTTACGCATTCCGCGTGTTTTATTTTCTGTATTGGCCATTTTGTCGCGTCCTCCTTATGCGTTTTTCTCGTGAAGCACGGTCATTACACGCGCGA
This sequence comes from Clostridiales bacterium DTU064, assembly GCA_001513385.1. Taxonomy (GTDB): domain Bacteria; phylum Bacillota; class Clostridia; order Oscillospirales; family CAG-272; genus DTU064. Next base: position 19,991 of record LFTK01000058.1, read on the forward strand.
TATCGCGCTTGACATCCACGATTCTATGTGTATTTTCAAGCTGGTTAATCGCGTGTTGGAAACGGAGGTTGAATAGCTCGCTTTTAAGCTCCGCGAGCTTGTTTTCAAGCTCCTCGGAGGTCATTGCTCTGAGTTCGCTTGCTTTCATCGATTATACCTCCCCTTCACTTTCGAGCTGCTGCCGCGTCATAAACTTACATTTTATCGGAAGCTTATACGAGGCCAGACGCATTGCCTCCCGTGCTATGTCTTCCGTAACGTCGCCCATCTCGAATAATACTCTGCCCGGTTTAACGACAGCTACCCAGTACTCTGGGGAACCTTTACCGGAACCCATTCGTGTTTCAGCTGGTTTTACTGTAATCGGTTTATCCGGGAATATCTTTATCCAAACCTTACCGCCGCGGCGTGTATAACGTGTCATAGCAATACGTGCGGCTTCGATCTGGTTACTTGTTATCCAGGCTGGCTCAAGTGCAACAAGACCATACTCACCGTTTGTAATCTTGTTGCCGCGCTGAGCTCTACCCTTCATACGTCCGCGCTGTACGCGTCTGTACTTTACTCTTTTCGGCATCAACATGATTTATTTTCTGCCTCCCTCTTTCGCACCTTTGTTCCCGGCATTACCTGCGCCCTTGTTTCCACCGCGTGAGCCACGTCTACCTCCCTCACGGCGATCGCCTTCATGCTTCTGGCGATGGGATGCTGCAGGTGTTTCAGATACAGTGCGCTGGATTTCGGGAAGAACTTCGCCTTTGTATATCCAGACCTTAACACCTATCTTACCGTATGTTGTATGAGCTTCCCAAAAACCATAGTCAATGTCTGCGCGCAGTGTCTGAAGCGGGATAGTGCCCTCGTGATAATGCTCGGTGCGAGCAATCTCGGCACCGCCGAGACGGCCGCTGCAGGATACTTTAATTCCTTTAGCGCCGCATTTCATCGCTCTTGCTATTGCCTGCTTCATTGCACGGCGGAATGAAATTCTGCGTTCAAGCTGGCTTGCAATATTCTCAGCGACGAGCTGAGCATTTAAATCGATTGGTTTTACCTCGATTACGTTAACTGAAGCAGGCATGCCAGCTATCTTTTCAATATCAATTTTTAATTTGTCTATTTCTGCACCGCCGCGGCCAATCACCATGCCGGGCTTTGCGCAGTGAATGAATACTTTGATTCTTCCGTTAGCGCGCTCAATTTCAATCTTAGGAATGCCAGCAAGCTTAAGCTTTTCTTTCAAGTATTTCCTAAGGTTGTAGTCGGAAACGAGAATGTCGCCGAATTTCTCGTCGGAGGCGTACCATCTCGAGTCCCAATCTCTAATAATACCCACGCGCATGCCGTGAGGATTTACTTTTTGACCCATACTTTAGTTGTTTGCCTCCTTCTTATTCTCTTTCCTTAACTTTCACTGTGATATGACAGGTGCGCTTCAGAATTACGTCAGCGCTGCCCTTTGCACGCGGCATAAGGCGCTTCATTGTCGGGCCGGGGCAAACGTAGCATTCAGAAATATAAAGTTTTCCACCGTCCATCTCGTGGTTGTTTTCGGCATTAGCGCGTGCGCTTTTAAGCAACTTAATAAGGTCAGGGCAAATAGCTTTCCTCGTGTTCTTGAGGATGCCCATCGCTACATCTATGTCTTTACCACGTATAAGTTTTAAAACATTTACAACCTTTCGTGGTGACACGCGTATATATTTGAGGTGTGCTACAGCTTCCATTTATCTATTTTTGACCTCCGTATGTTCTATTTGTTTTAATTGTTCTGCGCTTAAGAGCCTGTGTTGGAGGTCTTAGAGCCTGAATGCCCTCTGAAGGTGCGTGTTGGCGCAAACTCACCGAGCTTGTGGCTTACCATCTCCTCCGTGATATACACCGGAACATGCTTTCTGCCGTCGTGAACGGCTATTGTGTGGCCGACAAACTCGGGATATATTGTCGAGTCACGGCTCCACGTCTTGAGGACCTTCTTCTCGCCTTTTTCGTTCATGGCGCATATCCTTGCATACAGCTTAGGTTCGACATAAGGCGCTTTCTTTAAGCTTCTGCTCATTTATCGTTCGTCCTCCTTATTTGCCGTTTCTGCGCTTTATAATGAATTTATTCGTGCGCGCGTTCTGCTTTCTTGTCTTATAACCGAGAGCAGGCTTGCCCCACGGTGTAAGCGGACCGGGATGTCCGATCGGAGCTTTACCTTCACCACCACCATGCGGGTGATCGACCGGGTTCATGACTGAACCGCGAACTGTCGGGCGTATTCCCATATGACGCTTTCTACCGGCTTTGCCTATCTTAACGTTCTGATGATCGATATTACCGACCTGACCGATCGTAGCGCGGCAATCAAGGCGTATATATCTCATCTCACCGGAGGGGAGACGTATTGCTGCATAGCCGTTCTCTTTCGAGAGAAGCTGGGCCTGGGAGCCTGCAGCGCGTACAAGCTGTGCTCCCTTACCGGGGTAAATTTCGATGTTGTGGATATACGTACCGTCCGGTATGTTTGCCATCGGGAGTGTATTGCCCGGTTTGATATCAATATTTGCGCCGGAATAGAGAACGTCTCCATCCTTAACGCCAACAGGAGCTATGATATAGCTCTTCGTACCGTCTTCATACTTAAGAAGGGCGATATATGCACTGCGGTTAGGATCATATTCGATACCGATAACCGTTGCAGGACCTTCCTTCTGACGCTTGAAGTCTATTATGCGGTATTTAACCTTATTACCGCCGCCCTTATGACGTACTGTTATCTTACCGGCGTTGTTGCGTCCGGCTTTCTTCTTCTTTATGACAACAAGCGTCTTTTCAGGTGTAAATTTCGTGATCTCCTCAAATGACGCAACTGTCATATTGCGTCTACCGGGAGTTATCGGCCTATATTTTATCGTTGCCACTTTTCAATTCCTCCCGTCATCAATATAGCCCTTCAAAGAACTCTATCGGCTTTGAGTCCTTCTTGAGCGTTACAATTGCTTTCTTCCACGCAGAGGTGTAGCTATAATGCTGACCGTATCTCTTCGGCTTTCTCTTCATTGAGACAGTGTTGACACTTTCAACCTCAACACCGAAAAGTTTTTCAACGGCAGTCGCGATCTCCGGCTTTGTAGCTTTTCTCGCAACTTTAAATGTGTATTTCTTATCGCTCATCCTCGCCATGCTTGCTTCTGTAATAACAGGAGCAAGGATAATATCTTCTGCGTACTTCATTATGCGTAAACCTCCTCAATTTTTTCGACCGCGCCGCGCGTCACAATGAAGGAGTCGCAATTGATGATGTCAAAAGCGTTGAGAGTGTTGTATGAAGCTGTTTTAACATTCGGGATGTTTGCGAATGACTTAAGTGTCATCTTATCAGCTTCATCAAGAACGACAAGAGCTTTCTTCTTTGCGCCGACAGCAGCAAGCATATTGGCCATCGTCTTTGTCTTGTAATCCTCGGACACAATCTTGTCAACAACAATCATGTCGCCGTCAGCAACTTTTGAGGAAAGTGCACTGTACAACGCAATACGCTTTACCTTTTTATTAATGGTGACACGGTAGCTACGAGGCTTCGGCGCGAACACTATGCCACCGTGAGTAAACTGGGGAGCACGGCGAGAACCTTGTCTTGCACGTCCTGTACCCTTCTGTCTCCAGGGCTTTCTGCCGCCACCCGAAACTTCCGAGCGAGTCAGCGCGGACTGCGTACCCTGCCTTTGGTTGAGCAGATACGCTCTAACGTATGAATGGAGGACCGCGCCGTTTACCTCGGCAGCGAATATTTTATCGGACAGGGCGATTTCACCGACTTCACGGCCCGCCATGTCTACGACTTTTAAGTTTGGCATTTCTTATTCCTCCTCTTCCTCAGGCTTTAACGCTGTCGCGAATAAAAACGATTCCGCCCTTCGCACCGGGAACAGCTCCCTTGACGGCTATAAGGTTCTTCTCCGCGTCAACCTTTATAACGGTAAGGTTTTGAACGGTTACTCGTTCATTTCCGTACTGGCCTGCCATCTTTTTGTTTTTAAATACTCTCGACGGTGTCGAGTTGGCACCCATAGAACCGACTTCGCGGTGTACAGGGCCTGTACCGTGTGACATTCTGATTATGTGATGTCCCCATCTCTTAACAGCGCCAGTAAATCCACGGCCTTTTGTTATGCCTGTAACATCAACTTTTTCACCAGGCGCAAATGTATCGACCGAAACCACGTCGCCGACAGAATACTTGTCAGCGTCATCAAGTCTGAATTCTTTCAGATGGCGCTTGACTGTAACTCCGGCCTTCTTAAAGTGACCGGCCTTGGGTTTTGAGACTTTGCTTTCCTTCATATCAAGGAAGCCGAGCTGCACGGCACTATAACCGTCGTTTTCGGCAGTCTTCTTCTGAACTACAGGGCACGGTCCAGCTTCAATGACTGTTACCGGAATCATGTTGCCGGCTTCGTCGAAAATCTGGGTCATACCAAGCTTTTTACCGATAATGCCTTTTTTCATTTTACCTGTATTTCCTCCGTCAGGTTATTGGTTGGCGCGTTAGTTTCGCAGGGCGCCACCCCGCACGCGTCAACATGACCTTTTCCAGCAAACGCTTACAATTTAATATAAGTATTTGCTGATATTGGCTTATTTACAGCTTCTTCACCGAAATGTCGCGATCAGAGCTTGAACTGAACATCAACACCAGCGGGAAGCTCGACCTTCATAAGCGCATCAACCGTTTTCTGAGACGGTTTTTTGATTTCGATCAGGCGCTTGTGGGTTCTCTGCTCAAACTGCTCACGGGAGTCCTTATACTTATGGACAGCGCGCAGTATCGTTACGATTTCCTTTTCTGTGGGGAGCGGTATCGGTCCGGAAACCTCTGCGCCATTTCGCTTAGCCGCTTCAACTATCTTTGCAGCAGCTGCATCCACAAGCGTGTGATCGTAACCTTTCACGCGAATTCTGATCTTGTCGCTTGCCGACATGTTTCATCCTCCTTGCTATTTCGTTTCACGGAGGGCGATGCTGTACACGGCGCCGTGTGTATGTTTGCCACTCCAAAAAACGAATCCGCAGCTTACAGTCTATGGTGACCATAAGCACATCGGATGCATCAAATACTAATTAAAGTGTCAGCGCATCACACACGTTCTGTGTAAACTCTGGTCCGCCCGGCTCAAGGCCGGACATACTCCGCGGAAATTCCCCGCCGAAACGGTGGCAACCTTCCGCATCATCGCACACCAAGCTCATCTATTCTATCACGTGTTTCTTTGAATATCAAGTTTTTTTTATATTTTTATCGTACAATATCAAATTTTATATGTAGAAATTTATTGGTTTCAGACGGTGCATTTTTGTATATTATGTACAATCCCGTCATATCGTCACGTGTACCATACACGAAAGTGCACCCGGGAGGTGGTTCCCCTCCCGGGTGCACTGTATTCAAAACAACAGTATCTGATTTAATTGCTTATTTAAATCAGCCTGTATAAACCTGCTTCAGAACACCATCGACATAGCCGTATACGGCGTTCGGCTTAACGATGAGGGTTACATGATACCATTGATTCATCTCGTACATATCGTCGATCTGTGTTCCGGTAGACTTAGATCCTTCGAAGATTGTTTCGTAAGCCGTCTTGCTATTGCCCCAACCACCGATGTTCCACATGACGTAGTTCTTATCGTCTTTACCGTTGAAGAATACAAGCCATGCTTCGGCACCGCTGTCACGGCGTACGTCAACATCAATAGTGTAGTTCGTGTAATTTTGATTGCCTATACTGTCAGCAACCATGACAACGCAGCCGGAATATGCTGCAGTATTGAGCTTCAGAACCTTGCCATGCTCTTCATCATCATCCTCAATTACCCAGTAATCGGTCCAGGCATCGATAGTGCCCCAGCTACCGCCACTATACTGCTTCGGAACGAAATCTCTTGTAAGAGACTCAGGATCGCTGAAGTCGTTCTGATAAAGGATTTCGCCAGTCTCATTGCTCTTAACAACGAGGTTATCCCAAGACTGAGCTGTCAGCCATGAACCGAGACCGACGCCGCCCCAGTATGCATCTTCCGGATCATACTCTTTGTAGAGCGAGAATATCAGCGTGCTGGCTACATAAATATCGATATCTTCGCGCTTCATGTTAATGCCTACCGCGAACCACTCATCAAGCTTTGCCTTGTACGGCATGGAATCAACAAGAGACTTGTTGCCATTTTCAACACGATAGACATTTATTTTGGTGTTGTTTTCTGCACCAATCTCAAGTGCAAAGTAATTCTTCGAATCAACGTAACCGAAGTAAATTACAGCACCGCCCTGGCCAATGTCACTGATCATGACTCTGACCGAATATTGCAGATAGTTCCACTTTGGATCGCCAAAGTAAACGAGCGATCCGACTGATGACGGATCTTCAAATGCCAAAACATAATCCGCCTCGGCACCTTCTGCCTCTTCAAGAGCTTTTACTGAAAAGTCATTTGTGTCCTTATCCCATGAATATCCGGAATAGACATCGTAGTTCATGCCTTCAAGCGGATTTTCACCGGAAAAGTCGTTCTCGTAAAGTACTAACTTGTTTTTAATTGACGAAATCTTGATTTTGTCGAAATAAACAGTAGCACCAAGCGATCCTACACCTGCAGCGCCCGGGAACTTAGCGTCCGGATCAGGTTCATATGTAGGTTCAGTTTCTTCTTCCGTATCCTTCTCGTCATCTGACGGTTGAGTATTGGAACCCGGAGCATCCGTGTCATCCGTCAAAGATTCGATCGGAGTTTTGTCACCATCACCACAGCCGTAAATAGCCAGTGGCATTACAAGCATCAGAATCGCAAGGAATAATGCTGTAATTTTTTTGTTCATTTTTACCTCCATGCAAATTAAAAAATTTCGTTATATAAGAATGGAGTCCATTATATAAGACTGTCCTCCAGTTCTTATTGTTCCATTTTGTGGACAAATATTGTTGTAAATGTAATTTTAATGCACACGATGATATTTACTTGTGCATTTTTATAGTAAATGTTTACAACAATACACAAAATGACAACTCGTTTTTGTATTATATATCATATCACACGCACTTTATAAAGTCAACAAGAATCAATCTGATTTATTAATACAATTTATATAAAATATGAATTAGATTTCTCAATAACCATTAATTTGTTCCAGTTTTATAAAAACAACACTAATATACATCTTTAATATGTAGCATTAGTATAAAACATTGCCGATATTATTGTAACAATTCCTTTATAATTACTTCATTTTCATCACCGTATGATATGCATGACACCTTTGCGTGAATTTATCTTACCTCTCACAAATGATAATGTTAGCGCATAAATAATCACTATCATTTATATTAGCAGAGTTTATGCCATTTTCACCCCTCTTAAAAATTATTCACTTAAATTTTAAATTATTTATAATTATTCATCCTTTTATACTTTTAGTTGAAATTCTATAAAATAATTTTCTTTGAAAGGCTTATATTGTCTGTTATTCCGAAATTGATAAAATGTGTTGATTTGAATATTTATTTGTGATATTCTTACTAAAAATTAAATTTAAAAAATGTTAGGAGGCTGCGAAAATCCATGAAGACAAAAAGCATTTTCACTGGTGTTGCAACTGCTTTAATTACACCAACAACGAAAGACGGTGTGGATTATAAAAAATGCGGCCTTCTAATTGACCGTCAAATTGAAGCCGGAATAAATGCACTTGTTATATTAGGTACGACAGGCGAAAGCTCCACTCTTTCTGATGCCGAACGCCGCGAAGTCATGCGTTTCGCCGTCGAACACACAGCAGGGCGCGTCCCTGTGATCTGCGGAACAGGCTGTAACAATATTCAAACGGCAATTAAGCAAACCGAGTATGCTTCAAGCATTGGCGCAGATGCCGTTCTCGTCGTCACCCCTTATTACAATAAAGCTACTCAACGCGGTCTTGTTGAAAGTTACTTTGCAATCGCTGACGCAAGCACAGTACCGGTCATTCTTTATAACGTACCGTCAAGAACCGGTGTTTCAATCGAACCGGAAACATACCTGAAGCTCGCGCAACACCCGCGCATTGTCGCTGTGAAGGAAGCATGTGGAAATATTTCACGTGTTGCTGATACTTTTGCCCTGGCCGGCGACATGCTTGATGTATATTCAGGGGAAGACGATCAAATCGTGCCGATACTTTCCCTTGGCGGCAAGGGTGTTATTTCTGTACTTTCAAATGTTGTTCCTGAAGTCGTTGTCGATATGTGCGACAGCTTTTTCGCCGGCAATATACAGCGGGCTTCTCAGCTTCAATTGAAGTACTTACCGCTCATAAGAGCTCTATTTTCAGAGGTAAATCCGATACCGGTAAAGGCAGCAATGTCAAAGCTTGGCTATTGCGAGAATTATCTGCGCTTACCGCTCACTCCTATGGAAGACGGGGCGCGTGAAAAACTTTTCGCCTGCATGCGTAAACTTGGCATAATTGCTTGATTTGTTATCATTTATTATAATGCGGCAGGTGAAAAATGAATATGAAGATTATTGTAAACGGCGCCGGCGGGCACATGGGACGTGAAGTTGTCCGCCTGATTCAAACAGGACATAGAGATGCTACTCTTGCGGCTGCTGTAGATCCGGTCGGCGGAGAAGGCTTTTACACGTCGCTTTTCGCTTATGAAGGAAACGCGGACTGTATAATAGACTTTTCACACCATACATCAGCCGGTGTTTTAACGGAGTATGCCACAAGACGTGGCATACCTCTCGTCATTGCAACGACAGGTCACACCGAAAGTGAAAAACGCTACATCAATCAGGCTGCGCGTTATATTCCCGTATTTTATTCCGGGAACACATCGCTCGGCATTGCTGTCTTGCGCGGCCTTGTACGCCAAGCGGTTGAAATGTTCCCCGGCGCAGATATTGAAATAATCGAGCGCCATCATAACAGAAAGATTGACGTACCATCGGCAACAGCGCTGATGCTTGCTGATTCGGTGAAATCCGTACGGCATAATGCCGTACCGCTTGTCGGTCGTCACAATGATGGCGTGCGCAGCAGAAATGAAATTGGTATTCACTCGCTTCGCATGGGCAATACTGTCGGTATTCATGAAGTTATAATATCAACAGCTTACGAAACGCTGACACTGCGCCACGAAGCGCACGACCGTGCGCTTTATGCGGAGGGCGCTCTCACTGCCGCCGAGTTCATTATCGGCAAAAAGCCCGGTCTTTATAATATGAGCGATATTTTCGGTTAAGATCGTGGAGGAGACGGCATTACCATATGGATGTACACACAAGCATGAACGCTAATCGTATAACAGAAATCCGCTTCACAAAGATGCACGGTATCGGGAACGATTATATATATATTGATTGTACAAACGGCGAGCCATCTGACCCGCCCGCTCTTGCGCGGGCGATGTCCCCTCGCCGTTTTTCTGTCGGCTCCGACGGGCTTATTCTCATTTGCCCGTCAGACGTCGCCGACGCTAAAATGCGCATGTTTAACGCCGACGGTAGCGAGGGCAAGATGTGCGGCAACGGCATACGCTGTGTCGGCAAGTTCATTTACGATAAAGGGATAAAACGAAAACGTTCGCTTGATATCGAAACAAAAAGCGGTATCAAGCATCTCGAACTATCAATCGGAAAAGACGGACTCGTAGATTCCGTACGAGTCGACATGGGCAAATACTCAATTCTGCCGGCAGATATACCGGTTTTAAGCGACAAACCGCTTATCTCATCGCCAATTGTTGTTGACGGGCGCGAATATCGTGTCACGGCTGTATCAATGGGCAACCCCCACGCTGTCATTTTTGTTGATGACACAGAAAATCTCCCCCTTTCGCAGATAGGACCGCTTTTTGAACATCACCATATTTTTCCGGAGCAGACGAACACTGAATTTGTCCGGTTAATTGACGAAAAAACGCTTCTTATGCGAGTATGGGAGCGCGGCAGTGGGGAAACTTTTGCCTGCGGAACCGGTGCATGTGCCGTCGTTGCAGCATCAATTGAAAACGGCATATGCCGAGCTGGTGATGAGATAACTGTAAAACTGCTCGGTGGTGACCTTAAAATAACATGCCTTGACGACCACACCGTTTTTATGACCGGTCCTGCGACAACAGTATATGAAGGAGTTTATTACTATGAGCATTAAGCTTAATGATAATTATAATAATGCAAAGAAAAGTTACCTTTTTTCAGAAATCGGGCGGCGCGTGCGTACTTACCGCGAAGCTCATCCGGATTCAAACGTCATAAGTTTAGGGATTGGCGACGTTACGCTTCCGCTGACGCCGACAGTCATAGCTGCGCTTCATTCCGCAACAGATGAAATGTCAAAAAAAGAGACATTCCGCGGATATGCACCGGAGTATGGTTATGATTTCGCGCGCGATGCCATTGTGTCACATTACGCCGAATATGGCGTCACACTGTCGCCTGATGAAATATTCGTAAGCGACGGGGCAAAGAGCGACCTCGGCAACATCGTCGAAATTTTCGGCGACAACGAAGTCTTGATCCCCGACCCTGTTTACCCTGTAAACTATGATTCGAACGTAATGAGCGGCCGCCGCATCTCTTTTATAAACGCAACGAAAGAGAATAATTTTCTGCCGATGCCTGACGAGCTCCCTCGCCGCAGCATGATTATTTATATGTGCTCTCCAAACAACCCGACAGGCGCTGTATATTCAAAAGAACAGCTTAAAAAATGGGTTTCATTCGCTCGTGAGACAGAATCGGTCATCATTTTCGACTCAGCATATGAAGCGTACATCAGCGGCAACTACCCGCACAGCATCTATGAGGTTGACGGTGCAAAATCATGCGCCATTGAGATATGCAGTTTATCAAAAACAGCCGGCTTTACCGGCGTCCGCTTCGCATGGACTGTTATGCCGTCTGAACTGATAATAAACGGCGTACAACTTGCCCAGATGTGGGCGCGACGGCAGGCAACGAAATTCAACGGCGTATCATACATCATACAGCGTGCCGCTGCAGCGGCTCTTTCACCTGAAGGTATGGCTGAATGCCGCGAGCTTGTAAGCTATTATATGAAAAACGCATCAATCCTCTCCTCCGTTTTGAAGGAAAAAGGCATCTGGTACACAGGCGGCGTCTCATCACCCTATCTGTGGCTCAAGTGTCCCGACGGTTATGATTCGTGGAGCTTTTTTGACTACCTTTTGAACAATGCAGAAGTTGTCGGTACCCCCGGTTCCGGTTTTGGCGCACAGGGGGAAGGATATTTCCGTCTTACCTCATTTGGCAGCCGTGAAGCAACGGAAGAAGCTGCTTCCCGGCTGAGGAGAGTGCTTTAATATAGTATAATAAGGAAGAAAAAATAAAATGATATGCAATAATATCTCAGTTAACGAAAAAGGACATCTCACCTTTGCAGGGCAAGACACTACCCTTCTTGCTGAGCGTTACGGAACGCCACTTTATCTGCTTGATGAAGACAGAGTTCGCGAAAACTGCCGTACTTACGTCCGTTCACTGAGCGAAAACTTCTCTGACTCCCTCCCGCTTTACGCAAGCAAAGCACTTTGCTTTAAGAAAATATATAATATAGTAGCCGACGAGGGCATGGGCATTGATATCGTTTCATCAGGGGAACTTTATACTGCTGTAAAGGCAGGTTTCCCTATGGAGCGCGCTTATTTCCACGGCAATAATAAAACTCCGTATGACGTTGCATTTGCAATGGAGCATGGCGTCGGATATTTTGTCTGTGATAACCCATCAGAGCTTAAACTAATCGATAACGAAGCAGCAAGGCGAGGAATCCGCCAGAAAATTCTTCTCCGCTTAACACCGGGAATAGATCCGCACACGCATAAAGCGATAACAACAGGCAATATTGACTCAAAATTCGGCGAAGCAATTGAAACAGGACAAGCTGAAGATTTCGTTGCCGCAGCACTTTTGTGTAAAAATATCGATGTACGCGGATATCACTGCCACATCGGCTCACAGATATTTAATGACGGGCCATTTTCGGCGGCGGCTATAAAAATGCTGAGGTTTTCCGCTATAATAAAAAGAAAGTATGGCTTTGAAGCGCCGGAGCTTAACCTCGGCGGTGGATTTGGCGTGCGTTACATCGAACAGCACCCGAAAATCGACTGTGCGGCTGAAATTAAGAAGCTGGCTGTTACAATCAAAAATACATGTGCCACGCTTGGTCTGCGCGAACCAAAGATACTGATGGAGCCAGGTCGGAGCATTGTTGCCGACGCAGGCATGACGCTTTACACCATCGGCTGTGTAAAAGAAATACCGGGGTTTAAAAATTACGTATCAGTTGACGGTGGCATGGCGGACAACCCCCGGTACGCCCTTTACCAAGCTGAATATACTGCTTACATCGCCAACCGTGCGGCACAGAGAGGCAACTTTGTCTGCACGATTGCAGGCTGCTGCTGCGAAAGCGGCGATATAATCGGGGAGAATTTTGTTCTGCCGAAGCCCAGCCCCGGTGACATACTTGCCGTTTGTACCACGGGCGCATATAACTATTCGATGGCGTCAAATTATAACCGATTGCCACGCCCGCCGATTGTAATACTCCGTGGCGGTGAGTCTTATATCGGCGTCAAGCGTGAAACATTTGATGACCTAATCGCAAACGATGTATAAAACAATGCATAAAAAGACGCGGCGGTTCCGCGTCTTTTTTTTTACTTATTTGCTTTATTAATCAGCCAGCTTATGCTCACGGCTCACACTTCCGTCGCATACCCGGCGCCATGTGAAGGTGCCGTCCTCGTATATGATATAGCTGTTCTCAGAATCAGACTTTGGAATTGAGACAGAACCGGGGTTTATATAAAGTACCCCTTCTCTTTCGGTGCATTCCGGGACGTGTGTATGCCCAAAGAGAAGCACCGTTCCGGGTTGAGGCTCGGGCACAAGCGACGGGTCGTTTGCATGACCGTGCACCGCATACATGACACGCTTTCCATCATAGATGACAGCATAGCTGGCCATTATGGGAAAGTGCAACATAAGAGTGTCAACTTCCGCATCACAATTACCGCGAACAGCGATTATTTTTGACGCTTCTTCGTTGAGAAGACTGGCGACTTCTGCCGGTGCGTAGTCGCGCGGGAGCGCGTTACGCGGCCCGTGATAGAGTATATCGCCGAGAAGCAACATATGTGTTGCGCCTGACTCGCGAAAATGCTCAACTAAAAGCTTACAAAAGTACGCTGAACCATGCAGGTCAGAAGCTATAAACAGTTTCATGTCACACTCTCCCACCTTTTATTCTTACTTTATTGCTTCGCAGGCCGGCAGAACCTTCTCACGGAAGAAATTGCGCGCTTTATCGGCTGTTATTGTGTACTTCGTACCGTTAAGCGACACAGAAACACCGGGCTTTGAGCAGTTTTTCATGCAGAAATCAGCGTGGAAATCGATCTTGTCGTGCAGGTTATACTCCTCGATCAAATGTGTAAATGACTGAACGACGTTATATGCGCCGGCGAGGTGACAAACGCTACCTATGCATACCGAAAGATCAACCATTTCCATTTTCTCAACCCTCATCCTTTCCATGTGAGCAGCAACCGTAATGAACGTGAAGCAGCTCGTGAACACGCCCCTTGAGTATGCCGCTGTAAAGCGACATCATGAGCGGGTTTTCCTCAGAACGTCTGATACCGGATACGCGGTCAGCAGCATAAAGGCCTTCCCCGCGCTCACGGCGGCCACGCATTGAAGCAAGCGGCTGTCCGGCTCCGTTTACACAACCGCCGGGGCAAGCCATAACCTCAACAAGGTCAAAGTGTTCGCCATTTTTAACGCGCTCGATGATCTTTTCTGCATTATGAAGACCGCTGACAATAGCAATGCGAAGTGTTTTATCGCCATACGGGAGTTCTAATTCTTTGATTCCATCCATACCGCGAACGCCGGAAGCGGCAGTCGCCGTGAGCGACGCGCGTGACTTGTCAGTTGTAACGCGGCGAAGAACAGCTTCGGTTACGCCACCCGTTACACCAAATATAACACCGGCGCCGGACATAGTGCCAAACGGCATATCAACGGCCTCGGGTTCAATCTCATCAAAGATGATACCGGATTCTTTTATCATTCTGACGAGCTCCTGCGTCGATATAACGGCGTCAACATCCGGTTTGCCATCACGCTTGAATTCAGGGCGTTCGGCTTCAAACTTCTTTGCTGTACACGGCATGACAGCCACGTGGAAAAGATCTTTTGACGAATGTTTGCTTTCCTCTTTTAGTATTGATGCAAACATCTGCATCGGGGAGCGGCAAGTCGAAACATTCGGCATAAGCTCGGGATACTTTCTTTCTACAAAGTTTATCCATGCCGGGCAGCATGAAGTAAAGAGCGGGAGCTTTTCACCGGATTCAAGCCTACCTATAAACTCTTCGGATTCTTCAAGAACCGTCAGGTCTGCAGCAGTCGATGTGTCATAAACCTCATCAAAACCGATTCTGTGCAGAGCGGCAACGATTTTACCCATCGCGTTGTCGCCTTCCTTCATGCCGAATTCACGGCCGAGAGCAACGCGGACAGCCGGTGCTATCTGCACGGAAACCTTTGTGTTGCCGGAACGCAGAGCAGCCCATACGCGGTCGGTATCGTTTCTTACAGTAATTGCTCCTGTCGGGCAAACAGCCGCACACTGACCGCAGCCAACGCAGGGAGATTCGGAAATCGGCTTATTAAACGCCGTGCTTATTCTCATCTTCGAGCCACGGTAAGCGTAATCTATTGCACCGACGTTTTGAATTTCGTTGCACATGCGTACGCAGTCACCGCAAAGTATGCACTTGCTGGGGTCGCGCACGATGCAGGGTGATGAAGTGTCACGCTTTTGCTCAGGGGCAGTGTTCGGGAAGCGGACACCCTCAATATTAAAGCGTATAGCAAGCTCCTGCAGTTTGCAGTTTCCGCTCTTTTCACATGTTGTGCAGTCACGGCAGTGGTTTGCAAGCAGAAGCTCAAGAATCATCTTGCGATATTTGCGAAGACGCTCGGAATTTGTCTTTATAGACATACCGGGACGGGGCGGCGTTGAGCAAGCAGCTTCAAGCACACCGCGTTCGTTTTCTACCATGCACATACGGCATGCGCCGTATACGGAAAGTTCGGAATAATAGCAGAATGTCGGCATGCTGATACCGACTTTACGGATCAGCTCAAGTAGATTCTTTTCGTTCCCGATTTCTACCGGGATGCCGTCAATAGTCATTGTTGCTCGGCTCATCGTCAGCCCTCCTTAATAGCATGGAACGGACATGAATTGACACAAGCTTCGCATTTTATGCACTTGGACTGGTCAATCACAAATGGTTCCTTTATTTTACCTGATATTGCACCCACAGGGCATACACGCGAGCACTTTGAACAGCCGCGGCAAAGCTCTGGGTTGATTGTTATCTTAATTAAGCTCTTGCACCTACCTGTCGGGCAAACGCCATTAACGTGTGCAACATATTCGTCGCGGAAGTACTGAAGCGTACTGCGGACAGGGTTCGGCGCTGTTTTGCCAAGACCGCAAAGCGCCGTCGAGATAATCATATCCGCAAGCTCGGAGAGTGTATCAATGTCACTTTCCTCACCCTTACCTGCTACAATTCGCTCAAGTATTTCAAGCATACGCTTTGTACCTTCACGGCACGGCACGCACTTACCGCATGACTCGTTTTGAGTGAAGTTCATAAAGAAGCGGGCAACTTCAACCATGCACGTATGCTCGTCCATAACGACAAGTCCGCCGGAGCCGATAATAGCCCCAACATTTTTAAGCGAATCAAAGTCAAGCGGCAGGTCAAGATGTTCCTTTGTCAAGCATCCGCCTGACGGCCCGCCGATCTGAACAGCTTTAAATTCAGCGCCACCGCGGCAGCCGCCGCCGATGTCATATATAATTTCGCGGAGCGTCGTACCCATCGGAACTTCAATAAGTCCGGTGTTTTCAATATTTCCTGTCAGCGCGAATGCCTTTGTACCTGTATTGTTCGGACTGCCGTATGATGAGAACCATGCGGCACCGCGGTTGATTATCTGCGCGACGTTTGCATACGTTTCTACGTTGTTCGGTACTGTCGGCTTGCCAAAAAGCCCGCGCTCAACAGTCAGCGGCGGACGCACACGCGGGAATCCGCGCTCGCCCTCGATGGAGCTTATAAGTGCTGTTTCTTCGCCGCATACAAACGCACCTGCGCCACGGTTGATGTGGATTTCAAAATCAAAGCCTGAACCTAAGATGTTTTTACCAAGCAAACCAATTTCTTTTGCCTGATTTATAGCATTTTTGAGTCTGTTAACCGCCATCGGATACTCGGCGCGAACATAAATATAGCCTTCAGTTGCACCTGTCGCAACGCCGGCAATGAGCATACCCTCAATAACCCTATGCGGGTCGCCTTCCATAATGCTTCTGTCCATGAAGGCGCCGGGGTCGCCCTCGTCACCATTGCAAAGGATATATTTCTGATCAGCCTGCAGCTTGCGAACGGTTTCCCACTTGATACCAGCCGGGAAGCCGGCGCCGCCACGTCCGCGTAAACCGGACGCCTTGATTTCAGCGACGATTTCGTCACCGGTCATATCGAATAAAGCTTTTTCAAGAGCTGAATAACCGCCGACAGCTATGTATTCGGTTATAGATTCAGCATCTATATGGCCGCAGTGTTCAAGAACAACTCGCGTCTGCTTTTTGTAAAACGGGACATCTTCCTGACGCGGATATATCTGACCGTTTTTACGGTACGCAAGACGCTCGACAAATTCACCGCCTATAATTGTCTTGTCAATTATTTCTTCACAGTCCTCAATCTTTACTTTTGTATAAAGCCAGCCTTGAGGCTCTACCCTTACAAGCGGTCCCATTTCGCAGAAGCCGTGGCATCCGCATCTCTTAAGACCAACAGTCTCGTCATGTGCTTCAAGTTGAAGCTCGACTGAGTAAGGAAGCCCCTTTTCCTTCATGAGCTCGGAAAGTCTTTCATATATCTTGAGTGAGCCGCCGGCTACGCAACCTGTACCGGCACATACAAGCAATTTTCTTTTCTGTGCTTCGAGCGCGCTCATAGCAGCTTCGCGATATGAGTCAAGCTCGGCTCTCGTCTTAAGTATTTGCAAGTTCAAGTTCCTCCCTCAGAGTTTTAATCAGTTCTGACGCTTTATCCGGCGTCATCGCGGGATGGACGACATCATTTACCGTAATGACAGGTGCAAGCCCGCACGCGCCAAGGCATGATACAGTCTCAACTGTGAAATTGAGGTCATCTGTCGTCTTCTTAGAGGCCGAAAGGCCAAGCTCCGAGCGAAGTCTCTCAAGTATCGGGATTGAATTTCTCACGTGGCATGCTGTGCCGTCGCAAACCTTTATTACGTATTTTCCCTTTGGTTCAAGAGAAAAGTTTTCATAAAACGTTGCAACGCTATATGCCTTCGCTTCGCTCACACCGAGCTTTTCTGCGATACGCGGAAACACCTCCCTCGGTATATAGTGGTAGTGCTCCTGGATTTCCTGCAATATCGATATAATCGCACGCGGATTGTGTCCGTTTTGTTCGATTATTTTATCGACTACAGTGAAATCGAACTGTTTCGACATATAAATCCTCCATTAAAAATAATTGACCTTAATTTTTTTACCCATTTCCTCAAGACATCCGATTAGCTCCTCGACAAGCTTCATTTTTATGCTGAATCCGATCGGAAGATCCGGGTTTTGATGAGCAGGGTTTACAGCAGTTCCGATAAAGAAATTTATATCTGTTGCATCTTCAAAGAGCATACGCGCTACAAGCGAAGCTCCGTCTTTTTTATAGCTCCATTTTTCATATGAGCTGTTATCTAAAAGGTAATTTTTCGCATATTCAAGCACACGGCTGATTGTTATAATTCCCTCGGTTACAAGGTCCACCCCTTCGATTTCCGCTGTCGGCGGTATATCAGGATCGTGGTAGACGAGCTTTGTTTTTATAGGCTTACCGAGGTATTCCGCAGCAATACTCGATGTCGTACCTCCGCATATGATGTGCTTGCCTTCACGCGAGAAAAACAAAGACATCATGCGCTCGCAGTCGTCCGGGTTTCTGGGCGGCCCGATACAGATATTTATCTGCAAACGCTCGCGGATTCTCACAGCGCACACCGTAGCATCATCGCCTACGTTGCCGTTATAAAGACGCATCGTTTCCGCTGAAAGTATCGTTGCAAGTGTTTTTGCCGTAAAGTTGGCTTTTGTGTAAGGTGCCATAAACGCCGCTATGTCTTTGCGTCCCCAGCCGAAGTTGTACGACACACCGACACCGGCATGTTCGATTCCGTCGCTTATTAAAAGATAAACATCGTCTTTTTCAAGTGTCAGTTCGGAATAGCGTATCGACTTACCGTCGATTATCCTTGTTTCATACGGGAATTCGACCATTTTGCCGCCGCGAAGAAGTATTACACCGGGATTATCGTACTGTATGATACGTGTTTTCCCGTCAGATGAAATATGCATTATTGTAAAAGTCGAGTATGCAATACCCCGGACAGAGCAGACCGGCAGTGTAGCCGTAATTGTCGAAACAGCCTCAGACAGCGGAAGCCCCGACGCTATCATTGTTGATATAATTCTCGAGGTCAGTGTCGATAAAATGTTTGCTTTTACTCCGCTGCCAAGTCCATCGGCTAAAACAATCACGGTTGACGTGTCATCCGTGCTGCGTACAACCTCAACATTGTCTCCGCAAAGCTGCTCTCCGGTGTGACATAAGGATACGAAACCGACATCAGCAAATAGCTGTGCTATTTTTTTGTCTTTATTTACTTGTGTCTTGATCGTATCCGTCCTTATGTTCATTAATAATCGTCTCCTTGAGCTTTGATAACGCTATTTTTGTCTCCGCTGCCGTTTCGCCAAGAAGAGATGCAATTTCATGGACTATCCGAAGCTGACGCTCGACGACTTCGTCAGCAACCTCAACAGTTTTTCTGCCAAGCTCCTCTTTTTTACGGCGCTCTTCCTCGGCATCGGTGACATCGCGCAAAATACCTATCAGTATACGCGATTTCTTGTCATGAACAACTGTAACCTCGAGATATTTTTCGTATTCGGGATAATAATTGAGCTTATCACGAACAACGGCAGCCCCTGACAGTGTATCGGTAAATGGAAGCGGATCGAAAATGCGCACAATCAGCTCGCCTAAAACATCACTTTTCTGACGAACGCCAAGCATACGCATGGCAGCAGGATTGATATCCTGTATTTCCATGTCTTCATTTACGACAATGATGCCGTTCGGGTTGTTTCTTACAATCGTATCAGAAAACCTCTCCGCCTTTTCCATCAGATAAGGCAGGCACATGCTGATGTCAGCCTTACCTTCAAGGACAGCGATAGCCTTTTCACGGCACGTCGGATAACCGCATGAACCGCAGTTGAGTTCATCTTCCGGCTTTGTCTTACCGGTAAGTCGCAGAACGTCGAGAATTTCCGCTTCTGTCGGGGTATATTTTTCTCTTGATATGTTTGTATGTACGGTCAGGAGCCTTGCATTTGATATGTCGTCTGTCGGAAAATCATCTTTTCCGGCATAATTGACGATATCGCGGTAGTGACGAACAGGTGCGTTTTTATATTTCTCCATTATAGGACCGCCAATACAGCTTCCTGAGCACGCCGACATTTCAATGAAGCACTTGCCAAGCCCACCGGCTTCAATATCGTGAATCGCCGCTATGCAGTTATCAATACCTGACACCGAAATCCGTGTATATTCACATTCAGCCGGAAAATCCATAGTCTTTATAATGCCACCGTCCGTCGGGAAAATACGCGCACGGCTGTCAGGGCGTCTGTCGGTTTTCTTTTCCAGTGTAATTCCGGACGCCGCCATCATTGACGACAGTTCTTCAAATGTCAAAACGGCGTCAGTGAGACTGTCCTCAGCTTCAGCTTTTTTAGAAAGGCACGGCCCGATGAAAACGACCTTACATCCCGGCATCCGGTGTTTTATATCAATGGCGTGCGCCGCCATCGGGCTGACGACCGGTGCAAGGTATGGAATAACAGCGGGGTGATATTTACGTATCAATAAATTAACGGAGGGGCAGCAGCTTGAAATGAGTATTTCATACTCACCCCTTGAAAGCAGTTCCTCATATTGTCGCTTGACGAGTGTTGCGCCGACAGCCGTTTCCTCTGCATAGCTGAACCCGAGAGCAAATAATGCATGTGACAATGCATCAAAACCGACGCCCTCAAAATAGGCAGCAAAGGATGGCGCCACGCTTGCCACTACCGGTGCATCACCGGCTAAAAGCACGCGTACATATTCTGTTGCATCGGCTATCTCTTTCGCATTTTGCGGGCAAACGACAAAACAATGACCGCACAGTATGCATTCATCTTTAATGACATGAGCTTGCCCCGCAGAGAAACGTATAGCTTTAACCGGACAGTTGCGTATACATTTATAACAGTTTTTGCAGTTGGATTTTTTAAATCTCAAATATTCCTGCACTGACGCCATCCTCCTGCCATCAGGCTCTTGTCTTTTTATTCTGCATATCGATCCGATATACAACAGTCGTCATATATAATGTTGACATGCTGTATTTTTATTTTTCCGTCTTGTTATTCTGCCGTTTTAATATCCCTATGTTACAGTTTTTTGTGCTTTATCGGTTGCTTTAAAAAACCCAAACAAAGCACTATTATATCACTCATACTCGACGACGTCTACCCATCTGCGAAGAAGAGTTTCCTCTCCTTTTTTTCCCTTAACAGATTGCGATGCAGCGACAATCGGTATCCATTTGTTGACGTATCTCCGATCTGTGCCGCTCATCTTGCAGAAAAGCTCAATATATTTCTCTGCAAGCTCCACCTTACCCTCAAGATTGAAAAGCAAGAACGTGCGCGCAACGTCGGCTGAGGCGTTTCCTTGCGTTGCATGAGCCCAGTCGATAATATACGGGGTGCCTTCGTCTGTGATGATTATATTTGTTGGATTGAAGTCGCCATGGCAAAGCTTGTTATGCTTCGGCATACCATCAAGGCGTGTATGAAGCTCGTATTTTATTGTGTCACTGAACGAGGTCAGATCTATTTTCCTGTGCATCTTTTCGGTCAGACGCCCGAGCATCGGGCAGGTTTTTGAATGAACCTCCATCTGAAGCGACACAAAAAGCTTTAAGTATTCGTCCTCGCGCTCAGGATGAAGTTGCATGAGTTCCGCAAGAGTTTTGCCGGGGATGTAGTCGAGAACAATCGCCCATCTCTCGCCGTCCTTACGCACTTCACGTACTTTTGCAATGTTTAAGCCTGTTTCCTCAACACGCGCCTGATTCAGCGCTTCGTTGAGCACCATCGCCTTAGAGTAATCCTCATTAAACGACTTGACTGTACAGTCTCCCTCTCGGTAGATAATTTTTGCCTCTTGTTTTGATATAATTTCTTTCCCTTCGAAGCTCATGGTCACGCCTCACTTTCCGTAATATGCATTTAAGTACATTTGCTTTATTTCCGAGATAAGCGGGTAACGCGGGTTTGCGCCTGTGCACTGGTCATCAAATGCCTGCTCAGACATTTCATCAAGCCGTGCGAGGAAGTCCTCTTCATCCGGTACATAGTCGCGAATCGTCGGCTTAATACCAACGCGCTCTTTAAGTTCGTCAATCTTCTTAATGAGAGCCTCAAGTTTTTCCTCGTCTGTTTTTGCATTGCCGCCGACACCGAGGTAATCAGCTATCTCTGCATAACGGGCAAGAGCATGCGGGTGGTCGTACTGCGGGAATGTACCCATCTTTGTCGGCGCTTCAGCCGCATTGAAACGAATGACTTCATCTATCATGAGCGCGTTTGCAATACCATGCGGCAGGTGGTGGAAAGCGCCGAGCTTGTGAGCCATAGAATGGCATACACCGAGGAAAGCATTTGCAAATGCCATACCGGCGATTGTTGCAGCATTCGCCATTTTCTCGCGAGCGACATTATCCGGCACTCCTGTGCATGCGCTGTCATATGCGCGTGGCAGATAATCAAATATCATACGCAAAGCGCGAAGCGCAAGACCGTCTGTATAGTCGGTTGCCATAATAGACGCATACGCTTCAAGCGCGTGTACCATTGCGTCAATGCCTGACGCCGCTGTCAGCCCGCGCGGCGCTGTCATCATAAGATCGGCGTCGACTATCGCCATTTTCGGCAGAAGTTCATAGTCAGCAAGTGGGTATTTTATGCCCGTCGTCTGGTCTGTAATAACGGCAAACGGCGTCACTTCACTGCCTGTTCCTGCAGATGTAGGAATGGCGATGAAATAAGCTTTCTCACCCATCTTCGGGAATGTATAGACGCGTTTGCGAATGTCCATGAAGCGAAGGGCCATGTCGTGGAAGTCAACATCCGGATGCTCATAAAGCACCCACATGATTTTACCTGCGTCCATAGCGGAACCACCGCCGACAGCTATTATTACATCAGGCTCAAACGCTGTCATTTCAGCGGCACCGGCCTCGGCACATGCAAGCGTCGGGTCAGGCTCGACATTTGAAAATGTCTTAAATGTTATACCAAGCTCTGTCAGCTTTTTCTCAATCGGCTTTGTCGCACCGCTCTTATAAAGGAACGTGTCGGTAACAATGAAAGCGCGCTTTTTATTTAAAACTGTGCCAAGCTCATTGAGCGCCACGTCAAGGCAGCCCTTTTTGAAATAAACTTTTTCGGGTGCACGGAACCAGAGCATGTTTTCTCTCCTTTCGGCAACCGTTTTTATGTTAAGTAAGTGACGTACACCGACGTTTTCTGATACGCTGTTCCCGCCCCAGCTTCCGCATCCGAGCGTGAGCGACGGTGCAAGACGGAAGTTGTATAAATCACCGATACCGCCCTGTGAGGATGGTGTGTTTACAAGTATGCGGCAGGTTTTCATGCGTGCCTCAAAGCGTGCAAGCTTATCGGCTGCTTTATTTACATCAAGATAAATAGACGCTGTGTGTCCGTAGCCACCGTCGGTTATCAGGCGCTCTGCTTTTGAGAATGCGTCGTCGATGTCGGTGGCACGGTACATAGCAAGAACAGGCGACAGCTTTTCGTGCGCAAATTCCTCCGAAAGCTCGACGCTCTCGACTTCGCCTATGAGTATTTTTGTCGTCTCAGGAACTTCAAATCCGGCAAGTGATGCAATTGTGTGAGCTGTCTGCCCGACGATTTTCGCATTGAGCGCGCCGTTTATGATAATCGTCTTTCTTACCTTTTCCGTTTCTTCAGGTGATAAGAAATAGCAGCCCCTGTAAGCGAACTCTTTCTTTACCTTATCATATATAGAATCAAGCACGATAACAGACTGCTCGGACGCGCATATCATGCCGTTGTCGAACGTTTTTGAGTGAATTATAGAGTTGACAGCAAGGATTATATCAGCGCTGTCGTCAATTATCGCCGGTGTGTTGCCGGGTCCGACGCCAACTGCCGGTTTTCCGCTTGAATACGCAGCCTTTACAAGTCCCGGGCCGCCTGTGGCAAGTATTAAGTCGGACTCCTTCATGAGCAGATTTGTCAGATCAAGGCTTGGAACATCAATCCACGCAATTATATCTTCCGGTGCCCCTGCGGCAACTGCTGCTTCAAGTACTATTTTTGCAGCGGCGACAGTAGATTCCTTTGCGCGGGGGTGCGGGCTGATGATAATGCCGTTGCGTGTTTTCAGCGCAAGTAAAGTCTTGAATATTGTTGTCGACGTCGGGTTTGTTGTCGGTATAACAGCGGCAATCAACCCAACCGGCTCGGCTATTTTTTTGTAGCCGGCAGCCTTGTCTTCCTCGATTACACCGCACGTTTTGACATTTTTATAAGTGTTATATATATATTCAGACGCGTAATGATTCTTAATTACTTTATCTTCGACGACACCCATCCCCGTTTCAGCAACTGCCTGCTTCGCGAGCGGAAGGCGCGCGCTGTTCGCGGCAAGCGCCGCGGCGCGGAATATTTCATCAACCTTTTCCTGCGTGAAGTTCGCGTAAATTTGCTGTGCCGCACGTACGCGTGATATCGCCGATTCAAGCGTTTCCACATTGTTAACAATTTCATATGTTCTTACCGTTTTCATAAAAACGAACCAACCCTTCTAAAGAAGCTTAAAATGATTTTACATATGATTATTTAATTAATGTTTTACTTGTCATCATCAACAGATGCAACATTTGATTCTCTTTCCAATACCTCACGGAGAGCCCGTGACAGTACGGCGAGTGACGCCGCCATATTTTCGTTTTGAATCAATATCCCCTCGGGAACATTCAGATGTACGGGAGAAAAATTCCATATAGCACGGACACCACCTTCAATTAAGAGATTGCATACCGATTGTGCTGCCGCTGCTGGAACAGTTATTATCCCGATGTGAATATTCATCCTCTTACATAACTTAACAATTTCATCCGAATGAAACACCGGTATATTTTTTATTTTTGTCCCAACGACAGACTCGGCAACATCAAATGCAGCAACAATATTTAACCCATAATCACGAAAACCCTCGTAGGATAACAGCGCATGGCCAAGAGACCCCGCACCTACAAGGACAGCATCCGTTGAATTGTTATAACCCAAAACAGATTCGATATCACTTATTAGAGTTTTAACGTCAAAGCCTTGTCTTGGCCTGCCGCTTGACGAGCATACGGCTGCAAAATCTTTTCTGACCTGAATTTCTCCATATTTAAAATGCGCAGCTACTGTCGGTGCCGAAACTACTGTACACCCTTCGGCTTCAAGCTTTCTCAAATAGTCGAGATAATATGGCAGTCTCTGTATCGTCTGCACAGACAGCGTTGTCGCATCGCTTCTCCTTTGCATCGCACTCGCTCCTTTTTAAATAGATATCCTGTTATCGATATTATATTATCTATATTGTATTTATGTCAACATACAAAATGTAAAATCATATTGACGAAATATCCTTTAATTGTTGTACAAATCACTAACAAAAAGTGATGATAAGAGTTTCATTCAAAACAATGCTCCCTGCGTGAAATATTTCTCGCAGGGAGTGTTTTGTTTATATAAAAAATGAGTTAAACAGTAAACAAAATTTAAACTAAACTCAGGCACAGTGTAACATACCCAATTTTCGCGAAAAACACAGCATTTTTTCGCCATTTTGAATGGTAACCATAAACATGAGAGATAATATTTTAAACTAAAATATTATAGGTACGAAGTTTATGGTTTCACTTTGGGAAAAAACATCAGCCATCCCGGGCTTTGATCGACTTGAGGGAGATATAAACACCGATGTTTTAATCATCGGCGGTGGGCTTGCCGGCATTTTATGCGCATATAAGCTAAAGCAGGCAGGGGTTGACTATGTTCTGGTGGAAGCAAACAGGGTTTGCAGCGGCATAACAAAGAACACAACGGCAAAGATCACGTCACAACATGGTTTTATTTACGAAAAACTTATCCGCCAGTTCGGTGAGGATACGGCAAGGCTTTATCTGCGGGCAAATGAGGAAGCTGTTGACAGCTACCGCAAGCTATGCGAGAACATTGACTGTCATTTTGAAGAAAAAGACAATATCATCTACTCGAGAAAAAGTATCAGCAAAGTCAAAAAAGAAATCGACGCGCTCCATACTCTCGGCTACCCTGCCGAAATTATAGATAACTTGCCGCTCCCATTCCCTACATTCGGCGGGGTGAAATTTAAAAATCAGGCACAGTTTAATCCGCTTGAGTTTGTCACCGCTATTGTGCAGGGGCTTCGCATTTACGAACACACGACAGTTCGCGAGCTTATCGGCACAAAAGCCATAACAGACAACGGCAACATCAAAGCAAATAGAATAATTGTCGCAACACACTTCCCTTTCATAAACAAACACGGCGCGTATTTTTTAAAGATGTTCCAGCACCGCTCTTATGTCATCGCACTTGAGGACGCACCACAACTTGATGGCATGTATGTCGATGAAGCGGCAAACGGTCTTTCTTTTCGCAATTACGAAAACCTGCTCTTAATAGGTGGCGGCGACCATCGGACGGGTAAAAAGGGCGGAGGTTGGGGTGAGCTTCGTAGCTTTGCTAAAAAGTACTTCCCCGGCGCGAGAGAAAAATACCACTGGGCGACGCAAGACTGCATAACGCTTGACGGCGTGCCGTATATCGGGCGGTATTCGTCCGGCACGGAAAACTTATACGTTGCCACCGGCTTTAACAAATGGGGGATGACCTCCTCTATGGTCGCCGCAACGCTTCTCACCGATATGCTCTGCGGGAAGAGCAGTCCATATGAAGATGTCTTTAATCCTTCGCGCACAATTTTGCGGCCGCAGCTTGCCAAAAACGCCGTTGAAGCTGTTGTCAACCTGCTGACTCCCACAGCCCCGCGCTGCCCCCACCTCGGATGCGCGCTCAAATGGAATCCTACGGAGCGCACATGGGATTGCCCATGCCACGGCTCACGCTTCGCTGCTAATGGAAAGCTCATCGACAATCCTGCAACGGGAAATTTGAATATAAGAAAAGGTTAAAGCAAGTAAAAAACGCAAGCGACGTGTCAGCGCTTGCGTTTTTTTAACAAACAATTGCTATTCATTTTACAAGGGCCTGATAGCTCGCAGCTCAATGTATCCTCTCTCGCCACGAGGTTCAAGCTGGATGCGGGGATTTGATTACAATAAAAAGCATCTTATCTTCAGCAAAATAAGATGCTTTTCGAAAGTGAAATCATGTTTGATATTATTCCCCTTCACGGGAGTATTTCAAAGGGTCATGATCTATAAGTAAATACCGTATAAGCTGTCTATTAATGTGCGATTAGACTGAAGTTTATTCGCCTTTCTTTCCCCATTTTCTGAGATACAATGCCATAAGTATTCCTGCCACCATAGTCACAACTCCAATAGTAATAATAACACCCGTAAAGAATGAAGCGTTTGCCCATGCTTCCTGGTTAATCTCAAAAAAAGGATCTGTACCACCAAACGGACCCCAGTACTTGTCCGATCCGGACTGAGTACCTGCCGTACCGCTTCCAAATATAGAACGATAAAATAATATGCGTGCAACTATACCCAAAGCAAAAAATACCAGGCCTGAAATAGCTATACAAACACCATACAGCCATCCAAACTGCTTTACTGAATTCAGGATGAATTTCGGCAGATGATTCATCCAGTCGGGATAGGCATTGATTGCATGCAGTTTTTGCTCCTGTTCTTCAGTTTCCGGAAAATCATCAGGAGCCGTGTCAGACAACAACCAGTCTACCGATACATTCAGTACTTTCGCCAACTGCGAAAGCTTTGTGATATCAGGGTAAGCTTCTCCCGTTTCCCACTTGGATACGGATTGCCTTGACACGCCCATAGCGTCCGCCAAATCAATTTGTGACATGCCGGCCTTCTTCCGGCTATACATTATCTTTTTACCTAAATTCATGTTTTTACGCCTTCCGATATTTTAACTTTAAGCTTATTATACCGATAAGGTGATTTGCATATCAACCAACACCGTATTGGCAACGTGTCAACCGGTAGTTGCATATGCCTTTGAGGAAAATAAATTAATATAATATCCTATCAATATTATGAATTCATTATAACAACTTCTCACGTCATCATCAATACCCGTATAAAAAAGGCAGCAGATTTTTGCAAAATCTGCTGCCTTTTTTATACGGAGAGGGAGGGATTCGAACCCTCGGTCGGGTATTAGCCGACACACGATTTCCAGTCGTGCGCCTTAGACCAGCTCAGCCACCTCTCCGTGCGTGGTTTCGCTGCTCGTAAAACCGCTTTGTTATTCTATCACACAGTCGAGCTTAAAGTCAATACCGGATGATAAAATTATACTCGCGTATATTTTAACTAAATACCACTAAAATCAACCGTTTTTCCGTACGTAATATTCAATACATTTGAAGCGCGTAAGCATCTCTTCGCCTTCATCCGACAGTGTCTTCGTCAGCACACCGTCTTCACGGTAAACGCCGGATGTGTTTATTATATCGATTTTACGCGAAAGCTCGCTTGTCACCTTCATATACTCGTTGCCACCCCATCCGCATAAGTCAAAAAGGCGATTCATTAAAAACATCGGGCTTATGCTGCCCCCATCGCCTTTTATCTCAGAACCAAGGGCGCTTTTAGCCGCGTCGTTTGCCCATATTACATACGGCGTCGAGTAATAATTATAAAAGCCTTCGTCTGTATCAAGATTGAGATTTATTCCGGCTTCCTTATAAACGGCATAATCATTGCCCATCCACGGGTTGTGATCACCGAATAATATGATAATTGTAGGATCATCCGACGCACGGAAGTACTCGAAAAATTCACGAAGCGCAGCGTCTGTCTTTGCTATGCCACCGAGATAATTATTGAGCATTATGTATGAGGATTCGGAGAAGCCTGTATTCGCTGCGTACTCCGTTGTGTAATAAAGCTTCTTATCGTTATACGGCCCGTGGTTCTGGTAAGTGACCGAAAAATTAAAGTATGGCTTACCTGTTTCTTTGTTTTCTTCAAACAGCTCAATTATATCGGCAAGGAAAGGCTTGTCCGACATAATATTGCCGTTTGCCGTTGTATACCGGTCCTCAAAGAAGTAATAATAGTCAAAACCGAGGTATTCGTTCACATTACGGCGGTTGTAAAACCACTCATAACTCGGATGGCACCCTTCAACCGTATAGCCCTGCTCCTTAAAATAATAAACATATGACGGAGTTTTGCTGCGGATTGTGTACGCATCAGAATATCCCGTTAAAAACGTACGCTCCGCGTTGATTGTCCCCGCGCCAAATGTGTTTGTCACAAGAGTTCCGCTGTACCCTTCTGACTGTATCTGGTGAAAATACTTGTACGGGTCGTTTGTAAATTCAATATTGCCGATAGCGCTAAGGTCATTATAAGCTTCAAGCATTATCGCAATTATATTGACCTTTTCATCATCCGGTATGTCATCGTATGTATACTTAGCAAGCTCCGCTGCCGCTTCATCCTTATTATATCCTTCCGGCGCCGTATCACGGGCATTTTTAATGCTTCGTATAAACGAATAAATAAATCCGCGTGACATGTACTGGTCTGTATCCGACCACTTGTGTAAAAATGAAGCGTTATGCTCTGTTATATTTTCAGTTTTATTATAGAAACCGTTTTGATAATATAGCTTCGGGACAAAACAAACAAAGAGTACAGCTAATATAACAGGTATTGTCACCCGCAGCCATATGGGGAACCTCACAGGTCTCGGTAGGAAAAATACTGCTACCGCGATAGCAATCACAGCAATAATTGTGACGACTATCTGCCATGTCAGGACGACTTTGTAGGACTTTTCCATCTCCGCCGCCTCTGTAATTAACGATACATCGATCGCCATAAACGGGTCGGCGCGGAAAAGCATCTTATAATAATTGACCCATGTCGGTAAAAGTGTAAGCACACCGCTTACGAGAAATGTTATCCACGCGCGCCTTACAGTAAAATACACTATAAGTGATATAGCAAATACGGGCAGCCAGTTCAAAAATACTATATTGGGGTTTTTGAAGTACGATGAAAACAGATTGCTTTTGTTAGCACCATATGTAAGGGCACTGAAATATAGAGATAATACCGAGAGAGCACATGAAAATAATAAAACAGCGATAATATTAATCGCTTCGTAAATTGCAGGTTTTATACTCTTCGCACTGCTTTTAGCATCAGGTTTTATTGCTGCAGTGCGGGGTTTTGTCATGCTTAGAGAACGCATAATTTTTTATCTTTCACTTATATTTTTTAATACACGTCAAACTATAAGAATAATTATAACATATAATATAAAATTATTATGATAATTTCGTTAATTTGTCGTATTGTGACTTAAAATGCACATTTTTTGTTTAATATAGTTCTGTTGTTATTATAAAAACATCATCCTGTAATAAAGACAGCAGTTTTAAGACTGCTGTCTTCCGTATAAAATGTTCATACGACGCCAATATGCGGGGTCAAGCAGCGAAAGCTGCTCATCTGTCAGTCTGAATGCCCAGTTTTTCTCTGCAACCCCCGGCGTGTTCATGCGTGTGTCGGCGCCATAACACAAAAGATCCTGCACAGGGAAAATAGCAAGCGCCGCCGATGATGCCATTACAGAAAGCAATGCGCGCCTGCACGCAAGGTTCCAGTCATAATCCGGGCAGCCGCAGTAATCGAATAGGTCGCGCCGACGCTCGGGCGGCATCTCCCAGATGTAGCCGAGAAGTGTGTTGTTGTCATGCGTACCTGTGTAAGCAACGCAGTTTACAGGGTAGTTATGCGGGCGGTGCGGCGAATCATCACCCGTCAAAAATCCAAACTGCAATACACGCATGCCGGGAAAACCCGAATACTCAAGCAGCTTTTCAACCTTTGGCGTTATATCGCCAAGATCCTCTGCAATAATGAGTTTTTCTCCGGCTATGTCACGTACCATATCGATAAAAGGCTTACCCGGCCCGGGCAGCCACTTCCCCTCCCGTGCGCTCTTTGCTTCCCTCGGGACTACATAATACGACTCAAACGCGCGGAAATGGTCAAGACGCACCCCATCAAATATTTCAAGCATGAAAGTGAGCCTGTCACGCCAGAATCTATATCCATCGGCGGCCGCCACATTCCAGTCATAGATAGGATTGCCCCATAGCTGCCCGTCTGCTGAGAAGTAATCAGGCGGAACACCGGCCAAAAGCCGCGGATATCCGTCAGAATCAAGAAGAAACTGCCCCCTGTCGCCCCAGACATCAGCGCTATCAAGCGAAACATAAATCGGCACATCGCCTATCACACGTACACCGCGCTCATTTGCGTATGCTTTAAGCTCACGCCACTCTTCGAAAAATTCATACTGAGCAAATCTCCAAGCAAATTCTTCCTCTGAATCCGGACAAGTGTTGCTCCAAAGCTGCCACGGCACGCCATCGTTTGATTTTTTCAGTGCCATGAATCTGCAGAAACGTTCGATGTAGGGTCTTACCTCGACAAAGTCATTGATTTTGCGGCGTTCTTCCGCATCAACACGGGACGCTGCAAGGCGCAGTATGTCCATCCGTTGTGTTCTGAGCCTGTCAAACTCGCATAGATAGGGTGTCTTTTGCTTTGATGCATCAAGCTCATCTTGCGTCAGAAGCCCTCGAGCATAAAGACGCTCAAGGTCTATGAAATTAGGGTTTCCGGAAAAAGTTGAATAAGAGCAGTAAGGCGAGTTATACTCGTCCGGCACGCAAAACGAGAGCGTTTGCCAATAAGAAAATCCGGCAGACGAAAGAAAATCCACCCATGCGCGCGCGCCATCCCCAAAGTCACCGCAACCATACTTTCCCGGCAGCGACGACACATGCATTAAAACCCCCGACGCTCTTTTCAACATAATAGACCTCCGAAAAACCAGAACTAAGCAAAATAATAGACAAT
>LFTK01000131.1 GCA_001513385.1 Clostridiales bacterium DTU064
AACACGGCTATGCAGATGTCATGATTTGCGGCGGTACAGAAGCACCGATTATACCTTTGACAATTGCAGGCTTCGGCAACTGTCTTGCACTAACGCAATCGACAGACCCAAATGCGGCGTCGCTTCCGTTTGACCGTCGCCGCGCCGGATTTGTCATTGGCGAAGGTGCCGCAATATTTGTTCTTGAAGAATATGAGCGCGCCGTCGCACGCGGAGTTTCGGTATATGCGGAGGTTGTAGGGTATGGCGCGACATGCGATGCATATCACGTGACGGCGCCAAGCCCCGATGCAAAAGCTATCGGCCGCGCAATAACACTTGCAATGGAAGAGTGCAGTGATGTCTCCCCTTCGTCTATTTACATCAACGCTCACGGAACGGGAACACCGCTAAACGATAAAACAGAAACGCTCGCTATCAAAAATGCCTTTGGCGATGATGCGTATAAGCTTCATATCAGCTCAACTAAGTCTATGACAGGACATATGCTTGGTGCGGCAGGAGCTGCAGAAGCTGCAGCTGCTGTGCTTGCGTTAAAATATGGCATCATCCCGCCAACGATAAACTTAAACGAGCCTGACCCCGAATGTGACCTTGACTATACTCCGAATGTGGCAGTAAAAGCTGACCTTGAAGTTGCGCTTTCAACATCGCTCGGCTTTGGCGGGCACAATGTCTGCCTTGCATTCAGGCCGGTACGCTGATCGGGGGAGTAAGTATGAACAGGGAAGAACTAAAAAAAATACTCCCGCACAGGGATAATATGCTCCTGCTTGATGAAGCTGAGAGAGATGGCGATGTTGCACGCGGTAAAGTAACGATACGGGGCGATGAATGGTTCCTTCGCGGTCATTTTCCGGGAAATCCTGTTGTCCCCGGCGTTATACTATGCGAAATTCTTGCGCAATCCGCTTGTGTATTGCTTAGTGGAGCATATGAAGCTGAACCATCAGCGGATGGGACACAGGCAAATGGTGATTCACCCAATGAAACCCCTATGTTTACAGGACTTGACAAGGTGAAATTCCGCAGGCCTGTCCGTCCGGGAGATGTACTGCATACTGAATGTGAGATAACGCGAAAATGCCCGCCTTTTTACTTTGCAAAAGGTGTGGGGCGCGTTGGAGATGATGTCTGCGTGACGGCGGAGTTCTCATTTGCACTTGTGCAGACGCCTAAAACAGCCGAGTGCGACAATAAACTAAAATAACAACTGCAAAATAATGCATTTGAATAGCTTAAATAAATAAGAAAGGAGCCGTAGTATGACTCCTGTGCGTAAATCAGATTATACAGAAACGTGTCCTGCATGCGGACACGAGGTTTCATCGTCAAGACTAAAGCGAAATCTTAAAGTTTGCCCGCGCTGCGGTAAGCACGGAAGGATGGGAGCGCGTGAGCGCTTGGAAGCGCTGTGCGACAAGGGCAGTTTTCGCGAACTATATAGAGGCGTCGGCAGCCGCGACTTCTTAAATTTCCCAAAATATGCTGAAAAACTTCGTCAAGCAAAGGAATTGACGGGAGAAAATGAGGCTGTCGTGTGCGGCGTTGCACGTTTTGGCGGTGAGCCATGCGCTGTTTTTGCAATGGAGCCGGGGTTTATCATGGCAAGCATGGGCAGCGCTGTCGGTGAGAAAATAACGCGTACATTTGAGTATGCGATGAAACACTCGCTTCCCGTCGTGGGGTTTACAGCGTCAGGTGGCGCAAGAATGCAGGAGGGTGTTTTATCCCTTATGCAAATGGCGAAAGTCAGTGGCGCCGTCGGACGTCATGGAAATGACGGCGGACTTTATATAACTGTCTTAACAGATCCGACGACGGGCGGGGTAACAGCAAGCTTTGCAATGCAGGGAGATATCATCCTTGCGGAACCCGGAGCGCTTATCGGATTTGCCGGACGTCGCGTAATTGAGCAGACAACGGGTACCGTGCTCCCCGATGATTTTCAAAGCGCTGAGTTTCTATTATCACACGGTTTTGTTGATGCAATTGTAGCGCGTACGGAGCTTGCGTCAACAATCGCATTGCTGTTGCGCCAGAACAGAAAAAGGAGGCCTGCATAACACATGACAGATGAGAAAAAAGCTGCTGTCGAGATGACCATTGATTTATCGGAAGATAAACCAATGACCGCATATGACAGGCTGAAAGCAGCACGGGCTACGACACGCCCGACATCACAAGCTTATATAGAGCGCATTTTTACCGAACGAATTGAGCTTCACGGTGACAGGCATTTTGGCGATGACCCTGCCGTAATTGGTGGCATAGGTTTTCTTGGTGAAAGACCTGTTACATTTATCGGAATTGAAAAAGGCTGTGACATTGACGACAGGATGACGCGCAACTTCGGTTGTCCGCGGCCGGAAGGGTATAGAAAAGCTCTTCGCCTTATGCGTCAGGCTGAAAAGTTTGGCAGGCCTATTGTATGTTTTGTCGATACGCTTGGCGCGTATTGCGGAGTTGATGCAGAGGAGCGCGGACAGGGTGAAGCTATCGCGCGGAACCTGCTTGAAATGATGGGGCTTACCGTTCCTATTATTTCTGTTATTATTGGCGAGGGCGGAAGTGGCGGCGCTTTGGCGCTCGCGTGTGCAAACAAGGTTTACATGCTTGAAAACGCAGTATATTCCGTGATAACGCCGGAGGGGTGCGCGACGATATTATGGCGCGATGCGGCAAGGGTGGCTGATGCTGCGAAGTGCCTTCACATAACGGCCGACGATATGATTTTGTTTAAAGTAGCAGAGCGTGTAATACCTGAGGATTTCGATAATTTCGATGAAATGTGCAGACTTCTTGCACATCAGCTTGACGCTGACCTGACCGAGCTTTGCAAACTATCGCCAAAGCGCATTGAGGAAGATAGGTACGAAAGATTCCGGCGCTTGGGCATTATAGAAGAAAAGACCGAAAACCCGCGCATAGTCATAAAGACTAAGCTGCCCCGAATAAATATAAATAAAGATATTCTCAAAAGAATCCTCCATCGTAAGTAGGGGAGTCTAATTCCGGGGGGCGGGAGTGCATAGTATCTTAAATAGCGAGAGCGGAGAATTAGGGCAAGTAATATAAATATTAAAAAACGGAGAAAGCGACGAAAAGGTTTTACTCGCTCCCCGGATTCCTCTGCTTATGTTTTAAGTTTTAAGGGCATGAAAAGTGTGTTGTATTAAAAAAATAATAAAAAGTCGAGCCGGTAATAATAGCTCGACTTTTTTATTTGTAATATGTTTAATAACCTTCTGTTACTGTTCGAGAACGTACACGCTCATCTCGCCCTCACCGCGGTTTGCCCAGGTGTAATAGGGGATGAACGTCAGCTTTGCAGGAACGCACTTCGGCGGTTTTGTGCGGTAGAGTGTATCATCCTCATCAGGTACGTAGGCATATCCGTCTGCTGTGATTTCAACGATACCGCAAAGCTTATCCGGCTTATACTCTTCTTTAAGCTCCGCGTCGCGCGGCAGACGAAGTCCTGCTATCGGCTTGCCGTTATCAGCTTCCTCAAGGCAGTATACGATGGGGCCGCGGCGTACGGCGACGCGTCCTGCATCTGCACGGACGTTTACATTTGCATAAACGCGGTGCGGAACAACGCTGATTGAAAGATCAATAACATCGCCCTCGCTCCACTCGCGGTCAAGCACGGCATAACCGTTCTCAACTGGTGCATCGTATGCTTTGCCGTTTACGGAGATAGAATACTTGCCATCAGCGTAAGCAGGAATGCGTAGGCAGAGTGCATATTTTCCGGCCGACGGTTTGATTTTAACTTCACCGTCAAGCGGATACTTCGTCTCGACGGATATTTTAACGGAACCGGAAGCTGTGTCAAGCTCGGACTCGCCGTCGATATAGAGGTTCATGTAAACTCTGTCGCTATCTATTGTATAAATGTATTTTCCGATGCTTGCTATAAGTCTTGCAAGGTTAGGCGGGCAGCAAGCGCAGCCGAACCATTTCGGACGTACGGGAAGAACATGACGGCGTATTTGTGCTTTATGGCTTGCCTCAGGCCATACTTCAAGCGGGTTGACATAGAAGAAATTACGGCCGTCAAGCGACATGCCTGCAAGGCAGGTGTTATAAAGAGCTGTTTCAAGTGCGTCGGCGTACTTTGAATCAGGCTTCATCTGAAGCATAGCACGCGCAAAGAAGCAAAGAGCAATTGATGCGCATGTTTCAGCGTAAACTGTGTCATTGGGGAGGTCATAGTCAAAAGTGAAGGCTTCGCCGTGAACAGTTGAACCAACACCGCCTGTGATGTACATTCTGCGCTTAATCAAGTTATCAAAGAGCGTTTCACAAGCACGGAGGAGCGTTTCGTCGCCCGTTTCGCGCGCGACATCCGCCATTCCCGTTGCAAGGTAAAGGGCGCGTACTGCGTGTCCTTCAAGCGCTGTCTGTTCGCGAACGGGCAGGTGCCACTGTGCATAATAGCCCCTGTCTTCCCAGCGCGGTTTTCTGCCTTCACGCTTCTCAGCTTCAAGGTTGAAGAATTTCGGCTCGCGTCCACGTTCATCAATGAAGTATTTCGCGAGCTTTAGCATAAGCGGGTCTTTTGTCGCACCATACATTGAAATGAGCGCAAGCTCAATTTCTTCATGCCCGGGGTAACCGTGTAGTTTACCTTCCTCCGGACCGATAACAGAGTCTATATGGTACGCCATTCGTGTCATGACATCTAAAAGCTTGCGCTTGCCTGTTGCATAATAATAAGCAACGGCAGCTTCCATCATGTGACCAGCGCAGTAAAGTTCGTGATTGTCGCGAAGGTTTGTCCAGCGTTTGCCCGGCTCCTTTACGGTGTAATATGTATTGAGATAACCGTCCGGCTGCTGTGCGCGAGCGATAAGATCGATAACTTCGTCGGTTGTTTTTTCAAGCTCAGGATTTGGTTTTGTCATAAGTGAATATGCGACAGCCTCAATCCATTTAGCGAGATCGCTGTCCTGGAAAACGCAGCCGTAAAATTCACCCTGAGACTCACCGGCAGCAATCCTGAAGTTTTCAATACAATGGCTCGGAGCGGCGCCTTCCACTCTGTCATTGAGTGTTTCCCACTG
>LFTK01000059.1:0-18392 GCA_001513385.1 Clostridiales bacterium DTU064
CTGCAATAGCACGCAGTCAGGGAGTGACGTAAATGCCTCCTCAACGTCAACCGGAGAAAGGTATGAGTTTGCCCCGGGGAACACTATAATTTGATTTTGACCAGTTTTGTTGTCGACTATTACCGAAGCAAGCCCTGTCGGTGCTTTTCTTTCCATGAAAATAAAGCGTGAATCTATCCCGGCTTCACGATATATTGTGCGCAGACGCTGACCGTTGCTATCCGCCCCGACACGGGCGCAAAATATGCATTCTGCACCAAGAAAAGTTAATGCTATCGCCGAGTTTGCTCCCTTGCCGCCGGGTAAATAATCATAGGAGGTACCCATTACCGTTTCACCCGGATATGGTGCTCTATCGGTATGCTGTATGAAATCCATATTAGCACTGCTTACGACGAGAATCCGTGGTTTTTTGGGTATCATGGCAAGACCTCCCTTAAAATATTTTAATATTAAACTATTATTATTTTATCTTGCCACGCACCCAAAATCAATAATGAATCGTCAAAATATTGGCGTTTTTTACAATCATAAACCGTCACGTAACGATAATATTTCATAAAATTAATATAATTATCATAATTGTGTTGAATCGGGACATGATGTAGGTATATAATAATATTGGAGATAATTATTTTGCGGGAGGTTCGTTTTCATGAAAAAGAAGCATTTGCATGGCAGATTTCAATTGATTGTGTTTTTATCTGCTTTTATGCTCACTTTCATTGCGTTTTTAAAACTCACAAGACGACTTTTATCCCGTTATATTAACTTTTCAATAGACGGGCGCATTTGCGACTTCGGATTTGACGACTTGTTTTATATAGACAACGATGATGATGCCACCGGAGACAAAGGAAGTTACATTTACGAGGACACATTGCCGAGCGGGGAGCTTTTTTAGCTCGTGAAGCTGTTTTTCCTTAGATAAAACTGCAATTGTCGCACTGATAAATCATGAAAATGAGCTCCCGGTGCCCTTTTTTCACGCAGTTGTCACAGAATTTTCGCACAACCGACAAGCGGATTCGCTGAAAATTCACTGTGGCGGCTGTTTTTTTGTGAAAATTTGTGGTATAATTCAAAAAGTCAAAACTCTAAATTATACATTTTGGAGACTTCTTAATGAGAAAGGCCGAAACTTCAACCACTGTAGTTGATGAAACTGCAGAAGCTCCCAATATGATTGAAGTTGAAAACCTCGTCAAGCGGTATGGTGTGAAATACGCTGTTGACGACATTAGCTTCACCATAAAAAAGGGCGAGATTGTCGGTTTTCTCGGGCCAAACGGCGCCGGAAAAACAACGACGATAAATATTATAACCGGATTTTTATCCAGCACATCAGGGTCGGCACGTATCGCCGGTTTGGATGTGCTTGACCATCCTACCGAAACAAAGCGAAACATAGGTTACCTGCCGGAGCAGCCGCCGCTTTATGTTGACCTGACGGTAAACGAATACCTCAACTTCGTATACGACTTAAAGGGCTGCACTTTTAACCGCGATGCGCACATCACAGACGTGTGCAACGTAACAAAAATCAACGATGTCCGTCCACGCCTGATTAAGAATCTGTCAAAGGGCTATCGCCAGCGTGTCGGTATCGCTCAGGCTCTCATTGGCAACCCGCCTATTATTATACTTGATGAGCCGACGGTCGGACTTGATCCGAAACAGGTGATCGAGGTCCGCAGTCTGATCCGTACACTCGGACGCGATCATACTGTATTTCTCAGCACGCACATTCTCTCTGAGGTACAAGCCGTCTGCGACAGGATTATCATAATAAACCACGGAAAAATAATAGCCGACAAGCCGCGCGAGGACCTTGCAACTGCTATCAGCGAAAGCCGCACATATCTTGTTAAAATTTGCGGGCCGCAGCGTGAAGTAACGCAGCTTCTCCGTACCCGCGCGGGTGTGTCACGCGTTGAACGCCGCCCTGAGCGCGACGGAGATGCATACGTTTATCTTGTCGAGAGCGAACCGGGTGCCGACATACGCAAGGGGCTTTTCTTTGCCTTAGCACAGAACAACTGGCCGCTTGTGGGAATTGAACCGGTTGGCGAGGACCTTGAGGATATATTCATACGCCTTGTCGACCAAAGCGATATACGAAGAAAAAACGCAAGTGCTCGTCAGAGACGTCCTATTTTATCCGATGATATATATGAGGGGGTGAAATAAAAAATGGGTGCCATCTATAAAAAAGAGATGCGGACATTTTTTGTAACACCCATAGGTTATATATTCCTTGCTTCGGCATTCTTAATTTCGTCTGCAGCTTTTTGTTTTACGACACTTAAAATGGCGTCGTGGAATACAAAATACTACTTTACAATAATGATTTTTGTCTTTATCATATTGTCCCCGATGCTGACAATGAAGCTGTTTTCCGAGGAGCGTCGCACACGCACAGAACAGATGCTTCTGACGTCTCCCGTCAGCCTGACCGGCATGGTTTTGGCAAAATATCTGTCGGCTATGACGATGATGGGAGGTATCCTTGCCTTAACATCTGTTTACTTTATTCCGCTTTACAGTTACGCGGAACCGACAACAGCCATTTTGATAGGAAACCTTATTGCTCTTATCATGGTCGGCAGCGCAACAGTATCTATTGGCATATTTATTTCATCCCTTACTGAAAACCAAATGGTTGCCGCCGTCGTGACAATGGTTACGCTTTTCCTCCTTATGGGGGCAGGCTTTGTAAACCAGTATATTGACTCCTATTTCATACGCTCCATCTTTAGCTGGATATCAATATTTAACCGCTTCGGAAATTTCATGCACGGTATTTTTGACTTTGGCGCTTTTGTTTACTATGCGTCAATAACAATAATCGCTATATTTCTCACTGTCCGCGTTTATGAGAAGCGGCGCTGGGGTTGATAGGAGGCAAGGATAATAATGAAACCTGTAAGTGTATCCAGCTTCCTTTTAAAAAAGAAGATTAAGTACGGCAGCTTTGCCGTTGCGATGACTGTAACTTTTATAGCATTTGTCATCATTTTCAATGTAATTTTCTCAGCGCTTGCTTCAAAGTACATGTGGTATATAGACATGACAGCAACGGAGCTTTTCACGCTGAGTGATGCAACATTTGACCTGCTACGTGATGTTAAAGCAGACGTCAACATTATATTTTGCATGGATCCTGATGAAGTCGCAGCTGACGGGATGCTTTATTACGTTCAGAACACAGCAAAACTGTTAGCGAAGGAATTTAAAAATATCAATATAATTTACAAAGACGCTGTCCGCGATTATAACTTCTTGAAAAAATACTCGACAGCTTCATCACCTGAGGTCCACACGACAAGCGTCATTGTCGAAAGCGGAACAGAATACCGCAAGTACGAAAATACAAGTTTCTTTATAAGAGACACGAGCAACCCCAATTACTACTGGGCTTACAAAGGTGAGCAGGTTCTCGTCGCCGCCATTCTTCAGGTAACGGCAGCCGAGATGCCGATTGCTTACTTTACGGTCGGCCACGGTGAGGATACCGATATAACGGGCGATGTGGCAGCTCTTTATACAATGGTCTATGAGGCAGGATATGATGTAAGACCAATCGACTTGTCGAAAGAGGATATTGACCCTAACGCCCGCCTGATTATCATAAACGAACCCAGATTTGACTTTGGCGGGTACGTTGACGAATCCGTCGGACTTTCCGAGATTGAAAAGTTAGACGCATTTCTTGATGGGCTTGGTTCGCTGATGGTATTCATTGATCCCGATCATGGTTCTAAACTGACAAACCTCAACGAGTTCTTATACGAATGGGGTATAGAGTTTGAATATGATCTCCGAATCAAGGACGCCGAAAACTCAATCTCCATCGATGGTTTTTCAGTTGTCGGCCAGTACAATACAAACACTACTGAGCTTGCACATTCGGTCTATGAGCAGATAACGAGCCTTGCAAGCCAGCCGAAAACTATATTCCGCAATGCATGTCCGATAAAGCATACCTACGAGGATAACACAAGAGTCGTTGACTTCGACTCGCGCGTTATATCCGATGTATTTTACACATCTGATTCTGCCGAGGTATACCGCGACAGTGAGCTTGTCGGCACCGGACGTTACAGTCTGATGACGATAACGCAGGAGCAACGCATTATCAATAACAATGATTATTTCTCATACGTCCTCGCAACGGGTACGAAAAACTATACCGCATCACAATATCTACTAAGCAATATTTACGCAAACTCGGATGTGCTCTACGCCTGCAT
This sequence comes from Clostridiales bacterium DTU064, assembly GCA_001513385.1. GTDB lineage: Bacteria > Bacillota > Clostridia > Oscillospirales > CAG-272 > DTU064. The sequence goes on from LFTK01000059.1 coordinate 4,254, forward strand.
GAGAGCCTTTGGCAAAGAGCGCATCCCCGCAGACATCGATTTCAAAACGTATAACGATTACGACCTTGACATTACAACAGCACAGGCAAATAGCTGGACACGTTTCTTTATGATAGTTCCGGCTACCATCATTGTTATTACGTCCATATATGTCACGGTTCGGAGAAAGTACAAATAAAACGATGTTAAAGAAGCAGAAAATTATAATAATTGTTTTTGTAGCTCTGTTTGTTGTTTTAACCATTCTTTACTTCGCTGTAATCGCTCCGCTTACAAAGGATGATGGCGAGGAGACAACGGAGCCTGTTGAAACAGATGTCGGTGAAAGCCGTACACCTCAAAACTACTGGCTGATTTTCCCTCAGGTAGAACGCGAAGATATAAAGTCTATAGAAGTCCACAACAAATACGGGACATATAAGTTCTACCGCAACAAAGAAGATAAGTTTGTCATTGAAGGCTTTGAGAATCTTGCTTACGACCAGGAGCAGTTTTCCCAGCTTGTCGTCAGCACAGGTTTTACAATCTCTCAGGTAAAGGTCACGGAAAACCCGACAGAGGAACAGCTGAAGGAATACGGCTTTTACGATGACCCTGCATATTATATCCTGACGACAAAGTCAGGCACTGTGCATAAGGTGATTATCGGCTATAAAATCATCGCCGGTGGTGGATATTATGCAATGTATGAGGGGCGAAAGACTATATATGTTCTTGAAAAAAGTCTTGAAAAGGTTGTCCTTGCCCCGGTTGTCGATATGGTTGCTCCGCTTGTAACAGCGGGAATCAAGTCAAACGAATATTTTAACATTGACAACTTCAAGATTTACCACCACGACAAGCTGTTTTTCGCTGCACAGAACCTGACAAGCGAAGAGCTTAAAGAGCGTGAAACGACAGCCCTTGTAGCCTCCAAAGTTACGCATCCGGGCGATTATACTCCTTCCAACATATATGATGAAGTGAGACTTGGTCTTGTAAACTACGTAGGCGATGCTGTCGTTGCCCTCGGCTTAACGGAGGAAAACCTCAAGGAATACGGTCTTTCAGACCCGCCCTACACAATCACGTATAATTATAAGGATGATTCGTACAAGCTGATTGCATCTGAACCTGTCGACGGCTATTACTATGTCGGTACGTATCTTTTTAACACTATTGTCAAGGTACCCGAAGAGGACTTTAAGTTTCTTAGCTGGAGCCTTCTCAAGTGGATTGACAACAGTGCATTCCAAAGATCAATAACATTTGTCGCTTCAATTAAAGTCGAGACGCCGCAGTTTACTGAAACTTTCCGCTTAACACACCTTGATAAGTCAAGCAATCCTAACCTTATTGTTAAGGGCGATTTGTGCGGTGTAATTGACGGTTCTGATGAAGTTTACAACTTCAGACAGTTCTATAAATCGCTCCTTACTGTGCAGATCGAGGGTGAAGCTCCCCTCACGGACGAAGAAAAAGCCGAGCTAATTGCAAACGATAAAAGATGTATACTCAAGTTTACGGTCACGACGCTTGGCGGCAATGTAACGGAATATGGTTTTTACCGGTACAGCACACGCCGCTGCCTTCTTACCGTAAACGGGGTTGGTCAGTTCTATGTTGTCATCGACGTACCAAGGAAGATAGCCGGCTCGGCACAGAAGGTAATAAAAGGCGAGACTATCGACCCGCAGGAAAAGTACTAAAAAAGCATTAAATAACGCTACAACACAAAAAAGTCAAGCTCATATGGGCTTGACTTTTTTATATTCACTTTAACTTAGCGCTGATTTTTACTCTTCTATCAGTGCGAGCCCGAGTTCAACGCAGGCGGAGACGTCGTTCATATCAATGACTTCGACCGGTGTGTGAGCATAGCGTGTCGGTATTGATATGCATCCCACCATACATCCGGCTCCCGCAGACTGCATTGATGATGCGTCTGTGCCGCCCATTGTCAACACTTCAAGCTGATATTTTATCTTGCGCTCGCGGCAAAGTTTTATCATCTTATCGACAAGCTCAGGGGATGATATAGCGGAGTTGTCTTTTACTTTAATCGCCGCACCTCCGCCGAGCTCGACTGCCATTTTAAGCGAACCGGGCGTGTCGCCTGTCTTTGTAATGTCAACGGCGACTGCTATATCAGGCATAATAGCATAAGCTGCCGTCTTTGAGCCGCGACATCCGACCTCTTCCTGTACGGTAAAGACAAAATAAACGTCATACGGGCAAGGCGTTTTCATTCTACGCGCCATTTCAACAAGAATTGCGCAACCAATTCTATCATCAAACGGGCGGCCTGCTATGCGTCCGCCACCGATACGGCGAATATCCCCGCGTACGGCAAATGTATCGCCGACAGAAACGCGGCGCTCCGCTTCCTTTTTATTTTTCGCACCAATGTCGACAAAGCCGTTTTTTATATTAAACTCTTTTGCATCGTCGTCGGCAACAAGCACACCGCGGACGCCGTTTTCAAAGACAACGTGCGAATAAACAGTTTCAGCAAAACGTATGCCGCCGGCATTTGAATAACGGATGCGCCCGCCATCGTCAATGCAAGTAGTGAAAAAGCCAATCTCATCCATGTGAGCGGCAAACATCAGCTTTTTCGCACCGGGTGCGCCTTTTTTATGTGCAATCAGGTTGCCAAGTGCGTCGATCGTTATTTCATCAACATATGGTGCTATTTTTTCTTTGATAACGTCGCGTACGGGTCCCTCTCGACCGGAAACGCCGAGCGGCTTCATTATATCTTTTATAAGATCAAACATATTAATAAGCCTCCAGTTAATATTTTAATCGGTATTTTGCGTCTTTTTTACTCAGCCACTGGTTATTAATCATCAAAAGTTATTTCTCTTGCAACCGCGGCTGTGAGAGCAAGCGTGCTGTCGTAATCATCGGCGCAAAGTACGTTTGATGCTGTGTGTATATACCTTGTCGGCGCAGAAATTGTCACCGACTTAACGCCTGCGCGCACCTTGTGAATAGGGCCGGCATCGTTTCCACCTGATACATACTTCTTATACTGCGCTTTTATGCCGTGTTTTTTGGCAAGATTCATCGCGAAGTCTATCATTTCACGCGGATATATTGTCGAGTTGTCAAGAATCGTAATTGTCGGCCCCTCACCCTGCTTTGCGACAAGTTTTTCGACGGGCGCGCCGGTATTGTCAGCAACAGCGGTAGCTTCAAGGACGACGGCGCGGTCGGGATTTACAGCGTAAGCCGCCGTTTTGGCACCGGAAAGCCCCGTTTCTTCGCGGACCGTAAATGCAAAATATATATCATGCGCAAACCGCTCACCGCTTTTCTTCAGCATACGCAGAAGATCACACTGTATCGCGCAACCGAACCGGTCGTCGATAGCTTTACTCTTAATGAACCTGCCGTCTTTACCGAAGCGGACAAATTCACTCTCAAACGTGCCAAAAGAGCCACGACGGACGTATTTTTCCGCTTCTTCCTTATCCTTTGCACCTATATCAATGTACATATCGCGAATCTCACCGGGCTTATCACGCTCTTCCGGCTTCTGAAGGTGGATAGCTTTTGATCCGATGACACCGGGCACTCTGTTGTCAGCATCCCCTACAGTTACACGGCGACCCGGCAACACGGACGGCAAAATTCCGCCGACGGTTGAAAAGCGAAGCGTACCGTCGGACTCGATATCGCGTATCATGAAGCCGACCTCGTCCATATGAGCAGAGAAAAGAAGGCGTTTTGGTGCGCTACCATCCGCTTTTCTCTCACCCCGCAACAAAGCTATGACATTCCCCAACCTGTCGCACTTAATTTCATCGGCATAAGGTGCTATTTGCGCCTTTATGACAGCGGCGACATTGTCTTCGCAGCCGCTCGGCCCGAATTCAAGGCATAGTGCGCGAAGAAGATCTATTCCGTAAAGCTCGCTTTTGTAAGCATTTATTTCAGACACGACTGTATTCCTCCATCCCCGGATCTCGTATGATTGCCGATACGATATCGACAAGAGCTTTCATGTCGGCTGTGTCGATAACCTCCGAATATGTGTGCATTGAACGCAGCGGGATGCCGAGCACTGCCGTCGGTATTCCCGCTTCAACAAGGACAACATCGTCGCCGTTTGTACCCGTGCTGTTTGGTTCAACGCTAATTGTGTTTTTAATTTGTAAATCATCGGCAAGTCTTGTAATACGGCGCGTGAGCTTGATGTCGGTGACAGCGGAATACGATGCAATAAACCCGCTGCCAAGCTTGAAGGCGCCCTGTGAAGCTGAAGTATCGGGCGCTTCGGCAAAGCCTACGTCAAGCACAAGGGCAAGATCCGGTTTAATTCTAAAAGCTGCTTTTTCGGCGCCGGACATACCGTTTTCCTCGGCTGCCGATATGCATACGTACACGTCAAAGCGAACGCCCCCGCGTTCAAATGCGTCGCATACGGCTGCAAGCGCCACGGCTGCGCACGCCTTATCGTCAAATCCGCGCCCGGCAATACGTCCGGATAAAAGTTCTGTCACATACGGGCGGAATCCGATCGGCGTTCCGACACGGACGCCGAGTGTTTCTTCAAGTTCTTTTTTCGTATAACCCGTATCAATGTACATATTATCTATTTTTTCGAGCTTTTTTCGCTCTTCTGCCGTCAATAGATGAGTCGGCGTCGATGCGATAACACCGTAAATAGTCCCCTCTGCCCCGTATATATCAACATCTGCTGCGGGAAGGATACGGCGGTCAACACCNNGGCGGTCAACACCGCCAAGATTTGTGAATCTTAGCGTGCCGTTTTCCTCAATCTTTGTGACGATAAGCCCGACTTCGTCAAAGTGAGCGTCAATCATCAGCTTGGGCGCGCCCTCGCGTCCGCACCGACGTATAAAAATGTGGTTCCCGACGGCATCTTTTTGCCACTCGTCAAAATGAGGAGAAAACAACTCGACGAGGGCGTCCGAACCTATCGTTTCAAACCCGACGGGAGACGGCGCCCGCGAGAGCGCCGACAATGTATTAACTAAATCAATCATGAAAACCTCCGTATATGTCGGGTATATGCGCCCGTTTGTTGGCATACTGTATGACAAATGAACAAAACTATATTATCACATCACCATGCGAAAAACTACACTCATAAGCTTTTTCTGTTAAATTTTTAGTAATATTATACGTTTGTATGTATTTAATAATTAAATAATCCAGTAATAATGTTGACAGGTTAAATAATATAGGCTAAAATTACATCAGCGCTCAAAAAACGATTTGGAACGGAAAGGATACTATCGGATGAGCAAATTAGTTGTCAATACCTACAACAAAAAAAGCCGTATAGATAAGAATATATACGGTAACTTCTCCGAGCATCTTGGAAGATGCATATATAATGGAGTTTATGTTGGCGAAGATTCACCGATTCCCAACGACAAAGGCATGCGCCGTGATGTCGTTGCTGCACTTCGTGACATGAAACTTCCTGTCCTTCGTTGGCCAGGCGGATGCTTTGCAGATGAATATCACTGGCGTGATGGTATCGGCCCGAAGGAAAGCCGTAAGAAGATGATCAACACACACTGGGGCGGGGTTACTGAAGACAACAGCTTCGGTACGCATGAATTTCTTGAACTTTGCCGCCAGATCGGCTGTGAGCCTTATATAACTGCAAACCTTGGAAGCGGAACAGTTCAGGAAATGTCCGAGTGGATAGAGTACATGAACTTCGGTGGCGTTTCTCCGATGGCTGCTCTTCGCGAGCAGAACGGTCAAAAAGAACCCTGGTGTGTCAAGTATATTGGCATCGGCAACGAAAACTGGGGCTGCGGCGGAAGCATGACGGCTGAGTATTACGCAAACGAGTATCGCCGTTACCAGACTTACTGCCGTAACTACCCGGGCGCTCCTCTCTTCAAGATCGCCTGCGGTCCGAGCGGCGGCGACTACCGCTGGACAGAAGTTCTCATGCGTGAAGCAGGCAGAATGATGAACGGCCTTGCACTCCACTACTACACTGTTCCCGGTGACTGGGGTCACAAGGGCAGCGCCACCGTATTCGATGAAAAAGAATGGTACGTGACGCTCATGAAGACCCTTGAGATGGACAAGCTCATCAAAGGCCACAGCGCTATCATGGATCGTTATGACCCGAGAAAGCGCGTTGCTCTCGTCGTTGACGAATGGGGTACATGGTACGACGTTGAGCCCGGTACGAATCCTGGCTTCCTTTATCAGCAGAACACGATGCGCGATGCTCTCGTAGCAGGCATCAACCTCAATATATTCAATAAGCACAGCGATCGCGTCAAGATGGCTAACATCGCTCAGCTCATCAACGTTCTTCAGGCCGTTATACTAACAGATGGCGAGAAGATGCTTCTGACGCCCACTTATCACGTATTTAAGATGTATGCACCTCACCAGAACGCTACACTCCTTGACAGCTTCATCCAGCAGGAATATATCGGCGTCGAGGAGAATGTAAAGGTTCCTGATCTCCATGAATCTGTTTCTGAAGATGAGGAAGGCAACATTACAATAACCGTGTGCAACCTTTCCTGCACCGACTCGAAGGATGTCGACACAATACTTGTCGGCGCGAAAGCTTCCTCGGTCGACGCTGAAATACTCACAAACAAGATGGACGCTTTCAACACCTTTGAGTCTCCCGAAAATGTCAAGCCGGCTCAATTTGACGGAGTTAAAATTACTGAGGAAGGACTTTCGTTCACGCTTCCTGCGTGCAGCGTAGCCCGCATCACAGTCAAGAAGTAATGGACTCACAGCAATATGGCAGACCGCCCTGCAGGCGATGCCTTCTTGAGGAAATCGACAGGAATGGCGCCTACAGGACAGTCGTCGAATATATTGCCTCACTTGACAAATCGGTGAGAACTGATGAGGCAGAGTATAGGCGAAGGCTTGCTGTCTGCCGATCCTGCGATCACTTAAACGAAGGCGTCTGCACCGCCTGCGGTTGTTTCGCCGAGGTGAGGGCTGCTAAACGCACCCAGACGTGTCCTGATGTGCCAAGCAGATGGTAAATTTATAGTAGCACAAAGATGCTACTGTAAATGCAAAATAGCAGGCAGTGTTCTGACACAGCAAAACCGCCGCCGAGACAACGGGGAAACGGTAGCATACGAAGTAACATCACAAATAAGTGAGAGAATATAAGAGAATTAAAAAAATCAAGCCTTTTATGGGGCTTGATTTTTTTATGCTACTGCTCATAAAATGTTAAAATTCTAAAGGACATATATTGCTATATATATATTCTAAAATTTGCATTATACTTTTTCTCGCGCCACCTGACAAGCTAAGTGATATTCCAGAAAACTAAACCTGTCTATTTTATGAGAGCATGTCCCGCCCTTTGTTCTATTATGAATTGTCCTTGCATATATTATCAAAAAAGCCATATGCGAAAGGACGAATACTATGAACATCACTGTTGTAGGCAAAGATATAAAAGTAACCCACGACACAGGTGGCGATTTTACGCTCCCTGATTACCTGCCACCTGTATCACGCCTTCTGCGCGCTGAATGTTCAATTATTCCAGAGGGAGTATACCTCAAGGAAGGTTCATCCGGCGTGACCGCGCAATTCGGCGGCACAGCTATTTACACCGTCATGTGGGCAGATTCGGATGGTGTGCCGTGGAGCACAACGCTTGAAAGCAATTATGAAAGCGCTGTTGTCATCGGTCAGACTGCCCCCGCACGTTGCATGGTCGACACTAAAACGGAAAACGTATACTGCCGTGTGGTGGCGCCGCGCAAGCTGTCCCTGCGTAGCCGTCTTGTAAGCCGCATCCTGACACTTGCGGAAGAAGAAACAACGCCGGACAGCGACGGCGGTACATATGAAATGCAAGAGCAGGAAGAAACAACTGTGCGCTTTTACCGCGGGCTCGGGCAGGATTTGCAAGCTACGTATACTGAAGAAGCAACAATCGGCGAAGACGGATCCCCGATACGTCCCGTATTCTGTGCTGCAACCGTTGTTGTAAACGAATGCAGACAAACAGGAGGTACAATAAGAGCCAGGGGCGATATTATCCTGGTATGTGTTTACGACGGGGCCGACGGGCTATATGAAACGACGAAAAGAATACCGTTTGACGAGCTCATTGACCTTGACGGCATGCCCGAAACCGACAATCTACAGTGCCGCGTCACAGGCACGATAACGTCGCTTAATATTACAGCAGACGAAAACGGTATACGCGCCGATATTATCTACGATCTCTACGCAGAAGCAGCCGAAAATTTACCAGTGCCGATAACATCTGATGCATACAGCTGCACAATCCCCAGCGTATGTACATACAGAGACGCAAGCTTTTTAAGATCCGTATGCTGCTTTACCGGGAATGTTTCTGTCAACGAAAGAAGCGCTTGCGACACTTCCTCGGATGACGGCAATGTTTGCGCCATAAGCGCATCCGCTATAATTGAAGAAGCAGAAGCGCAGCGCGGAAAGGTAATACTTACCGGCAAATGCAACGGAAATGCGCTCGTGACGGATAGCGAAGGTTTATCAAACGTACAGTTTTCCGTTCCGTGGCGTTATGAAGTCTCAGCACCGGACGTATCACCCGGAGATTCCCTTATAGTCTGGGGAGGTGCAAATGTCACGTCATCATCCGGACGCATTGACAAGTCGCGCGGGCGCGACGACAGGCTTTGCCTTGACCTTGAACTTAGCGTTTCGGCAACTATATTTTCCGAAAAGAACAAGCGCATACTTGCATCCGTAAAGGTGGACGGTGACAAACCACTGCCAAAGTCAAGTAAAATGACTGTTTACTACCCTGACCCGGATGAAACCCTTTGGGATGTCGCCAAACGTTTCCATGTACCGGTGTCCGTTGCTGCATCAGGCGGAAACACAACTCCCGACGGAAAACCTAACCGGGTGATGGTTATTTGATTGTTGTCAGTCGGTTGTCGTTTTTCGTTCACCAGCTGTCAGCTCCGTTTCCATAGAACGGGGATTTGGCGGCAGGTTTTTATAAAAAGCGGGGCGGCTATACACACAAAATTTTTGTGTGGTGGGGCCGTCCCGCCGTATTATTTTGCCAAATTTCTGCTTATTATAAAAAGCGAGTCCTTAGCCTATTTTATTGATGGCACACTGTGATTGTTTGCAGTCATTTTCAAGGAGTTTGTTCAGGTTATAAGCATCATACCAGCCTTTACTCATGACAAAATCGCCAATCTTCGACTGAAAAGTAATCGCGTCGTCAAGATGCTTTTTCATCATATCTTTCACAGCGGGTGTCGCCGATTCGACAACAGCCGATGCATACGTCTTAACGCCTGACTTCGCAGCAATAAGCATATCGTTTGCTATTATCTGGTCTGTAAGCTTTTGTTCCATTATTTTATCTGTTCCTTTCTGTTACTTTTGCATTTACTGCGCATTTATTGCTATTTACTGCTGTGTTACCATGCCTGTTGAGCTTAACAGCCCCTGTATCTCCTGCATTTCCTTCTTTGTTGAAGTGATAGCTTGATCGGCAAGCTGTGCAAGCTGCTGATCCTGTATCATCGGTCTCATTGCGATTAATTTTTCAACGCACGTGCTCTTCGACATTAAAAGCTCGTGCAGGTAAAGTGCTTCATGAGGTGCAAGTGATCCCTTTTCCTGCATTGTTTATCTATTTCCTATCCTTCCGAAATAATTTTAATACTGACGTGCAATTTTATAAAAAATAAAACTGCTCACCAGCATTCATTATTTATTATTTGTATGTGACAGAAAAATATTAAGAGCAAATAATAAAAACTCATTTCCACTTTGAGGTTGAAATAAGGCAAAATTTTTCATGTTTTAATTTAATTTTTTAAAAAAACTTATACATATTAGTTGTATGTGTCAATTCTTATGGACAGATGCTGTTTTATCGGATATAATGATATAACAAAAACAAGAAAAAAGGCGAGAAGGCATATCCGATGGCTAATAACAGCATTGACAAAAAAGATCAAATAATCCTCCAGCAGCTTGATGTCATCCGTCAGATGACGGAACGAAACCTGCGCAGTGTTGGTCTTGATATCTGGGGGACGCCTGCGACAAAAAAAGCAGAGGAAAAAGCCACATCGGACGGAAAGTCCCAGGGTCAGCAGGAGAATAATACATCCACAGGCTGCGGCAAAACGTCAACTGATGCAGCAAAGCAGGCACAGGAGCTGCCAAAGGAAAGCATAGAAGATCTTAAAAAAGAACTCGATTCATATATAGGACTTGAAGAAGTAAAAGATGAGGTCCGGGATCTCATCAATATGGCTACTGTCTGGAAGCTGCGCCGCGAGCACGGGCTTCCGACGCCGGATCTTTCGCTCCATATGGTATTCTCCGGTAATCCGGGCACAGGAAAAACAATGATTGCCCGCTTTATGGCGCGTGTTTACCATTCGCTCGGCATTTTATCGAAAGGCCACCTCGTCGAAGTCGACAGAAGCGGTCTTGTCGCAGGTTACGTCGGACAGACAGCGATTAAAACAGCCGCTGCTGTCGAGCGGGCTAAGGGCGGTGTCCTGTTTATCGACGAAGCCTACGCCCTGACCTTCGGAAAAAGCGAAAACGATTTCGGTGGCGAAGCTATTGAGACCCTGCTCAAAGCAATGGAAGACAAACGCGACGACCTTGTCGTTATCGTTGCCGGGTATACAGAGTTAATGGATGAGTTTATCCACTCAAACCCAGGGCTTGAATCACGCTTTAATCGTTTTATTTACTTCAGAGACTATACTATAGACGAAATGGTTGCTATTTTCGAGCTTCAGTGTAAGAAAAACTTTTATACACTTGAAGAGGGTGAAGGAGATAACGACGCAAAAGCTGCCCTTCGCGAATTTATTGCCGATGAATCACGCGATGAAACATTCGGCAATGCGCGCGGTGTGCGCAACATATTTGAGCGGATTTTAGTTGAGCAGGCAAACCGTCTTGCAGCAACCGAAAACGTAAGCCGCGATGATCTCATGAAAATCACAGCCGATGACATCAGAAGAACGCATAAGGGACAAAAAGAAAATAGCTGATAGCATTTTTGTAGCCTTTCATCGCTTTTCGCTGTGAAATCGTTTATAAAAATAACCCCATATGTCAGACGTTAAAACATCTGACATATGGGGTACTGTTTTATTTATCACAATAAGCATCAGGTGCCTACATTTATCGTATAAACATATTTACCGTACTCTGTTTTAAACTCAACTATATTCTCCCCTCTGTGAAGCTGTAAAGTCAAAGTAAACGAACCGTCCTTTTTCCTGCTGATGCCGGCGCCTGTCGGATCATCCTTCCCTAAGTAATCAACCGTATGCGCCGGGTCGCTTATGCCATAAGCTGTAACAGTGGCTATTTCAGTCTCGTCGGATATTTCAGGCGGCTCTGCGTAAAGCTCCATTTGCTTTCCCGTCGAGACTGGGGAGGTATAATATATCAAATCAGAAAAAGCTGCCTTTGTTTCAGTTGCGACGCCGTCTATGTCCTTCTTCAAGTTGCTGTAACCATAGAGGATACAACCTTTATACGTCAAAAGCTCGCGCGCGTAGTTGATTTGTGAGGTAATTTCTCCTCTCTCTCCGGCGCCGCTCCACTCATCTGTGCCATATTTATAAGCCGCAAGGCTTATATAAAATTTAACGCCCGTTCCGTCAAGCGCCGCATTCCACCAATCGGCAAGAACGTCAAACGGCGCGCTTTTTTTATCAAAACTCCAGTAGATTTGGGGGGCGATATAATCAACATATCCGCCATTTGCCCATGCAAGCGCATCACAGTAAATAACCGAATACGCATCAAGCCCGTTTGTCGCGCTCCCGCCGTTTGTGCCATCGCTGTTCTGCCATATTCCAAACGGAGCTACGCCAAAAAGGCAATCCTCCGACTCAGCTTTAATGGCTTCATAACATGATTTTATCATTAAATTTATGTTATTCCGCCGCCAGTCGGCTATATTATCAAAGCCGCTGCCGTACTCAGCATATGTTTCTGCGTCGTCAAAATCAATTATGTTACCGTTTGCGTCCTTTACCGGATACGGGTAAAAGTAATCGTCAAATATTATGCCGTCGACATCATAATTTGCCGCAATCTCACGTGCACCAGCAGCAACAAGAGCGCGAACCTCCGGCAGCCCCGGGTCATAATATAAGCTCCCGTCGGCATAAGCGACGCAAAGCTTGGGATTTAAACGGGCGGGGTTTGTAGGAGCGAGCGCTTCCGGGTCGGTTTTCGGATTTGCTTCCGATCCGCGCGTCACACGGAGGGGGTTCACCCACGCATGGACGCGCAGGCCGGCTTTATGAGCGGCTTCAACGATATATTCGAGCGGATCAAATCCGTCCGGAAGGGACGACGATATTTTACCGGTCAAATATTCTGATACGGGGAAAATTTTTGAGTCATATAGAGCATCCGACGATGGCCGGACCTGAAAGAAGATAGTATTTATACCGAACGATGCCGCAGTTTCTACTATATTATCAAGTTCCGCGGCAAGTTCTTTTGACGAAAGCCCCTTTTTCGACGGAAAATCTATGTTATAAACCGAAGCAATGTAAACGCCGCGCATTTCTACGTCAATGTCAGTTATGTTGTCAAGTGCACTTGCCTTCTCTGCCCCATCCCACGGATCAAGCACGGGTGTTGTGTCCACGTCATCCGCAACCTCGGTGCATGATGATAAAACGGCAGTCAAAGATAAAAGTAAAGCAGCAAAAACCGCGTGCGGACGAACGCTATGAGGACGGGACAAGCGTTTTCCTTTTTTATGTGTGTGACGATTTACTGTTGGCACGAACCGCCGAAAAAACGATATTCTCACTCCCCTGTCCTCCGTTTTTCACAGTTATATCCGTTATAATTTACACACATGCTTTGATTTTTTACAATATTGAATCGGCTCCAATAACCCGCAATCAAATGCACTATACTAAAAAACGCACTCTGGCACAACGACACTCGCGCTCACACATAATAATATGTATGCGGACAAGCTTATCATATACATGTGACGGTACTGTAAACGCAAATGTTTTACGCTTACGCTTTCATGCGATGATTTAATTATACGCCCGTGTCACGGCACGGTCAACAGTCATGGCATCATCATAAAATTTAAGTTTTTTGTACTTAAAATGAAAAATCGTCCGTTATTTTCATAGTAACGCATCAATTTTAAGCGAAAAAATGCGTCAGATGTGAAAATTAGCGGACGTTTTTATGTGATTTAGACAGGCAACAACGCTATCTTACCCGATAAGCTCGCCGATAAATGAATTCAGTTTCGATTCCGTTATGCTGCCCGTGGCAGAATTCACCACATTGCCAACGGCGTCTACCGTTACCGTAACCGGTATATAGTATATTCTATATGCCCTCGACGCTTCACTTTTTGTATCGAAGTAAACCGGGAATGTATAACCGCCATCCGATATAAACTGCTTAACGCCGTCAACAGTGTCGTAGAAGCCGTCAGTCAGGTTTACCATCATAAATACAATTTTATCGCCGTACTCCTCATACGCGCGCTGAAAGTAAATAAGCTCATCTTTGCATGGGCCGCACCATGTCGCAAAGAAATTTATAATAACGGGCTTCCCTGTGAAGTCCGACAGCTTCACATCAACTCCGTTATAATCAATCACCGTAAAGTCACGCGCTTTGTCTTTTGCATCTTTATCCTCATTCTGAATGTTGCCACTGTCGGCATCCCCTATCCCGCCGTTCGTTTCCACATTACTCGCGCTTGTGCTTTCTTTCCTTGCATTACTGTCGGATTCGTACTTCTCCGACAAATAGTTATAACCGAACACAGCGGCGGCAATTACGACACCAAACACAAGTATTATCAAAATAGCCTTAGCAGCTTGATTCATTGTTTTCATCCTTTATGCGGGTTTTATTTTTAAAAAAATATGTTATTATCAAACGGTTTTATCATTTTATCGGCTGAAGGACAAAAGCAGCCTGTTTAAATAACCCGTCATCATCAAAATGCCGATTAAAATAAGAAAGCCGCCGCTTACAGCGTTTATTATCCGGTAGTTTTTCTTTACAAATCCGAATATAGTCCGCAGTTTATCTAACATCAGAGCTGAAATAACAAACGGAACTCCAAGCCCGAGCGAATATGTCAAAAGCAAAAGCGTTCCCATG
>LFTK01000059.1:18415-22506 GCA_001513385.1 Clostridiales bacterium DTU064
CCGCCAACCGGCCCTTTTATACCACGGAAGAAACTAAATTTTAAAACACCAAGATACCCGAAGCCAAGAAGCACAACGATAGCGCCGCCGACGATGTTAACTATTTTCCGGTGAGAGGAAAGATATGCGCCAAGGGAGCCTGCGAAAAGCCCAAGCACACAAAAAACAACCGTAAAGCCAAAGACAAACGAAAGCGCGCGGAACAAGGTTGTTTTAGTAGTGCTGACTTTCCGCGATGCTTGCGTCGCTGATTTATTAACCGCTGATGCTTGCGTCACGGAGGGTAACCCTTCTGTATTTCCTGCCACACCGGAGAAATACGAAACATACATCGGCAGCATAGGCAGCATGCATGGTGATATGAACGATATGAACCCTTCAAGAAATGTAATTAAAAAACGCATGCTTCGTCCTTCCACTTATGTTTTAAAAATTCAGTCGGCGAGCGCTTTCAACGCTTCCTTGTCTTTTACAATAATTACGCCGCGCTGCAACTCAACTATGCCTTCATCCGCAAACCGGTTTAACATCCTCGTAACAACCTCGCGAGCGGAGCCGATGTTTTTCGCTATCTGCTCATGCGTCGTCTTTATGCGGCCGTCAGGATATTCAGCCAGCGCATTATAAAGATACGTTGCAAGCCTGCGGTCGAATCCGTAAAACAGAAGCTGCTGCATCGCCCACATTACATCTGAAAAGCGCTCTGCTGTCAGCTTGTAGACGAAATTCTCAACTTTTATATTCGACTCCATCAGTATATTGAGCGCGCCGGAACCTAAAATGACAACGTCAGTATCAACCTCAGCTTCCATATGTACTTCAAATGTTATTTGCTTGAGCACACATGAAGCGGACAAAACGCAAATTTCACCCGCTCCTATCCGGTAGAGCAATATTTCTCTTCCTTCCTCCGATATCATGGACACACGTACAGAACCGCTCCTGACAGCTACGAGTCCAAGACACAGAGCACCATCACTTCCGAAAAGAAGCTGCCCCGGCTCATAATGTGCTGTTATGGCATTATTCAGCACAAGCTCCTTTTCATCTGCCGTAAGGTCATCCCAGAACGGAAGAAGCTGGCGCACAGGCATCATACCGTCAAGTTTTGTTTTATCATCACTGTAATTTTTCAGCATAATATACCTCTCCTTTGTTATAGAGCATAATTGCTCGCTCGGATAGCGTATAAGCGGACGGTTACTTTTGCACCATAGCAAGGATATCGTGCTTTGCCCGCAACCCGACAGATGTTGCTGTTATTTTGTTGTCTTTGATGACAATGATCGTCGGTATGCTGAAAACATTGAAAGCAGAGGCAAGCTCTGGCTCCTCGTCGACATTGACTTTGCATACCTTGTATTCGTCGTGCTCGGATGCTATCTCATCAATCACGGGCGCAAGCATACGGCACGGGCCGCACCATGTCGCCCAGAAATCAATGATCACAGGCTTATCGCAACCTACAACCTCATCATCGAAATTTTCTTTTGTAAGCTCTATAATTGACATCAATATATCCTCCGTTTTATGTTTTTTAACAATATAGTATTATGATTTCTGCTATAAGGTTTCTATTTTACAAAGGCTCTATAGATTTGACCTTTTTGCAATAGCAGAAAAACATCGTGAACTGATGTTTTAAATACTATTTTGAATATTATACCATCATTACAATTCTCTTCGGTGACAGAGTCACACAATAATTATTTTATCAAAAACCTGAAAATAAAGATACTTTAAATTTTTATGTTTTAGTTATTTTAACATCTTTAATCTTTAAAAATACTCATTCCATGTGATATAATTGATGAAAAATAAACACCCGCGCAGGATGCATTAAATGAAAAAGATTTTTTTACCAAAATCAGTTTTCTCCGCAATTGTCACTACCGCGGCGGTTGCAATAACGCTGTCCGCCGCGCTCATTTTTGCTACAATTTACGTATCCGCAAGCACACCGACAGTTTTTTCGGAAGAAATAGTTTCGTCTGCCGATGCCACTTTAAAAGCTGACGGCGAGGCAGGGCTTTACCTTGCGGATATAACAATGACGCCATCACCGGCTGAAGAAGCTTTATATACAGGACTGAAAAACTCTGATACATCAATAGACCTTGAAGCATTTTCGCTTACAAAAGATGACGCGAGTCAAATATTTGAGCGCGTTATTTACAGCCATCCTGACCTTTTTTACGTTTCCCGTTCATATTCTTATACATATACGCCAAACGGGACTGTTTTATCCCTTACACCGAAGTATCTTTACACAGGCGCTGCCCTTACAGCGGCTAAAAACGAATTCTCCTCTCTCGTCGCCGCCGTTGCCGCAGGCGTTAAATCAAGCTGGAGCGACATTGAGAAGCTTATATACTTAAACGATTACTTCTGCGAAAACTATACATACGACTCGACATATACAATTGGAGATGCCTACACATTTCTCAAGGAAAAAACCGGCGTATGCCAAGCTTATTCTCTTGCATATGGTGCCGTGCTTGATTATCTTGGCATCAAAAACGGCTATGTTTCGAGCAAATCGATGAACCACGCATGGAACGTCGTTTACATTGACGGCGCATGGTATCACATCGATGTTACATGGAATGACGCATCCGACATAGCAGGCAAGGCCGGACATTCGAACTTTCTTTTAAGCGACGCCGGCATATCCTCCGCATCTGCATCAAATCACACAGGCTGGACGCCGAACTATAATTGCACATCGACAAAATACGACAACGCTGTCTGGCGCACAGTCAACACACCTTTCGTTTATGCAAACGGCGCATGGTACGCCGTCGACAGCACTGATTTTACGGTTTATAAATATAACCTAAATGCCGGAACAAGAACTGCTCTTGCAACGATTAGCGGTAAATGGAGCATATGGGACGACAACGGCGCTTATAAATCATGCTACTCCGGCATAGGTATATATAACGGTACCCTTTACTATAACAATACATCAAAGATTTTCGCCTACGACCTTGCAACAGGCAACTCCCGTGTACTCGCCGAAGTCGACAACACTGACGGTTATATGTATTACCTTACCGTCAAGGGCAGTAAACTGACATATTACCTGAGAACATCGGAAAAATCTGCGATAACTGCCATGGGAACGATTGACCTTGATGTAGCATCGGAGAAGTACACAGTTACGTATATAGTTGACAATACCGTTTATTACATAGGTTATTATGTGCCGGGAGTAACGATAGCTCCGCCCCAGCCCCCCATGAAGGAAGGATACGTATTCACCGGCTGGTCACCTGCTCTTCCTTCTGTGATGCCCGAGGAAAACTTGACGGTATATGCTGTTTTCGGTGTTTGCAATCATAAAAACACGACAGAGATAGTTGTAAAAGAGGCAACTTGTACAAAGGACGGCACGTCAAGAGTCGTATGCTCCGACTGCGGCAAAGTTATCTCCGAATTTTCAATTAAAGCAGGTCATAAGCCCGGCCCGTGGCAGGTAACAAAGGCTGCAACATGCGTGACCGACGGCCTTCGCGAGCGTATTTGTACTGTTTGCGGTGTATCGCTTGAGAGCGAAGTTGTACCCGCAACAGGTATTCACATCTTTGGTTTATGGGAAACAATCAAAGAACCGACCGGCACCTCTGATGGTATCCGCCGCCGCACATGCTCCGTATGCGGAAAAGTTGAAGAGGAAACATTTAGTTCTCCTATCACCTCCGATACAGAAACGACGCCGGATTCGACTGATGATACAACTGGGACTGTGTCCGACACGGATATGCTTGATACCGAGACTGTTACAGATACAGGCGCAGAACCCGATGACGGACGTAAAAACCATGCTTTATCAAATCAGGTCGCACTTTATATTCTCATCGTCATCGCAAGCGGCATAATCTCCGGTCTTCTCATAATGCTGATTATTAAAAACGATAAAAATAATAATGCAAAAACAAAAGTAAAAAATAAAATTAAAAAAAGACGCAAGAATTTTAAATAAGCAAAAAGGAACTTAAAAGCTGTTGTCCGGCGGCATTGCTCCCGGGCAACAGCAATATTTATAATACCGTAAGCATTAATTTTACTTTTTACTTTTTGAGATGGCT
>LFTK01000004.1 GCA_001513385.1 Clostridiales bacterium DTU064
TCTTGCACGCGGTTTATATAAAGCTGAATTCCGTTTGAAAGCGCAAGTATGAGCGCTATGCCGATTATGCCAATGCTGCCCGCAAAAGACGTCATGAACGTACGCGCCTTTTTCGTCATCAGGTTGTTGATGGAAAGCGAAAGCGCCGTATAAAACGACATCGACGGTTTTTTGTCGGCACGGGAGCGCCCGCGCGCTTTTTTAACAGCCGGCTCTGCCGGTGCTTCCTCCGACACATAGGGGTCTGTATCGTCAATTATTTCCCCGTCAAGCAGCCTGACGATTCTCGACGCATATTGCTCCGCAAGCTGCGGGTTATGCGTTACCATAATTATTAGGCGGTCTTTTGATATTTCCTTTAAAATTTCCATCAGCGCTATGCTGTTTTCAGTGTCAAGAGCGCCTGTCGGTTCGTCGGCAAGTATTATTTCCGGATTGTTGACGAGGGCACGGGCGATAGCTACGCGCTGCATTTGACCGCCTGACAGCTGGTTCGGCTTTTTCTTGAGCTGATCGCCAAGCCCGACACGCTCAAGCGCTTCAATTGCGCGTCGACGCCGTTCAGCCTTCGGAACACCGGACAGCGTAAGGGCAAGCTCGACGTTTGAAAGCACATTCTGATGCGGAATAAGGTTATATGTCTGGAATACAAAGCCGATTCTGTGGTTTCGATATGCGTCCCAGTCAGAATCGCTGAAGTTTTTCGTTGAACGGCCGGAAACAGACAGGTCGCCGTCCGTATATCTGTCAAGCCCTCCGATAATATTCAGAAGCGTCGTTTTGCCGCAGCCCGACGGACCGAGCACGGCAACAAATTCATTTTTCCGAAATTCAATTGATACACCACGCAGGGCGTGTACGACAGTGTCCCCGGCAATGTAATCTTTTCGTATGTTTTTTAGCCTTAGCATCTATAAAAACTCCCATTATAATATTTGAGGTATTCTGACCCACTTTTTTTGCCGAATTGTGGGGATATTATCTGTATGATACAATGATTATAACAGCGAAATTAAACCCTATATTAATAAAACAGGTTAAGTTTATACTATTTACAAAAATTTTTTATTTTCAAAAACAACACAACAGGTAAAAAAACTAAGTATTTAAAGAAAAAAGTATTGACAACATCAAATATATATGATATTATACTTACCGTTGATCCGAAGACAGCAGGTTACAGTAAAAGCGAAAGCTCCCCTGCCGAGGTGAATTTATATAGTCGTCGACAGCGGCGCATGTGCGCCACGGTCGTCACGTATGTATATCATCTTCCTCGGAGCACAAGCCGCGGAAGTTTTTTTTTGCCACATATTTTTCATCACGGCTCCTAAGCTTCCGTAACCCCGGATCATCCTAAATTAACTACGCGGTATATCCGGAATATCGAGACAGGAGGTAGAATAATGCCCAGTAAAAAGGTTCTTGAGAGCAAGCAGCAAATCGTTGCTGATCTTGCTGATAAATTGCGCAAAGCACAGTCTGGCGTTCTCGTGAAGTACCAGGGCATAACGGTCAGTGACGATACCGAAATGCGCAAGAAACTGCGCGCTGCAGGCGTCGAATACGTCGTTATGAAGAACAGCCTCACGAAGAGAGCGTGCGACATTGTCGGCTACAGCGCAATGGATGAGTATATGAACGGCATGAACGCGATCGCTATCAGCTATAACGATCCCGTTGCACCCGCAAAGATACTCAAGGAATACGCTGATAAAATCGAAACATTTGAAATTCGCGCCGGCTTCCTTGATGGCGCCGTCATTGATGCGGCAACCGTCGTAAAGCTCGCCGACATTCCATCGAAGGAAACATTGCTCGCTCGCTTGTTAGGCAGCTTGCAATCGCCCATTAGCAGCTTTGCTCGTGCTCTTCAGGCAATTATAGATAAAAACGGCTCAGAAGGCAGCGAAGCTCCCGTAGCTGAGGCCGCTGCTGAGTAATACAGCAAGGTCACCCGAAACAAATAATATTAGGAGGAATATAAAAATGGCATCTGAAAAAATCACAAACATTGTAAATGAGATTAAGTCTCTTACGCTTCTTGAGATAAATGAGCTTGTCAAGGCAATCGAGGAAGAGTTCGGCGTATCTGCTGCTCCTGTTGCTGTTGCTGGTGTTGCTGCCGGCGGCGCTGCTGCTCCCGCTGCTGAGGAAAAGACTGAATTTGACGTCATCCTCAAGAGCTTTGGCGCATCCAAGCTCAACGTTATCAAGGTCGTTCGCGAACTCACAGGTCTCGGCCTTAAGGAAGCTAAGGAGCTTGTTGAAGGCGCTCCGAAGACCCTCAAGGAAGGCGTTTCTAAGGACGAAGCCAACAACCTTAAGACTCAGCTTGAAGCCGCTGGCGCAGAAGTTGAGATTAAGTAATTTTACAAGCGAATATATTTTGATGCAAGTAAGAAAACTGACATCGATTCACAAGCGATGTCAGTTTTTTTATTTTCTACGCCGTTTACACAGCGGTAATATTAAATCAGGGCATTAATAATTATCACCACAGCAGCACCTATCAATATTGGGTTGACTTTATAATTATTGGCAATATAATATAGTTATATACGCAGTATTAAGCTACACAGCACACGAAAACAAGGCGTTTTTTTTACTATCACCGCTGCAAGTAAACCTTAATTTGTTACCTATCATAAACAAGGCTTATCCCCGGAAACGTGCTTCCGGTTAAAAATTTTATTAGAGAGGATCTTACTGATGAACATGCTGAAAGAAATCCCTCAGTCTTACAAAAAAGAAAATGAAAAAGGCGGAACTGTTGTCCGCGTGGACTATGTGACAAAGACTTATGACGAGAAAAATGAAACGCTTGAAAAGTATGCTCTCGTCTACCTGCCGTATGGGTATGATGAGAGCAAAAAGTACCCTGTTTTCTACATGCTTCACGGTGGCGGCGGCGTTATGGAGTTTTACTTCCACACAGACGGAAGCAGCACTCTCTTTAAAAACTACCTCGATAACATGATAGCAAACGGCGACGTTGAGCCTTTGATTGTCGTTGCGCCAACATATTATCCGCTGAAACCCTGCGACAGAAGCATACAGGCTACGTTTGATTATATTAAGAATTTCCACTACGAGATTGTAAACGACCTGATACCCGCCGTAGAAGGCAAATTCAGTACATATGCAAAGACGACGNNATCGCTTGCAACGTGGTATACATTTATCTATTGTCTTGATGAGTTCCGCTATTTCATGCCAATGAGCGGTGACTGCTGGGTCATGGGAGAAAAGAGTGGCAAAACTCATCCGAAGGAAACGGCAGAATATCTTGAAAATGCAGTTTTAAAATCCGGACACAGCCCTGACGACTTTTTCATTTATGCGCTGACTGGTGAAAAAGATATTGCTTTTGAGCCAATGGACAGTCAAATAAAAGCGATGAAAATTCATGCCCCGTCATTCAAATTCATAACTGATGAAAACCCCGGTGGCAATATCTGTTTCCGTGTACATCCGGATGGAGTTCACAGCCACGAATATGTAGATCAGTATATCTACAATGCCCTGCCGACTTTCTGGAGCGGCGCCCCGATTTTATAATATAATTAAAAATCCAAATGCGTTCACTATGCTGTTGATGCAACATAGTGAGCGCTTTTTTATAGTGCTATTATCCTTTTTTATCCTGCGCGAATTCGCCAAAACAAAAAACAGCCGCCGTGGCGATTGTTTAATGATACGTATTTTAAATTGCCGGAATCACACAAGCTTGCTTGCAGCTTCACTGTGCAGTATTGCCTTGCACCTATGCTGCTGTGCTCCGCTCCGCTCAACTCTTCTCTTTTCTTCGCTATTTATCCGGCGGCAAATGCTTTTTGACACTAATTTTTCGCTGCATTTGCGAGAGTTGATGTGTGAGATGCTAAACTAAAGCTAAATTATTATAGCTTAGTCCTTTTTCTTTTTATCCTTGCCTTCGTCGATCGCTACGACTTCCTTGCCGTCGTAATGGCCGCACGATTTGCACACGCGATGATTAAGGTTATATTCACCGCAATTCGGGCATTTTACCATGTTCGGAGCCACAAGCTTAAAGTTGTTTGCGCGTCTTTTGTCTCTACGTGCACCCGAAACCTTTCTCTTCGGTACTGCCATGAAGTTGCACCTCCTTTGGAATACGCACGTGCCGTCGTGCGCTTGATTGAAGAATAAATTGATTGTTTTACTGCTTTACTTTTACTTATCACTTATCGCTATCCGGTTTGAGAAGCTTCGCCAGAACCGCAAGGCGCGGATCAAGCTCTTTCTCTTCGACACAGCGGCACGGCTGTTCGTTGAGGTTCACACCGCAACCCGGGCAAATCCCGGCACAATCTTCGCGGCACAGGATAGACGTCGGAAACATAAGTGCCAACTCTTCGATGATATCAGCGTCGACATCGATAAATGTATCTGTAAGTTCAATGCGCGTATAATCATCATCTGAGTCTTCTGAGTCGGAATCGTCATCGTCTTTCAAGCTGAGCTTGTCAGCGACGACAATCCTTTCAATCGTAGCTGAATGCGTACCATGCACTTCCTCAGCACAGCGGTCGCAATATGCTTTATAATCAAGCTCTGCATATGCGTTTACATTGAAACAGACGCCTAAATCGGTGACTGTTACATTTACACGCACGGGAGAGGTCACAGTGACGCCCGCCGGTAGTTCAGCGAAATTTGTGCTCTCGCACATATCAACGCTGTCACCTTTAGTATTATTGTTATCGTCACTGTCACGGGAATTTAAGTTGATTTCGTATGAGAAATCAAGCTTTTTAGTTCTTCCGGTCAGTAAAGAAGAAACATCAAGCTTCACGAAAAACACCCCCGCTCAAAGCAGCATTTACTATTATAATGCACGCATTTTATTTTGTCAATACAATCGAATTTTATTATAAAATAAAATTTTATACTATAAATAAAAAATAAATGTAATTGCCGTTAGCATTAAATTAACATCAAGCAAGGCAGTTTTTTGTAAAAAATTAACTGGCGCCACACTTATCAAAATGCTCCGGTCACAATACTATATAGCTCCTGTGCGCTTTTGGCTATATAATCAGCCCCGGCAGATATGAGCTCCCCCTCGCTTCGGTAGCCCCAGCACACGCCGATCGACGTCATCCCAGCCGCCCCAGCCGTTGCCATATCAACATCGGAATCACCGACTATAAACGTATCTTGCGGCAGCACCCCCATTCTCTCCGCTGCTGCTATGGGAGCCTGCGGGTCAGGCTTTGCAGGAAACTCGCCCTGACCTATCACAACATCAAAAATGCTGCCAAAATGCGCCTTTATCAGCTCACAAACGAACCGGTGAGGTTTGTTTGATATAACGGCAAGGCGAAAGCCATGTTCCTTCAACCGGCAAAGCACATCATATATGCCGGCATATGGCTTTGTGCTGTCATTATAATGCTCTGCATAAGCCTGTGTATATGCCTGTAATGTATTGTCAATAGCTGCTTCGTCTGACTGAACGCTTTGCGGAACAACGCTTTTTATAAGATGTCGTGAACCGCGGTTTATGCCACCCTTCACTATATCATAATCAACGAGAGGATAACCTATGCTGCCAAGCGCAATGTTGACGGATTTATAAATGTCCGGCAACGTATCAAGAAGCGTGCCGTCAAGATCAAAAATTATGGCTTTATGTTTCATTTCCACGTTATGACTCCACAAACATACACCGCGGCGCGTTTTAAAAATAATTATATAGCCGCGGTTTAAACAGATATTTTAAGAGTATATTTAAAATACCTAATAATATCTTGCGTTTTTAGCGCTGATTACATTCATCCGAGAATTCTTCCGAGAGCGGCTGTGTTCATCTCGGCACGGTGCGCCATGACGGATGAAAAATGCAAAAGAGCCTGTGAATATTCGTCTCTATATGACATAAGCCTGTCTAAAACCGGCGTCGCAGCATCAAGGGTAAACTCCCCAGCCGGTATTACAAAAGGTTGTCCGGCTTCATCCATCAAAGCGTCAATTTTTGTGTCACATGATATAGCAACGGACGGAACTCCAAGTGTCGCTGCGTATATCAACATATGAAGGCGCATGGAGATTGTAAAAACCGCACCGCCGAGAACAGATGCAACATCACCCGCCGTAAAAGGACAGTCCCAGATTGCAGCAGAGTGCTTCATGCGTGAAGCAACGCGTCGTATTATCGATATGTCCTTATCATACTGCATGGGAACGAAAAGCGTTTTGAGACCATATCTTTCAAAGATGTAATCACACATAAAGGGAAGCTCATGCTCAAGACGGCTTGATATCCCCCGCTGAGTTCTGATTGATACAACAACATAAGGCTCACCCGGCTTAACACCAAACGAATACGGCGAGCGACCGGTCTTTGGCGCTGTATATTTCGTGAGAAGAAAAGCAGGGTCGGCTGTAACGATTGCATCGGGGCGCGCTGCCCCAATCTCACGCAACAGAAGAAGCGACTTCTCGTCGCGAAGCGTCAGTGCGTCGACGTGGCGGATAGCTTTTGCCGTCATGCGCCGGCTGCTTTCACGCAAAAGCGGGCCTATACCGTTTGCATACATTATTGTTTTCATACCGCATCTGTCTGCGGTATTTAAAATCCAAAGGTAGTAATATAAAGACCGGCGGCTTGTCAAATCCTGAAGAAGGCTTCCTCCACCGAATATAAGGGTGTCGGAACGCATAAATTCAAGTAGTATTGCCGGCGCATTAAAGCGCCCAATTGCTCGCACGCCGTAGTGCGACGCTGTTTCAGCGGGCTTTGCAGAAAGCACTGTTATACTTTTATCGGGAAAATTTTCACGGATTGATTTTAAAAGTACCCATAGAAGCGCTTCATCGCCGCTGTTTTTGTAACCGAGATAACCGGATATAACTATATCGGACATGCGGACGTCACGCTTCCTTCTTATATAAAATAATGAGCCGTTTTGCTATTCTGACGACAATTAAGTTGATAATATATACGATAGCACCTGTCAGTATTCCAAGTATTAGCCCGTTTATCACTCGCATATACATTGTTGATATATCGGTGAAAACGTGACAGAAGGTGTTCGTTATCGAAGCTGCCAGAATTGAAGCGCCTGCTGCCATTACCCACTGGACTACACGAAGATTTGTGTGCTTCATGTAATAAAGGAATAACACAAGGCACGGGTACGCTATGATATACTCTTTCGTGCGCGGGCGCTGGTGGAAAAGTTCAGTCACCGTTCTGCGTATATACGTTTCAAGAGCGCTGATTTTGTTGACGTTTCCGCTGCGGACAATATAAATGTAAGCGGCAAGTGCAAGAACTGCCATTATTAAAAGCCAGTACACCTCAATTTTCGCCGTAAGCACAGAATGAATGTCTCGGACTGTGTGATTTTTCTTGTGCACGAAAAGAATATAGAAGGCAATAACTGTAAATATTATCGGGGCGAAAAGCGAAACCTTTATGCCGCGGAAAATATCATTATTGAAATAATAATTAATGCCGGATAAAAGTGCTGACATCACAAAACCGACAGCGCACAGTAAAATGAGCAAAATACCGACGGATGCAATGGTAAACGGAAACTCTGGCAGGCTGTCGCGGTATTTGCGGACGAAAATAAGAAATACAGTCATGACAAAGCATGGCATTATAACGGCAAGTGCCGTCGGGTAAAGGAGAAGAAGCGAATACGGTATTTTAAATGTGCCAACGAATGAAAGTATGGAAAGTACAAACGACAGCGCAAAATACCAGCGCCATTTTATATCAAAAAGCATCATCAAAAGCGACATACCGACAAGAGCCGTCGCAGCGGCGGCAACAGCACATACAAACTCGCGGTTTACGTCGTAGTCAAATGTAACAGCGTCGCTGCCGTTAACAGAATAACCAATCGATGTGAGTTTTTTTCTCAGTAGCGTTGCCGCGTTGAACGTATACCTCGCAAGCTCATCGTATGAAGTGTTTGCCTTTGTTATTTGCGTTATCGTCACAAAACGCATGTTGCGGTCTATGACAGAGTTAAGGCACTGATAATACCGGAACATATAATTTGTCGAGTCTATACCGGATGCATCATATGTTTCATAATTTCGCATTACGCTATGACGTCCTGCATAGAAAATATCATCATAACCAATAACCTTTTGGTTTGACAGCTGATCCGGGTTTTCATTCACCACAAGGGTCATGTTGTTTTCTTCTAATATATATGAAAGGGTCTTATAATTGTCTTCTGAATATTTGTTTTTCTTTGCGTCAGTGGGACCGCTTACATTGAGATAGCGGATACCATATTCTTTTATAATTTTATTTGTTTCATCTAAATAGAGAGTATTTTTGTATGAATTAATTTTCAGCGTAAGAGCAATATTGAAACCGGCATTATAAAGCTTTTCAATAGCGTCTAAATTATAACCGACTATAATATCCGACATTTTTACGGTGCCGTCGAAGAAAACGTACATGACAATTCCGTCAATTTCATCAACGCGGGCATAATCATCAGACGTATAACGCAGCGGCAGCCAAAAGTCGAGAAATTCAACCATTTTCTTGCGCTTTGCCATGAAAACATACGAGTCATAGCTGATGTTCGGGACATCATCAAGCGCCGCTTCTAAATTAACAGTTTCGCTGTCGTATTTGTGGCGTATATCGTGATATTTTAAACCAACGATATCGCCTCTCCAGACAAGCGAGTTCATAGTTTCTTCCGCGACGGATACCATATTAATACCGGCGTCAAGATACTCATCGAGCATCGCCTTAAGGAATTCGGCGCTTACTTTATTGTAAATGTCGTTATACTGAAGCGACAGTATAACATTTTTGTTGCCTACTTCGTTTTTAACGCGCAATACGAATGTAGGAATTAACGCGCATATTAAAATGACAGCGGCCGATAGCATGGCAGCAAGCTGGATGTTTTTTTTCATATTACAGAATCCTCCCCGCCGTCCGTTTTTTGACGCACGGTTTTAATATCGCTGAAAAGAGAACGCAAAAGGCCAAGAGCGAACAGCACTATAATGTATACCACCCCACACACAAGCAGCGGCACAACAAACATCACGCGGGACGTGAGAATTCCGGGGGTGGTAAAATAAAAACCAAGATAAATGACTAATGCTACCGCAGCCCCAGCTATAACCTTCATGATGTTTTTAGCCAGCGTATGGTTGAGATAAGCACCAACGACATGGCGCATCGTTGTGGCGACAACGATGGCATATATAGTTAAAAGAAATGTCGTTGTCACTGCGGCCGCCATCGCGCCGAACCTCGGGACAAGTACTGCATCAAGTGCTACTTTCGCTACCGCGACGCTTATCGTTGCTGTAACGGTTATGCGATACCGAGAAGCCAAGTATAAAATTTTATTGAATAGCTCCTGTGCCACATATCCGAGAATCCCGAAGCTATATATAGCAAAGGCTGTTGCTGTCGCACTCGTGGAATCAGAGGTAAAACTGCCGCGTTCGTAAAGAAGAGCTATTATCTGGCGACCGAAGAGCGACACTACAAGCAGATACGGCACAAAAATTACAAACATAAATGTAATTATATACCGAAGCAGGCGCCGGACGTAGTCAATCTGCCCTTCCTCGTAGTTTTTCGATATTGCAGGAAAGACTACATTTGACATTGCGACGACAAAAACACTCGATATT
>LFTK01000090.1 GCA_001513385.1 Clostridiales bacterium DTU064
AACTGTGACACGTGACATGCGCTCGACACGCCACTCTTCCGATGCACCTGCTATTTTTGCGTCAATCTCAGCAATTTTTTCAAAGACACCGAAAAAGGCGTTCCGTACGTATTCGTTATCCTCAAGTTCACGTATCTCGAGCGCATCTTCATATATTTTCTCCGGAGTATCGTCTTTTCTGAATTCGCGCTCGTATATAAGCGCGAAGGCGGCTTCCCTCGCTTCGCGTCTTGTCATGATTTTTGCTTACCTCAAATTTAGAATAAAAAATCGTTATTTTAGCTTTATTTTTTATAAATTACGTTTTCAATTATATTATTTGAACGGTGAAAAGTCAATCAAAACCGGAAAGTATTGCGTGCCGCGTGATAATTTACACGGCATAAGAAAATAATATTGCGTCAATATATAATAACGGATTGTTTTATAATTGCGGAGGCAATTTTGAAAAGCAGGATTTTAGCGGCGCTCGCCGCAATGGGTATTTTACCAGCATTGGTTTTATTTAATATCAAAATATATAATTATAGGGCGAGCGCCGCGGCAGGGGGCGCTTCGCCGAAAGTATTTTATTGTGTTAATGATAAAACGCAATATGCAAATAAAGCATCGGGGCCGGTTCCAAGTGAGAGTGCCGATGTAAATGAAAATGAGAACGACGAAAATTACGATAACGCCGAGGAAAATGACATCCCAGAAAACAAAAACAGCGAGAAAAAAACATACATTAAATGGGTTGATTTTGACATCCCTGTCAAGGTATTGCGTGCTGCAGCAAAAATTGATATTGACACACATACAAACGGTAGCGGCACGCCCGTCGGATGGATAGACCTTCTCTCTCTGCTTGCTACAAAGTATGGCGGTAACTTTTCTTTATACAAAGAAGTTGACTTAAAGTACTTTGCAGACAGCTTGGCGTCGGGTAAAAAAGGTGAAGAGCTTACATCTAATCTAAAAATTTATAAATATTACACCGAAGCATACGGCGCCGTGCTTGGCGGTATGGTCGGCAAGTATATGAAAACCGAACGCGCGGAAGACGGTACTATAACTGTGTCAGAAGGCTATGGCCTTCGTGTTTACTCGCCATTTGCCCGCGGATACTACTATTCACACTCCGACGATTTCGGAAAATCGCGCTCTTTCGGGTATAAACGCCGCCATCTTGGTCACGACATGATGGGGTCCATCGGCACGCCGATAATATGCGTCGAAAGCGGTTACGTTGAGGCTCTTGGCTGGAACATGTACGGCGGATGGCGTGTCGGCATACGCAGTTTTGACGGAAAACGGTATTATTATTACGCTCACCTGCGCCGCAATCACCCGTACAATAACCTTTACGAGGGCAAAATTGTCAACGCAGGCGAGGTTATCGGTTATCTCGGCATGACCGGCTATAGCCGCCGTGAAAATGTAAATAATATAAATACGCCACACCTGCACATCGGCCTTCAGGTAATATTTGACCCTTCACAAAAGGACGGATGGAACCAAATCTGGATTGACGTATACGAACTGACAAAGTTATGGGAAGCTCAAAAGGCTCCCGTTTATCTCGATGAAGCGGCAAATGAAAGATTCAGCCGCTCATATATGACATACCCCGAAACTCCGGACTAATGCATAATACGTTAATATTTACGACATGTAAATAATGCCGCGGCTCACTTGATATTTTTGCGCTGCGGCGTTATTATTAGTTTATAGAGAATATAATGATGGCGTTATATGCCAATATGGGGCAAAATGAAATCAAAATTAAAGTCATTTAATATAAAATACGTAATACCCGCGTGCGTTTATTTTACTATACTCACCGTAGTTTCCTATTTTTTAGGTGAAGTTATCAGCGAAGAAAACAGAAACCTGATACCCAACTTTCACATGATACTTCTATTTCTGCTTTTTGGTTTTGCATTCAACGCGGCAAATAAAGTATTTACAAATAAAAAGCTGAGCATCGCTTCGCGTGTTATTATACATTATGCAATCTGTACTGCATATCTTTTAATATTTATGTTGTCATCGCCGGCTGACATCAGCCCGAGTACATCATTTACTATATTTGCTGTTTTCACCGTGATTTATTTCATCATAATGGGCACAATACTCACTGTTCGTTCACGCATCAACCGCCGCCGCAACAGTAAAAGCGAATATAAAGCGATTTACGATAAAACAATATAATGCCGGAGTCTGTCTCGGTACAGCTTTTATAGATTATGTTTATAATTTCTGCATATTTTTATTTATTGATATTATCTCCGGAAAGGAGAGATTGACCGCTTGAGGTTAAATATACAAAAAAGTAACGGCAGCAAAAACGGCAGAAATGTATCAACACCTACGTTTGATGTGCGTCTGCCGGTAATTACTGCTGCAATTATAATTTTAATAATTCTTTTACTTATCTTTGTCCCCCGTGCATGCTCATCGGACGATAATGATGACACAAAGCAAAACACCATCACAACCGAGTCAAATAACGATAAAAACAGCGATAAAGCCGATTCTACTCCTACCAGCACAAGCAGCTCGGGCGGCATAGATAACGATAGTGAAAGCAATAATACACACCCAACGGATAACAATTTCGACACCGGAAAAAACACACATTTAACTCCTGCCACAACAAATCTTTCACCGGCGTTGATTGATGCTGCGATTCTTAGAAAAACTCAGGATCTTGGCACCGATTACACATCAAGAATTGTTTTTCTCTGCGATTCTGTAACATATGGTCTTAAATCTCTTTCAATGCTTGTGGAAGGGCGCGACACAGTCCGCGTATGGAGCGGCCCCGCCGGCTCATATTACATCTGCAAAGCAAGTGAAAGTGATACTGATACCGAAAATCTGTTATACATACCCGGCGTCGAGCAGCTCTTAACACTCCCCGAAGCGGTAGCAAGAACAAAACCGGAAATTATCCTGATTACAGCGGGAGCCGACAGCGTTTCTTCCCTGTCACCATCCGAGTTTAAGGAATGTTATGCTTCCATCATTGACTCAATCAAAACTAAATCGCCGGGCACAAAGATTATATGTATGTCTATTCTCCCCGGCTCGAAAAGCAGCGGATTTTCGATCGGAGACGCCGAGTATTATAATGACGCAATCCTTTATGCAGCAGCAGAAGCAGGCGTTCACTATCTTGATGTTGCTTCAGCATTTGCCGCGAGCAACGGATACTTAAGAGATGACTACGACGCAGGCTCATCACGCTTAAGTACAACAGGGCTGAAGACACTGCTTGATCTCATCCGCACTCATGGGTTAACGGACAGCACTGATACAACCGGTATCACCGATACGCAAAATGGTGGCTGATAAATCGGATTATATGAAAACCGCAGATAAAGCCTTGATTAACACATCAGCTTGCATTTTAAACAAAAACCTTAGCACAATAAAATCAAGGGGAGTTATGGCCAGCACATGCCATAACTCCCCTTTGCTATAACCAATAGATTATGTAGTGTTTCTCCGCCCGGGGGCGGTTTTTTTCTATGTAAAAAAGTATGTCTCGGCAACTGAAAATTTTGCGTTATTTTTTTATGTTGCTGTAGAAAACGATTTCCTCCGGCAGGCGCATGTTCAGCTTTGTTTTTGCGACTTTGATGATGTAATCGTCGTCAAGCGGCTGCGCAAGATCATTTTTCAGCTCGAGTATTTCATTTTCATAATATGATATTTGCGAATTAAGCTGATCAAGGTACGAACGCAGATATTTTTCTTCGTTTTTCAGATTTACTATTGAAACAATAGCAAAAGCAACAAAGATAAACATCGCCAGTTTAACAAATATATTTCCTTGATTTATGTTCTTCATGCCGAGAAACCTCTTTATACGTTCAATAACTTTCTTTCTTCATTGAGATTTTTGTATTCAGTTAAGCTCACGCGCCAAGTGCGCCATCCCCTGCCGATGCAAGCGCACGCTTTATGGCTTGTGGCACTACGCGACGCATAAGACGCGTAGCTTTCGCACGGCGTACCATGCGGATAATCTTGCCTGCTGTCGAGCGTACAATGAAAAGCACTGCCGCATAGGTAAATCTGAGTACATATACTATCGGGTACGCCACCGCGCGAATGAGCACGGCTACAAGCGCCCGTATAACAAATAAAATAACTTCCGCTGCTCCTGCGACAAGCTTGCCGATTGTTTTATAGTAGATGAAAAATCCAAGAGCACACGCAGCTCCCATAAACCATCTCGCACGCCCGTGATTTGTGTGATAGATGAAAATAACGTATATAACCGTTATCAGAATGGAGTAAATAATGTCCGACGCAAATATGAAAAGCCACGCGGATACACCGGCCAGCTTTTTTGTGCCGGGGGGCGCCTTGTTTTCGCTGTTTTGACTGTTGTTTTCGCTGACGCTTTCACCGTTTACGTTGACACCGCTCTCGTCTGTGTTTTTGATATTATCAGCACCGTTGCCATCAGCTTCACTTGCACTAACCTTAATGTGATTTTCACTTTTACCCCTGCCTTTTCCCTTGCGAGTGCTGTCTGCCTTATTGCGTCTTTTCGGGATTATGGGGTTTTTATTTTTAAGGGTGCCGACGAGCGGCAGCTTAACATTATAAAGAGAATGTGATATTTTTGAGCGTATGCCGCAGCCGAAGGCAACACGCGCTATACGGAAAGCATCATAAAGCGCACCAAGCGACGCGCCGAGGAACAGCGAATAAACAAGAAGCCAGATATGTTCTTCTATGTAAACAAGCATTATTCATCCTCGCTTGCCGCCAAAAAGCGTCTTTTTACCGCTTTTTTTCACCTCAAAATATGCGATTGCATCAACAGTTCCCGAAATCGTCATATCTCCCGTTTCACTGTCGAAACGATCGATGTGCAAGCCACTTCCCTGTATCGTCAGCCCGCCGTTACATGTCCGCATTATAATGTTGTTCTCGTCAAATCCATCTATGCTGAGTATGCCGGATAATGATGCTTTGGACCTGTCCCTGAGAGATATAGAATGTTCTTTTATGTTTTCTATGTTCATTTTTCACCCCGACGACACTCTTATGAGTAATATCGTATCGGTGAATTTATATGCAGGAATCTCTCATTCTATGACTTCATACAGTGTCGCAGCATTTTCTTTCGTCGCGTTTTCACGAACATCGGCGACACGGACGCGCAGCGTTTTCCCCTGCCCGAACTTGATTTCAATAATATCGCCCACTTTGACGTTATATGAAGCTTTCGCAGGACGTCCGTTTACAAAGACATTCTCTCCATCGCAGGCGTTATTTGCGACAGTTCTGCGCTTTATAATTCTTGTAACTTTTAGATACTTATCAAGTCTCATATTTTTATTCTTATAGCCCCTTATCTCTGCACTTGCTGCCGGCGTTTCAACTGCCCGCCGACGCGCGGTGCAATAATCCGATTTTATCCGAGCGCTATCGCAGTCGGATTATGGGGTATTTTCCCCTAAAACGAACCGAGGGCGGCATCTCGTTATCTACGAGATACCGCCTTCGACGTTATTATTGATATTCAAATGTGTTTTCGCTTTACGCTTCTATTTTCTTGTAAACCGATATCTGCTTAAAAAATTTTTTTGCTTAATGTTTTTACTTAATGCTTTCTTTGAGTGACTTACCGGGAACAAATGCTGGGCTCTTCGACGCGGCTATTCTGATCTTTTCGCCAGTTTTGGGGTTGCGCCCGTCGCGCTCTTCTTTAACCTTAATCTTAAATGTGCCGAAACCGACTATCTGAACTTTTTCGCCCTTAGAAAGGCTTTCTTCAATTATGTTGAACACGGAAGAAACGGCTGCCTCCGCATCTTTTTTCTTAAGTCCCGTTTCTTTTGAAACCGCGTTGATAAGCTGTACTTTATTCATTAATAAAATCCTTTCGATTACATGTTATCTTGGCGGTATTCCGCCGTTTGATTACGTTGATAATTATAGCATCCGTTTTATTACAATGCAATAGTTTTTTTAATTATCTCATTATTTTTTGTGTATTTCGTCGACATTAACAGCACACTTTTTCTTCGCTTCATCCCACTCTGCGTCAAGCTCCGCCTGAGTCAGCTCCTCCGGTGTGAGGCCCCTTTTAGCAAGCTCACTCTCAAGCACCTCAAAGCGGCGAATATACTTTTCACATGCAAGATTAAGCGCTCTTTCAGACTCAACTCCCGCAAGGCGGGCTGTGTTGACAACAGCAAGCAATAAATCGCCAATTTCATCGGTAATCGCCGATGTGTCCCCTGACGAAAGCGCTCTTTTAACCTCAGCCGCTTCTTCGCCTATTTTATCAAATGCGTCATCGACTGATGTAAAATCAAAGCCGGCTTTACGCGATATACGCCCAAGCTTATCTGCACGCATAAGCGCCGGCAGCGGCGCCGGTACGCTGCGGAGCTTATCGGAAATAGTTTTACGCTCCTTTTCCTGCGCTTTTATAGCGTCCCAGTTTGACAGCACTTCTTCACTCGTATCGGCGACTACATCGCCGAAAACATGCGGATGGCGAAGCACAAGCTTTTTACAGATATCATCTATGACGTCGTTTATATCGAAAACTCCGCGCTCACGCTCCATTTCAGCATGAAAGACAATCTGGAGCATGACATCGCCAAGCTCCTCACGAAGCAGCTTCATATCATTTTTATCGATAGCTTCAACAGCTTCATACGTTTCCTCAATAAAGTTTGAGCGTAT
This sequence comes from Clostridiales bacterium DTU064, assembly GCA_001513385.1. Taxonomy (GTDB): domain Bacteria; phylum Bacillota; class Clostridia; order Oscillospirales; family CAG-272; genus DTU064. Next base: position 6,703 of record LFTK01000090.1, read on the forward strand.
TGATTCGTGAGTCTGCTCTTTATCCCACGGGCAGCCATCTTTGCTGCGCAAAAGCATCATTATATCGCAAAGATCAGAAAATTCATAACGGGTTTTACTTTTTAGTTCTTTTGCTTTTTCGTTCATTTTAATTTATTCCTTTCGTCAGACAAGACGGACACGCTCTAAAATCCTTATTATTTTACCACTGCCGGGTAAAAGCTCAAGATCCCCGCGCGAGATAGCGCCAAGCTTAAATATAGCGATGACATACACAATGACGGCGATACCAATGCCCAGAAGCGTTGATGCGTATAACGGAATAAACCGAATGGTCAAATAATATGTTCCGTAAGCTGCGGCAGAACATAAAATCGATGCCACAAGCGGACGCATAAACATCTGGCTGAAGGAAAGTTTTACGCCGACATATTTAATCAGGTAATACATATTTATAACTGATATTGTCATGTAACATAAAAACGTACCGATGGGTGTTCCATATATGCCGAGGTAAACACTATTGCCCGCACTATCCACCCCGATTTTTAATCCGACAAGCAGATATGTAGCGAGAAGCTTTACAACGGCACCCGCAGCCATTGATATTATAGGTTTGCGTTCATGCCCGCTTGCCTGAAGAAGTGCGTTCGATATCGAAAGCATAGACACAAAGAAAATTGACGGCGATAATATGCTCAGAAGCGGCGCTCCCATCGCGGCGCCCTCTTTTGAGAATATAAGCGACAGAATAGGCTTTGCCATGACGGACATACCGAGCGCGCATGGTATTGAAAGAATAGCACAGATGCGAATAGATGTGTGCATATAAATTGATGTGCGCTCAACTTCGTTGCGCGTGATTGTCGCGCGTATCATAGGCACAAGCGAATATGATATCGGATAAATTAAAACCGGTGGCATATTGAACATCGGCACAACGCATGTCTTCCAGTTGCCATAAAGAGCGTTTGCCGCAGCCTCAGTTAAGCCGATACTCTGAAGCCGGCGCATAAGCACGGCAAGATCTATAAATTCCGTCATGCTCATCATCGACGCGCTTATTGTTATAGGCACGGCAACGACAATTAAGCGTTTCAGAATAGCGCTAACGGGCTTTGGCGTGCTGATGGCACCTTCGGGGAGAAGGTATTCATCGTTATATTTGCTCTCGTTGAAAAACCACTTTGATAAGAGCAGGTAAAAAGCGCCAAGCCCAGCGCCGATTGTAATACCGAGGATTGCATAAGCGGCAATTTTCGGTGTTGAATATCCCTGCGATATCGCGTATTTTGCAAATATAACGCCTATGACAAGTTTGCACAGCGACTCAATAAACTGTGACACGGCGGTGGGTACCATCTGCTGATACCCCTGAAAATAGCCGCGCAGGGCGCTTGCAATACAAATAAAGAATAGCGTCGGGCCGATATAGATGATTGACAGCTTTGCGTTCGGAGACTTTGTCAGAACCGAGAATACACCCGCGCCCCCCATCATAATGATGGTGCCTATGGCACCGATTATAATGAAAAGCATTATTGTCACGCGGAACACGCGCTTTGTGCCGCGTGTGTCTCCGAGCGCACGCGACTCTGAAATCATCATTGATACCGCTGTCGGAAGTCCCGTCGTCGACACCATATAAAGCCATGTGTATATAGTGTACGCCTGGTTAAAATAGCCCATGCCCTCGCGGCTGACGATGCGTTCAAGCGGTATCTTGAAGCAGAGCCCGAGTATTTTATTTACTATGTTGGCCAATGTCAGCACAAGGACGCCGGAAATGAAAAGCTTTGTGCTGCGCTTTATCGCTACATTTTCTTTTTTAGCTTGTGATGATTGGCCAGTCGTTTTACCCGTCATAACAAATCCTTATCTACTGTTTTATTGACGCACAGCGTCAGTGAATGAACTCCCGATAAACAGAGTTTTCGGGAATAAGCCCCGAGGGGATTGGTATGATATCCGAAAGCCGCTCAATTATCTCATCAGCCTTCTTTATATACGGGCTATCCGGGCTGATTTCACCAAGAACAGTGAACAAATAAGGCTTTAAGATACCAACCTCATATTCAAGCAGTGAATTTATTTTCACGTCGCATGATGCGGCGTTTGGTTCGATATTTTCAATTTCATTTCGGCGCACATCGTCCCATAGATAAAATGTCAGGTCCGCTAACGCACCGCGGTATTTATAATCGCGGACAAGACGACGCATGAGCCGTATATCTACCGGCGAAAAGACCTGACCGCCAACTTCCAAAAAGTCAGCTACGCTAATAAATACCGAGCGCATTTTAAACCCCGAAAAAAGCGCTCTGACTTCCGGATATATAGCCTGTATGCCTTCAAAAATTATGATATCCCCTGCTCTGTACTCAATCTTTCGCACATCGGTTGCACAGCCGGCGGCAAAATTAAAAACAGGCGAATAAAGATCGCCGCCCGCCCTCATCGAACGCACGAAATTTTCAACAGCATCAAGGTCTATCGAATCCACGGATTCGTAATCCGGCTTCATCGTGCCGTCGGACGAAACTTTCCAAACGATTTTTGAGCGATCGCGATAAAAATCGTCAATGCTGACGACGTGAGCACGACGCCCAGCGGCTTCAACACCCCAAATGAGCTTTTTTGCCGTTGTAGTTTTACCTGAACAGGACGGCCCGGAAAGAGTTACAATCTCAATGCCATCCGTTTCGGTAATTAAGCGGATTGCCCTGTCAACCTCCGCTTCAAAACGCCGCTCACACTCATCAATATAAAGTCTTTTTTCTTTGTTTGTCCTGTAGTTTTGCGGATTCTTTGCCATTTAAACAGTCTTACCCCGCCATATGGCGGCGTGAGGCCTTATGTCAGCGCCAGTAGCGAGCATAAAACGCTTCAGCCTTTGCATTCTTTTCCGCTCGCTGTCGCGCAAGAGAGACCTCGTCCTTCTCCTTTAGATATTCATATGGATATTTTGGGTTAAATATGCGCTCTATATAAACGTCTTGCGAGCCAAAATCGCTGCCGCGGCGTGACACAAGCTTTGTCACAGCGCCGGCGCCGGCCGCAAAAATCGTATGTATTTCCTCCATCATGAAAATATTGTAAAAGCCCTCGTAACCATCGAGAGAAAAACCGACATTTTCGTAATTTCCGACAGTGTTTTTCTGCTTGTAAATATAATACGGCTTATATCCTGACTGTTTTGTCTTAATCTGCGTATAATCAACGCTTTTTCCTGCGTCCTTGTGTATGCGGGCGTAAACCTGCTCACCGTGACGCAAAAAGTCCGATGCTTTTTTAACGCAGAAGGTGTGTACTGTCAAGTTTTCAGGATGCAATTCTATTACTTTGTCAAGTGATTTTGAAAAGCTGATAAAATCCTCACCCGGCAGTCCCGCGATAAGGTCCGTATTTATGCAGTCAATGCCTGAGTTAACTGCTATTTCGTATGCGCGGAAAAAATCCTCCGCCGTATGGCTGCGGCCGATAGCACGGAGAACATCATCGTTTATCGTCTGAGTATTGACGCTGACACGAGTGACACCCATGCGCTTCGCGATACGAAGCTTTTCCGATGTTATAGTATCAGGGCGTCCCGCTTCAAGCGTATATTCGGACAGGAGCGAGACATCAAGGCCTCGCTCAATATGAGATAAAACACGCTTTAGCTGCTCCTCATCAAGCATAGTCGGCGTGCCACCTCCGATATATACGGTTGCGACACGAAGACCGAGCGAACGTATCAGCGCAAGCTTTTCGTCTATTTCGTCGCACAGTGCATCTATATACGAAGGTAAAAGCGAGAGCAGTTTATTTGATGAATATGATACGAACGAGCAGTAAGCACAGCGTGACGGACAAAACGGTATTGATACATAAAAACTGCAAAAACCGTCGTAAAATCCGCGCGCCAGTTTCATATCAAGCGCTGCTATCTCTGTCACAAGCGCAGCTTTTTTCGGATAAACAAAGTATTCGTTTCGCAGAACGCTTCTTGTTTTAGCAGGCGAAAAACCCGCGCGTAGATAATCGGCGGCAACCTTAGCCGGACGAACGCCCGTAAGTATACCCCAAGACGGTGTGTATCCTGTAAAATGCATTCCTGCTGCAAGCAAAGCAGCGCCCGCTGCCATCTTTGCCGCACGTTCAGGCGTGCGCGCTTCTTCCGGATCAGCGGCAACGGAACGCTCGATGGAAACAAGTGCCCTGCCGTCTGTTATTGTTGCGCGGGCGCGTATAACGCCCCCATCCTCTGCTGTAATATCGACCTTTATTGAAGGTTCATTCGAACCATTTTCATCCTTTATGCTGAATCCAACACCAGGCCAAAGTGTCATGCAGAGTGACTGTATATAGTATAAATTGACGGCAGTACCGCCGTTATTAAGGGTTACTTTCATACCCTGTCCCTGTCTCTTATACACATCT
>LFTK01000031.1 GCA_001513385.1 Clostridiales bacterium DTU064
GCACTAAGGCTCGGCTGGTATAAGATTTATTATCCGGTTGAGTTTTATGCCGCTTATTTTACGGCAGCACCTGAAGGTTTTGACGGTGAAATCGTTATGGCAGGAAAAAGCGAAGTTAAGCGCGTAATTGACGAGCTGTCGGCAAAGACCAGCACTTCACAAAAAGAAGATGCGCTGCTTTCCGCAATGCTGCTTGTTTACGAATACATGGAACGCGGACTTCGTTTTCTGCCTGTTGATTTATATAAGTCCGACGCGAAAGCATTTTTACCGGAGAACGGTAAGATTCGTTTGCCGTTTTCATGCCTTAATGGCGTCGGTGAAAGAGCGGCACAAAATATCGTACGTGCAAGGGAAGAGAACGGAGGTATCTTCTATTCAATCGAAGAGCTTCAGACAACAGCTCAGGTTACGAAAACGGTTATTGAAGCGCTTCGGAAAAACGGCGTTTTGGACGGGATAAGTGAAACAACCCAGCTTACAATGTTTTAAGCGGGGGATGGCATAGCTGAAGCCACGAGAATATTCTTAATAAATCTTTATTTACTTGTATAAATAATAAAACCGGGTGTCCGAAGCGGACACCCGGTTTCACTATATTTCTATAATGCTTTAACCTTTATACGCTTTGAGGTTTGCTTCAAGTTTTGCAAGTTCTTCGTAAAGAACAGCAGGAACATGATCGCCGATCTTTGCGTAGAACGCTTTGATGTTTTCGACATCGGCAAGCCAAGCGTCACGGTCGATTGTGAGCAGGTCCTTAATCGTGTCGAGCGTAACACCCTCAAGGCCTTCGATGTTGATATCTTCAGGCTTCGGCAGATAGCCGATCGGTGAATCGACGGCATCAACCTTGCCTTCGCAGCGGTCAAGTATCCAGAGAAGAACGCGCATGTTGTCACCGAATCCGGGCCATATGAAGTTTCCGTTGTCATCGGTACGGAACCAGTTGACGTTGAAAATCTTCGGCGGGTTCGGTATCTTCTTGCCCATCTCAAGCCAGTGAGCGAAGTAGTCGCCCATGTTGTAGCCGGCAAAGGGCAGCATAGCCATCGGGTCGCGGCGTACAACGCCAACGGCGCCGGCAGCAGCGGCTGTCGTCTCGGAAGCCATTATTGAGCCAACGAACGTACCATTCTGCCAGTTGCGGGATTCGTATACGAGCGGAGCAGTCTTTGCACGGCGTCCGCCGAATATGATTGCAGAAATCGGAACACCCTTTGTGCTGTAAAATTCCTTAGAAAGGCACGGGCAGTTCTTTGCCGGGGCTGTGAAGCGTGAGTTCGGATGGGCACCGGCTGTTTTAACCTTATCGTTCTTGTCGTATTTCGTGTAATCCCACGGCTCACCACGCCAGTTGAGAGCGTTCTTCGGCGGGTTGTCGTTGAGGCCTTCCCACCATACCGTGTTGTTGTCAAGATCGTGGCAAACGTTTGTGAAAATGGTATCGCGTGTTATCGTTGCAAGTGCATTCGGGTTTGATTTATCGTTCGTACCCGGTGCAACGCCGAAGAAACCATTTTCGGGGTTGACAGCATACAGTCTGCCATCTTCCTTATTTACGCGTAACCATGCGATGTCATCGCCGACTGTCCATACTTTGTAACCCTGCTTCTTATAGATTTCCGGCGGGATAAGCATGGCAAGGTTTGTCTTACCGCAGGCAGACGGGAAAGCGGCTGTTATGTATTTAATATCGCCATTCGGGTATTCGATACCGAGAATGAGCATATGCTCAGCCATCCAGCCTTCTTTACGTCCGAGGTAAGAAGCAATACGGAGAGCAAAGCACTTTTTACCGAGCAGAACGTTTCCACCGTATCCTGAGTTGATGGACATGATGGTGTTGTCCTGCGGGAAGTGAACAATGTATCTATTCTTTTCGTCGCAGTCTGCGACAGAATGGAGGCCCTTGACATAGTCCGGCGAATCGCCGAGCGCGTCAATAACTTCTTTACCGACGCGGGTCATAATCATCATGTTAAGTACAACATAAATTGAGTCGGTAAGCTCAATGCCGATCTTTGCAAAGTCAGATCCGACAATGCCCATTGAGTAGGGAATGACATACATCGTTTTCCCCTTCATTGAGCCATTGTAAAGCTTTTTCAGCGTCGCATACATTTCGTCCGGAGCGACCCAGTTGTTTATGTTACCGGCTTCTTCCTTCGTCGGAGTGCAGATGAAAGTTCTGTCCTCGACACGCGCAACGTCATTTATAGCTGTGCGGTGAAGGTAGCAGCCCGGGAGGAGTTCTTGATTAAGTTTTATAAGCTCACCTGTTGCGCACGCCTCAGCGCGAAGTGCTTCCGCTTGCTCTTCCGAACCATCAATCCAAACGATGCGGTCCGGCTTGCACATCGCGGCCATTTCATCAATCCATGAAAGAACGTACTTGTTGTTTGTCATAATACCCCCTTATACGGCAATCCAAATTACCGACATATACTATTGTAATCTAACAATGTCAATATTTCAATAGCATGACGTATAAATTAAAATGAAATTTTAACAATTAACAATTGCGTAATATATTTTTAGAACGGGTGTTTGCATTTTTTATAGTTGCATGTTATAATATGCTATAAAGGGTAATATATCCGATAAACGATTGATAACGTGCATGACGCACGATATAAATAATAACGGAGGCAATACAAATGAAACAGCCGCTCGCACCAAAAGAGCGCGCCATGTACGAGTATATAGCCGCCTCTATTAAACAAAATGGTTTTGCTCCGAGCATCCGTGATATAAGTTCTGCTCTCGGCATTAAAAGCACATCAACTGTCCACACCTATCTGACACGCCTTGAAGAAAAGGGCTACATACAGAAAGAGGGAGGAAAAAGCCGTACGCTGCGCACCTCCGCTCCTGATGCAAATACGGGTAAAAGCCGAGTTGTACGGCTGCCGGTAATAGGGCGGGTCACAGCCGGTATGCCGATATATGCGACTGAAATTTATGACGAAGATGATGTTATTGAAGTTTCAATACGAGGCGGTTATTCAGAAAGCGAGTTGTTTGCGCTTCGTGTAAGTGGCGACAGTATGATAAATGCCGGCATATTTGACGGAGATATCATAGTCGCACGACGTGAGCCGATGGCTGATAACGGAGAAATCGTTGTCGCAATGGTCGACGATGAAGCGACGGTGAAGCGTTTTTACCGTGAGGATGGTCGTTTTCGCCTTCAGCCGGAAAATGACGCGATGGATCCGATTTACGCGGACGAAGTCACAATACTTGGGCGCGTTATTGCATGCGTAAGATATTATTGAGGTTTAAATCACTAATGCACATAAAATCTTATATTAAAATAAGTGCGGTGGCGTTTATTTGTATGGTCGCCCTTGTGTTTACTTCATGCAGCGGGGGTGGCAAGACAGTTAAGCTTGAAGACGGAACAGAAGTTGAATTTTCCACCGCTTATGGTGGTGCCGATATTAAGACAGTATTTAAAAGTCTTGATATATCAAGCGCACCGACAGTTTCGGTTGGCGATGCCATAACTGTTATGATTGAATATTTCCCCGATGCTGTCAGCATTACAGATTATGTTCTCACAGAGACGGGCGACCTTCTTTATCCGGAAGATGTCACAAATAAGTACACTATTAATATCGATAATTATACGCTGAAGTTTAATGTTTTGCCCGCAGCTACACAAGAACAAGACACAAGCGATACCAATGACACGGATACAAACGCACAGCAGGCGCAATTACGCGGATTTTATGTAGAATATGTTTTTGACGACACAGTTTGCAATATTGTCTTTGTTTTAAAGGTCAAATCGTAGAGTAATAGTCTGGTCATACAAAAAACGGCATGATTTTGTCATGTCGTTTTTTGTATATTAAATTTCCTTCGAGAGCAAATCAAACAGCGCGGTGATGCAAGCGCTTCTTTTTTGGGGCAAGGGTAAAATCTATTTTTCAGCGGAGGATTTTACAACAGGTAAATCAACCTAATCGGTATTTTAAACAAGGCCCAGAAGCCGCGCACCTTGTGCGACGATGAAGCATACTACAATACCAGTTATAGTCGGAACTAAAAACGAGACAAATGTCCATTTGATGCTTTGAGTTTCCTTTTTTATTGTAAGAAGTGTCGTGGCGCAAGGCCAGTGATTCAGTGAGAAAAGCATCATACATACAGCGGTCAGCCAAGTCCATCCGTTGGCAACAAATAAATCCCTCATCTCAGCTAAACTGTCAAGCTCAAGTATCGAGCCTTTTGCCATATAGCCCATTATAAGAATAGGGATAACTATTTCGTTTGCAGGCAGGCCCAATATAAATGCTATCAAAATATACCCGTCAAGGCCTATTAAACGGGCAAACGGATCAAGAAACTGCGCACAATGAGCGAGGATACTCACATCGCCTATCGTGATGTTTGCCATAAGCCATATGACAAGCCCTGCCGGGGCGGCGACGGTGACCGCTCTGCCCAAAACGAAAAGTGTGCGGTCAAAGATTGAACGGACAAGTATTTTTCCCACCTGAGGCTTTCTGTAAGGGGGCAGTTCCAGTGTAAAAGAGGAGGGCAGACCCTTCAGAATCGTCTTCGACAGCAGTTTTGATATAGAAAGCGTGATTGCTATACCTAATATAATGGCTAAAAGCACTGAAAGCACAGCCGCAATGGAGCTGAAGGCGCCCGCAGCGCTGGCTATAAAAATGCTTGACAGGGCAATCAAAGTCGGAAATCGTCCATTACATGGAACAAAGTTGTTTGTAATTGTAGCTATCAGGCGCTCTCTTGGCGAATCTATTATCCTGCACGCGATAACGCCGGCGGCGTTACATCCGAACCCCATGCACATAGTCAGGGCCTGTTTTCCATGAGCGCAGGCTTTTTTGAAAAAATGGTCAAGGTTAAAAGCAACCCGCGGCAGGTAGCCTGAATCTTCAAGGAAGGTGAAAAGCGGGAAGAAAATAGCCATCGGCGGCAGCATTACGGATACAACCCAGGCAAGTGTCCGATAAACGCCTAATACAAGAGCATCGTGAACCCATGTCGGTGTGCCAAGCCACCTGAAAAAAACGGTCAGCTGCCCTTCAATCCAGAATAAACCCTTAGCTAAAAGGGATGATGGAATATTGGCGCCCTCTATTGTTATCCAGAATATTACCCCTAAAAGAGCAATCATTATAGGAATGCCGAAAATCTTTGACGTTAGGATATTGTCTATCTTACGGTCCAGCTCATTATGTAGCCTGTCGCTGAATGAAACGACTTTTGAGCTGATATCCTCGGCAGTCCTGACTATGCTCGACACTATCCTGTCACGCAGATCATCGAGACTTATGCCGTCCGCTTCTAACTCAGATCTGGCACAATTTATTAGCTCTTGTAGTTTATCATCCCCGGCCAAGTCGATAGTCAGGTAATCTTTAATCGAGTCGAGCAGCTTCACATCCCCGTCAATTAAGCGAAGAGCTAACCACTTGCTGTTCATCTGCTCCCCGATTAAATCCTTGATATAAGCTTCAACCTTTTTGATAGCCTTTTCTATGACATCATCATAAACTATCTGTCTCGGGGTCGGATTTATCGCGCCTGTTGACACTTTCCATATCAGGTCTTTCAGCTCCTCAAGCCCATCACCGCATCGTGCGGAGGTGCCGACAACGGGCACACCCAAAAGCTCAGACAAAATCTCAAGGTCGATTTTTATTCTTTTCCTCTTTGCTTCGTCCATGAGATTTACACAGACAACGACCTTATTAGTTATCTCCATGATTTGCAAAACCAAGTTCAGGTTTCTCTCAAGACAAGTTGCATCTGTCACAATTACCGTTGCATGAGGATTGCCGAAGCATATAAAATCCCGCGCGACCTCCTCCTCAACCGAGCTTGCCAAAAGGGAATACGTCCCCGGCAGGTCGACAAGGATAAATTTATTGTTTTTATGTGTGAACTTTCCCTGAGCATTTGTGACTGTCTTGCCCGGCCAGTTTCCTGTGTGCTGGTTGAGGCCCGTAAGGCTGTTGAATACAGTACTTTTGCCCGTGTTGGGGTTGCCTGCCAGTGAAACGACAATGTCAGATGGCGATTCTGTCTCGACACGGAACATTTCCTTTAAGGTTCCGGCGCCTGTAGACTGCTTTGTCAGACCCATTTTAATACCACCTCAATCACGGGATTGACTCGACGAGAACTTTTGACGCTTCCTCGGCGCGCAGAGCGATTACGGCACCCCGTATTTCATACGCGGTCGGATCGCCGACCGGACTTTTAAGCAGCGCTTCAACAGTCGTATCGTATATCAACCCGAGGTCAAGCATTCTTCTGCGTGAGATGCCCTCCGCTGTGAGCTTTCTCACCTTACCGAAGCGGCCAACGGGTAATTTGTCAAGAGGTATCAGATTTGAATGCATAAAAAAATAAATACTCCTTTATTATTTTCATCGATGTCGCAGCATAAATTAGCTACGGGAAACTTTTTTTCACGTACCTAATAACTAAGATATGACACGGAAAACAAGTTGTTACATATGAAAATAGTAAAGGAGAAAGTGAAAATGAAAACCGACAGGGAATTTTATACTGTAAGAGGCTATCAGATGCTCGACAGCGACAGCAAAGTGCTGTCTTCCAGCCTTGAAGATTATTTGGAAATGATTTATAGGATATGTTCGGCCGAAGGGTATGCGCGAATTAACCAACTCGCCGATAAATTAAACGTTCGCCCGTCGTCAACAACAAAAATAGTACAAAAGCTTTGTGAGCTCGGCCTTGTCGAGTATAAAAAATACGGCATTATTCATCTGACGGGGGCAGGGGAAAATGTGGGCAGATATCTTTTAAAACGGCATGAAATTATACAAGAATTTTTATGTAATCTCGGGATTGAGGAGAATCTTTTGAAAGACACAGAGCTTATAGAACACGATGTGAGCAGCGACGCGCTTTTCGCCATACACTCGCTTAATGAATTTTTCAGAGAAAACCCCGATGTGAAAAATAAATATGACGCTTACAGGAAAATGCTTTACGAACATTATGAAAAAGATGATTTATTATTTGATGCGGGGCAAAAATAAGCATAAAAATGATTGATGATAAAAAGCATATATAGCTTAAAAAAGTGCACTTTGCGCATATCGCGTCGAGTGCACTTTTCTATAGTATTCTTTTTTTGTGCCCGTTGTAACATTTTTATACTATTATAGCCCATATTCTGGTCTAATGTTTGAAATATCTTTTATTATTATATAATCGGAGGTCGCCTAAAATGGTGATTGTCTGCGAATCAAAAACTGGTTTTACAATGAAATACGCAAATATGCTCTCGCAAAAAACGGGGCTGAAGGTTTTTCCGACAAAAGAGCTTGACAAAGTTGGGAGCGACGAAGAGGTTATATTCTTTGGTTGGATGAAGGCGGGGATGATACAGGGGCTGAAAAAAATGAAAAAACATAATGTCATCGCCATTTGCGCAACAGGCACCGCACGAAATGCAGAACCTGACGATGAGACAGTGATGGCAAGAAATAATATCAAAGACATTCCGTTCTTTTATATGCGCGGCGGATGCCTGCCTTTAAAGCAGATGAAAGGCATGGATAAATTTCTTATGTCCCTTTTTGTAAAGATGCTGAAAAGTAAAAAGGATAAAGATGAAGAGCTAATCGAGGCTATTTCAAATATTGAAAACGGATTTGATGGTGTAAAGGAGGAAAACCTTGCCCCGTTGCTGAAGTGGCTGAGTGAAAGGTGATATTTTAGGCGACGGGACATAATATCTCACCTTCGGCGCGCGTATATTTATACCGGAGGGTGTGATTATTATGAAAAGAAAAATTAACTGGCTTCAGCTTATTATCATAATAGTTGTAACCGAGCTTGTCGGTGTGCTTGGGAATATACTTTCAGGCAATGCCCGCGGAGTATACGCGTCATTTGAAAAACCGCCGCTGTCGCCGCCGGGTTGGCTGTTTGGTGTTATTTGGCCTATACTGTATCTTCTGATGGCGATTGCGGTTTATATCATCTATGAAGCGCCCCCATCACCTGACAGCGAAAGAGCAACAAATTTATATTGGCTGCAGCTTTTTGTAAATTTCCTTTGGCCCGTCGTATTTTTCCGCTTCGGCTGGTACTGGGTTGCTGTTGCTGTCATCATTTTGCTTGATATTCTTGTAGTAATAACGATGAAGTATTTTTACGACATCAATAAAACGGCAGCGTATCTTTTAATCCCGTACCTTGTATGGATTCTTTTCGCCACATACCTAAATATCGGAGTTGCTGTGTTGAATTAAAACTACACACACCCGTGTATAATCGCCGGCATATTATTAGAATTTGTCACCGGCTGCTTTACATCACGCTCCTAAAACAGCTTTTCGATAAGCTGGGGTATTTTTTCTGACGCCGTTTCAATTGCTTTTTGTCGCTCTTCTTCCGTTGTCCCCGTGCCGTCAACCAAAAGCTCATGAAATGTGCTAACACCGATGAATTTCATGATATCCTGCACGTAGTTTAAGCCTTTCGTAAGCGCCGGTTTTAGGAGCCACGGGATGTCGCCGCCGGATGACTGAACATATATAAATATTCTTTGCTTATCACATAAAAGCCCGTGGGGCTTGTTGTTTTCAAACGAAATTGTCTTGCCGGTCTGTATAACACAGTCGAGATATTCTTTTACAACGGACGGGAACGATAAGCTCCACATCGGTGCCGCAAGGACATAAATGTCGGACGCAACAAACTGATCGCATAACTCCTCAATCCTTACGATTTCATTTTGCTCCTCAATACTGAGTTTGTTTCTTGCATCCTGATTAATAATAGCGTTCCTGCCCTCGTAATAACAGCCCTTTAGCTTCGGGATGTGGTCTTCATAAAGATTTACTTCCTCAATCACGAGGTCCTGTACTTTTTCTTTGATTGCATTAACAAGTCTTCTGCTGACAATCCTGCTTGACGACTGCTCCTCGGATTTTGAATTTGCAATGATATAAAGTAGTCTTTTCATTTTATTTTTCTCTCGGTTCTTTTGTTTTCTATTATTGTTCGATTATTCGGAATGCTTTATTCTTTTCATGTCTTGACGGCTAATACCCATTTGATAAATAAGCACAAGGCAAAGTTTTGTCTTGTGCTTTTCGTTTTAATAAAGGATTGGTAAATTTTTTATTGATATATCAAAATAGTTGATGTAAAATTAAATTGTGTATTGTATGTAAGGTGCCAAAATATACTTGACATAAGAAAAGAAATTCGCAAAAAAATAAGTCCTTAAAATAGAAATAATAAATGAACGGTAATAGATTAACAATATAAAAGGAGTATATAAGTGAAAACGAAGTATTTAAAAAATATTGCAGCCGAAGAAGTTCTTTTGCTGACTGACCTTGTCGAATACAAAGAAGGGCAGATTGTTAGCCGGACGCTCGTTCAAAACGGTGCTGTCAGCATTACGCTTTTCTCCTTTGATAAGGGAGAGGAAATCAGCACACACTCATCTGACGGGGATGCAATGGTTACAATATTAGAAGGCGAGGCTCGCATTACGATTGGCGGGAGGGAATATGATGTGTCGGGCGGAGAAACGATTGTCATGCCTGCGGGTATCCCTCATGCCGTCGCGGCGAAAACTCAATTTAAAATGCTCCTGACCGTTGTGTTTCCACTACAAGCGCAAAAGTAAAAAACAACCCGTAATATAAAAAAGGAGGGTTAATTATGAAAGCAAAAATCGACAGAGACGGATGCATTGCCTGCGGGTTCTGCGTCTCTGTATGCCCGAACGTATTTCGTTTTGCTGACGACGGCTTTGCTGAGGTGTACGTGGATGAAGTTCCGGAGGAAGATGAAGACAACGCAATAGAGGCTCAGGAAGGTTGTCCTACCTCAGTTATCACCGTTGAAGAAGAAGACTAAAAAGGGAAGAGCAAAACTAAATATCGAAAAAGCCGCCAGTGGATGCGAAAATCCACTGGCTGTTTTTTGCCGCGCGAATGCTTGACGACGTTAAAAAACTTGACAATAATTATGAAGCGCCGATGACATACGAGATAAATTCATTAGCTAAAATACACACATCGTGTTACAATACTGTGTGAAGGTAACTCGCGTAAGCAAATAATAAAAGTCAAATTTTAAGAAAGCAGATTTATATAAAATGGCAACACAAAATAAAAGTAATGTATTAAAGGGTGTAAAAATTACATCCGTAACAAATATGGGGGCCGGTGTGTGCCGCGCACCTGACGGACGCGTAGTATTTGTTTACGGCGCTGTTGATGGAGACATGGTCGACGTAAAAATAACGCGGCAGAAACGCTCCTACTTTGAGGGTGTTATAGAGACGCTGATCGAGCCGTCGCCATACAGACAAATATCGGACTGCACCGCATTTACCGCAGGATGCGGCGGATGTATGTTCCGCCATATATCGTATGAACACGAGTTGACCCTTAAGCGCGAGCATGTAGCGTCAGCATTTGCGCGCGTTGGCATACGCGTGACGCCGGACGCTGTTAAAACGGCAGGAGAGTTTGCCCCAAGATGTAAATTCACAGTTCCTGTCATGCCGGACAGCACGACCGGATATTATAAACGCGCATCAAAAAAGATTGTACCCTCCGATACTTGCCCGCTTCACGGCGAGGCCGATAAACTGCGAGTCTTCGCGACCGATTATATGCGTCGCGTGGGTGGTGCATCGGGCGTTCATCATATTTACGTACGCCGTGCCGGAGGTACGGGCGAGATGTCACTTGCACTTTTATGTAGCACCGTTCCCACATGGGCTGATGATTTTGCCCGGTGTGCGATGGAAGCGTTTCCATCACTGCGCGGCGTGTTTGCCCGTACGGTAGCAGCTGACGCAGCTTATAATGACGCATCCGACGATATATCGGATGGCGCAAGTGGCAACAACAGTCAATCGTCGCGCAACAAGGGCGCATCAGTAAAAAATTCAGCGTCTGTAGGCGAAAACGGCAGCTATATACTGCTGAAAGGCGAGCCGTATATTACAGATATTCTTTTAGGCTGCCGTTTTCGCATATCACCTGCTTCATTTTATCAGGTGAACCACGACGGTGCTGAAATCTTATATAAGACGGCAGCGGAGCTTATCAATCTTCGCGACGGTGAAACGCTGCTTGATTTATACTGTGGTACGGGCACTGTCGGAATATCAGTTATCAAAGCGTCAAGAGTAGAAGCGCATCTGATAGGTGTTGAAATTACCCCGGAAGCTGTCGCTGACGCCCGTGAAAATGCAAAAATGAACGGTGTTCGCGCCGATTTTATATGCGGCGACGCAAGCGAGGGGGTGGGGAATGCCGATAATGATAATGAATCAGATTCAGGTGATGACGCATCTGCAAATTCAAGAGGAAACTTCATCATAACTGTGAGTTCATCCGACGAATTCACTCATAGTGAAGATGAAACCTCAATACTTGCCCACACCAATAACACTGCATCACAAACTGTAAATTCAATTTTGTTAAGTTCCAACTCAAATATCAATACATCATCGCCAAAGACCGTCAAAATCCGTGCAGATGCTGTGATTATAAATCCTCCGCGGTCGGGGTGCGGGGAAGAGCTTGCACGTAAAATCGCTGCCGCAGGCCCCTCGCGCGTAGTTTATATCTCGTGCAATCCTAACACGCTTGCGCGCGACGCAGCCGCCTTTGTCGCCGCGGGTTATGTAATAAAATGCATCGTCCCCGTCGATATGTTTCCAAGAACCGGGCATGTGGAGACGATAGCTCGAATACAAAGAGCAGATTTTTAGAAGTCCTTAATTTTAGGCAC
>LFTK01000110.1 GCA_001513385.1 Clostridiales bacterium DTU064
AATAGTTAGCGATGTCGTAATAATCGGAGGATTTCCCGCCGGTTTTATCGGCACGTTTGAGTGTTGCATATGTCGAAACAAAATTTCATTGAAGTGAACAGCCGCACTTTTTTATGTATATAATGATTCTGAAATACGCAACCCGCACGCTTACATATAAACGGGCAATGAGCTGATGCTTCGTTAATATCTGATATCTGCCCGCCTGCCCAACTCTTTTTATTGCTAAACACTCTCCTCACATAACAATAAATCAACTCAACGAATATAATAATTCATAGAAATATTTCCACCAAGGAGATTTTTATGGGTTATTATGTTGACGTAGAGCAAAATGTAAAAATTTATGTGGAAGATTTAAATCCGGCGGGTAAAAAAGCTATTCTTTTCCTGCACGGCTGGCCCGGAAATCACAACCTGTTTGAATACCAGTTTGACATACTGCCGGGGCTTGGTTTCCGGTGCATTGGAATTGACACAAGGGGTTTTGGTAAATCGGACAAGCCATTTGACGGATATGATTACGATACTTTATCAGACGATGTCAGATGTGTTGTTGACGCCTTAGGACTTCGCAACTTCACCTTAGTCGGACATTCCACCGGCGGCGCTATAGCTCTGCGGTATATGTACCGCCACAACGGATATGGGGTAGCAAAGCTTGTTTTAGTAGCAGCGGCCGCCCCAAGCTTAATCAAGCGTCCTAATTTCCAATATGGCATAGATAAGCAAGTTGTGACTGATATAATCAAATGTACATACAACGACCGCCCCTTGATGCTTCGTGAATTTGGGGATAAATTCTTCTTTCGGCATACATCGAACGCGTTCTTAGATTGGTTTTTCCACTTAGGTTTACAAGCGGCAGGATGGGCAACAGCGGCAATAGCGCAAACATGGATTAATGAAACACTGTTTGGCGATCTTGAAACTGTTTGTGTGCCAACACTGATCATTCACGGCACGCACGATGAAATTGTCCCTTATCAGTTAGGGGAAATACAGCACAGAGCAATCCGAAACTCAATATTAGTACCGCTTGAATTTTCAGGACACGGATCGTTTTACGACCAAAAAGAAGATTTCAATGCCATATTAATGAAGTTCGTGGAAAGCTAAGTAGCGGACTAATTTTTCATATGAGTTACGATGCATTAACACACTGATGATCTATTTAAGCAAAATAGCCAAACGTTTGTTTGGCTATTTATTTATCTATACTTTGTGATTTCTCTATTTACCCACGCAAAACTTTGAGAAAATTTCGTTCACTATTTCTTCCGTCACTTCTCTTCCGTCAAGCGATGCAAGGTGAGCGAGCGCCCCTTCAAGCTCGCCCGCCGCAATATCGGTGGGAAGACCGTTATCAATTGCCGCAATCGCACCCATAACACGGTCAAGAGCACCCTTTGCTTCGTGAAATTGCCTTGCTGTCGCCAGTACGGCGTCGCTTGTGAGATCTATCTCCGTATCCGTAAATATCCGTTCAATTTCAGCGACAAGCTCATCGAATCCGTCGCCTTTTGAAGCCGACATAACGATGGCGGGGGTATCCGCAGCCTTTGCCAAGGCTTTATATGCACTTATGTTTTCATCACTTGCCACATCGGCCTTATTGATTACAGCTATTTTTGCAGGAGCTGATACATTTAAAAGCTCGCTGTCACCATCACCCGGCTTTTCTGTCGCATCATAAACGGCAATGATAAGCTCCGCTGTGCTGATTTTTTCACGCGCGCGCGAAACGCCTATGCGCTCAATCGGGTCATCTACACCATCATCACGAAGTCCCGCCGTATCGTAAAGATGAAGCAAAACGCGCCCGGCGGCGACGTCGGCGCGAAGCGTATCGCGCGTCGTACCGGCAATATCCGTGACAATTGCGCTTCCTTCCCCGGCAAAAAGATTGAAAAGCGTGCTTTTTCCTGCATTCGGACGCCCGCAAATAACCGTCTCCACCCCGTCGGTAACAGCCCTGCCCGTCTTGTATGACGCGCAAAGGCGGCGGAGTCTCTCGGCAGCCGCTACGGCTCCTGCGCGAAGCTCATCAGGTGTTATGTCGGCAAGATCCTCCTCAGGATAATCAATCGTCACATACGTGCGGGCAACAAGCGAGCGAAGGCTTGAGTAAATATCGCTCACTTCAGCCGATAACGCGCCGCGCGCCGTTGATGATGACAGCTTAAGCTGGCTGTCGGTTTTTGCTTCAATGAGCCTGCCTGTCGCTTCTGCCTGCGAAAGCGTTATTTTACCCGATAAAAACGCTCTGCGTGTAAACTCGCCCGCCTCAGCCGGACGTGCGCCGGCGGCAAACGCCGCCTCAAGCACGCGTGCTGTCACAAGCACACCACCGTGGCATGTAATCTCCGACGTATCTTCGCCTGTGAAGGAATGAGGGGCGCGATATATAACGCAAACGCCGTCGTCTATTACTTCACCCCCGTGCGGCATGATTATTCTTCCGTATCTTGCCGTGGCATGGCGCGTCGCCGTAAGCGGTGTGCTTCCTGCCGGGACAAACATACGCGACGCGCACTCAATAGCGCCGTCGCCGCTTATGCGTATCATAGCGACGCCGCCACGCCCCCGTGGTGTTGATACTGCGGCTATAACATCCCCGCCCATATATAAAACCTCGTCTTTTCCTTTGATATTTGTGTGTTTTGCTTTATTCTATCCGTCGGCACCGGCTTTTTTATGTTTTACCCGTTTCCCCCCATAATGCGTGCCGGCAGTGCTCATTTTTACGCTTATCAATTGTTATTATATCAAAAAGCCAAGCCTTCATCAAAAAAGCTCGGCTTTCTCTGTTTTTTGCTTTATTTTATCTTCTGGCTATCTTCCGACAAGTGCGCTTTTGACCGTATGCTCAAGCAAAACTGCTGTCGTCACGCCACCGACACCGCCGGGAACCGGCGTTACGGCTGCCGCCACGCTTACGTCGTTCATGTCAACGTCACCCGTAATGCCGTTCTCTGTGACATTAATACCGACGTCAACAATAACCTGCCCGGGTTTTACGAAATTATGATTTATCAAATGCGCAACGCCGGCACAGGCAACGAGAATGTCGGCCTCACGGCACACAGCCTCAATATCGCGCGTTTTCGTATGGCAAATCGTAACCGTCGCATTTCTTGACAGAAGAAGCATGGCGACAGGTCTGCCGATTACCATGCTGCGGCCGACAACAACGGCTCTTTTGCCCGTAATCTCAATGCCGTAAAAGTCGAGCACCTCAATAACAGCGCGCGCCGTGCATGGTGCAAAACAGTCAGGATCCCCTGAAAAAACACTTGCCAAGTTAGCAGGGCTCATCCCGTCGACATCTTTTCCCGGGTCAATGAGCTTTTTTATTCTTTCCTCCGAGAGCCCCCGCGGGTACGGACGGAATGTCAGTATACCGTCAACGCTTTTGTCTTCATTGAGGTTTTGCAGGGCAGATTCAAGCTCCGCTTGTGAGACATCCTTTGGCAAAACATTAACTTTAACCTCAGCACCCGCCGCGCTGAATCTTTTAATAATACTTTTCTCGTAAGATATATCGCCGCCATCCTCGCCTATGCGAAGTGTGGCAAGGCAAGGCGTATTCCCCTGTGCCTTCAGCTTTTCAATCTGCGCCGTGGCGCGCTCAACAATTGCTGCGGCAACAGGCGCTCCTTTCATTATCATCATACCAGCGTCCATTCAGGCAAACTCCCCCGGTGACATCGATTTATTTGCTATTTTCTCGAATCTGCGCTTCGATTTCAGCGTAGATTTTATCGCACACAGCCCGATAGCGTGCTATAAGCGCCTCAGCTTCCGCATCGGCCGCCGCCGCATATTCTCTGTCCGTCATTAAAGCTGTGTTGATGTATACATTCATTGCGGCGCCATCCATTGCTGCGCGGCAAGCAGCGGCTGCAACAGCAACATCGCTTATGACAAGCTTTGAGCATTTATGCGAAAGTTCCTCTATTAGCTCAACTACCTCGCCTATACACCGCAGCATTTCAAGCGGTGCCGAGCATGCCAGACGAAGCGCCGCTTCAAGCGTTTCCTCACGCCCCGGCGTGCCCTTCGGTATTGAATAAGCGCGTGATAGCGGCTCGAAAACATCGGCATCGCGCTGAATGAGGTTTAAAAGTTCCTCCGACTTTGCTTTTGCTTCTTTTATTATCCTTGAAAGGTCTTCTTCATACTCAGCAAACTTTTTCTTGCCAGTCGTAAGGCTTGCCGCCATTGAGCAAAGAGCAGCACCGACAGCACCAACAAGAGCACTTGCGCCACCGCCGCCCGGCGTCGGTGCGGACGATGAAAGCTCACCTATAAATCCGCTCAGCGTTTTTTCTTTCATATTCACATTCATATCCATAGTTTTACACGCAACCCCGCTGTTTTTACTTACACATCATATTATAACGATTTTTTACCCCTCATCAATGCTGTTTTCTTTTCATCCAATCATCGCGCGTAAGAGTGTATTTCGCATCATCAAAAGTCTTGTCAAGCTGTGCTGCCACGTATTTATCATTCTTAAAAAATTTAAAACCGCATTTTTCAATAACACGGCGCGAGCGGTTGTTTTCGATAAAATGCCCAACTGTTAAAAGGTCAAGTCCCAGTGTTTCAAAGCAATATTCAATGACGTGCGTAACAGCTTCCGTCATAAGCCCGCGCCCCCAGTAGTCTTTTGAAAGAACATATCCGACCTCGGCAATGTCAAGACCCTTGAACTGCCCCTCTTCCTCCGCCCAGGATTGATGAAGCCCGAGAGTGCCGATAACATGCCCTGTCTCATTATCGACAATCGCAAATACATTTTTTTCAGCTAAAAACATGGCAATAATATTTTTTGTTTCTTCAATGCTTCCGTGATGCCGCCAGCCTGCAGCTTCACCGACGCCGGGAACGGACGCATATGCATACACATCTTCCGCGTCATCATCCTTTATGGGGCGCAGTGTCAGACGGGGCGTTTTAATTATCGTGCCTGTTAAGTCGATATGATAGGGCATATTTTTACTCTCCGTTATATTTAATTTTTATTAATTCGCAAATATGTTTATATTCTAATCGTATTTTTTGTGTTTTACAATCCTTCCTCAATATAATTATAAAATATCTCACTTTAGAACTGCAAACTTTTAAAAGCGAGGATGGTTTTATAATACAAAATAACATTTTTTGTTTCCTTAATGTTCCGCAAGGCAACATTTTTGATTCTTTTTTTTCATGCCTTTGTTTTGTCTTTAAGGCACAGCATAAATAAGCCCCCGATAATTGCTTTATTCGATTGACAATAAGAAATACATGTGACATAATGGTTTGAGAAGCATTATTATGCAGATACAATAGTGACGGAGGTAACGCAATCATGTTCTTCCCGGATTATTACAAAACGCATAAGATACTGCATGTTGGCTGTGAAGAGCCTCGCGCATATTTCATCCCATACGAGTCAAAAGCAGCCGCAGACCGAAATCTCCGCGGTCAAAGCTCGTTTTTCAAATCTCTTTGCGGAGACTGGGATTTCCGTTATTTTAAATCGGTTCTTGAAGTGCCCGATTTTACAGTCCCAGGATTTGACTGCTCCAATATGGACAAGCTGACAGTTCCGATGAACTGGCAAATGGAGCTTGGCCGTGGTTACGACGTCCCTAACTACACAAACGCAAACTATCCGTTCCCCTGCGATCCGCCCCATGTGCCGGATGATATCCCCTGCGGCCTTTATATCCGCGACTTTTCTGTTCCGGCAGATGTTCTTTCAGAAAAGGAGATATTCCTTAACTTTGAGGGCGTTGATTCCTGTTTTTACGTATGGATTAATGACACATTCGTAGGATATAGTCAGGTCAGCCATCTTACAAGTGAGTTTAACGTAAGTAAATACCTGAAAGCTGGCGAGAACACAATTAAGGTTCTCGTGCTTAAATGGTGTGCCGGCACATATCTTGAAGACCAGGATATGTGGCGTATGTCAGGTATTTTCCGCGAAGTTTACCTGCTTTACCGCGACAAGAATTATATCCGCGACATTTTTGTCAAGACACCGCTCGCTGATGACTTTGCGTCAGGCGCGCTCACGATTGAGCTTGATGGTATCGGACTTGACGCTGTAAATTATGAATTCTGCTCACCGACAGGAGAAACAATCTCTGAGGGTGCTATCACATTTGCTGACGGCAAGGCTGCGGCTGAAATACCCGTCGCCCCTGTTTTGCTCTGGAGTGATGAAACACCGACTCTCTACACCCTTTATCTTAAGAGCGGAACAGAGTATATTCGTGTTCCCGTCGGATTCAGACGCATTGAAACGAAAAACAAGGTTGTTTATATAAACGGCAAGAAGGTTAAGGCAAAGGGCGTAAACCGCCACGACAGCCATCACCTGCTCGGACACGCAACTCCAGCCGATCACATGATGCGTGACCTTCTCATCATGAAGGCGCACAACATTAACATGATCCGTACAAGCCACTATCCGAACGATCCGCGCCTGCTTGAGTATTGCGATCAGCTTGGTATATACGTCTGCGACGAAACAGACATTGAAACGCACGGCATGCGCCCGTGGAACAGGCTTTCCGATGATCCTGATTGGGAAGAGGCCTACGTTGACCGCTCCCGCCGCATGGTAGAGCGCGATAAGAACCATCCGTCGGTCATAATCTGGTCACACGGAAACGAAAGCGGTATCGGACGCAACCATTATGCGATGACAAAATATGTCCGTTCGCGCGACAACACACGCCTTATTCATTATGAAGGCGCTTGTATCGGTCATAACGGCGGTGTTCAGGCTGTTGGGCTTGTTGACCTTGAGAGCAATATGTATGCAAGCCCCTCCTACTGCATTGAGTACTGCAAGAACAAGAACTTCACACTCCCCTACTTCCTCTGCGAGTACAGCCACGCGATGGGCAACGGCCCCGGTGACCTCGCACGCTACTGGGAGATAATCTACGCACACGACGAATTCTTCGGCGGCTGCGTATGGGAGTTCGCCGACCACAGCGTTGCAATTGGTGATAAATACAGAAATCCGTCGTTCACCTACGGCGGCGACTTCGGCGACAAGCCGAATGACGGAAACTTCTGTGTTGACGGTCTCGTTTACCCTGACCGCCGTGTTCACACAGGACTTCTTGAGCTTAAACAGGCTATCAAACCCTTTGCTATTAAGGCAAAAGATATATCTGCCGGCAAGTTTACGGTTAAGAACCTCCGTTACTTTACTGGCCTGCGCGATCTTGACCTTTACTGGTCGCTTGAACGCGACGGCCGCGAAGTAGCGTCGGGCATAATCCCCTCGCTACCGATAGCCCCGCAGCGTCAAAAGACCTTTACTGTCGATTTCGGCGGCGTCCGCCTCTACGGCAACCTTTATCTCAACATCAGTCTTCGCACAAGAGCCGCAACGCCGTGGGCTCCCGCAGGATACGAAGTTGGCTTTGAGCAGTTCGAAGTTCCGGCAGCCGAGGTTGTTTCCTACGAGACAAAATCATATCCAGCGCCTACAGCGGAAGTCGGCGACCGCTTTGTAAAAGTCAAGGCAGGTGAAACTGTTTACACATTTGATCTTGCACACGGCTGCGTATCAGAAATCATCGACAACGGCAAATCGTTGATTACACAGCCGATTGTACCGACAGTATGGCGTGCTCCCACAGACAACGACCGCAACGTCAGATGGGAGTGGATGAGATACGGCTATGACCGCGCGTTCGTAAAGTGCTATGAGGCAAAATTCCTCGGCATAGATGAAGAAGCCGGCACCGCATCCGTTTTGGCAAAAATTGCTCTTGGCGGTTACGCAGAAGTGCCGATTCTTAAGGCCGACGTACTTTACACTGTCAGCGGATGCGGAAGCCTTACAATCAAGTACGATGTCAACGTAACAAACCACGACATCAGAGGTGGCAAGCAGGTAACATTCCTGCCGCGCTTCGGCATCGAGCTTAAAATGCCCGAGGGCACCGAGAACATGCGCTACTTCGGCTACGGCCCATACGAAAGTTATTCCGACAAACACCTTGCCTCCAGAATGGGTGAGTTCAAATCGACAGTCCACGAAAACTACGAGCCGTACATTTTCCCGCAGGAGAACTCAAGCCACTGGAACACAAAGTGGGCTATCGTTTCCTCCGTTGCCGGTCACGGCCTCATGTTCACAGCAGGTGGCAAGCCTTTCCACTTCAACGCAACACATTACAGCTCGAAGCTTCTCACCGAAACTGCTCATCACTACGAGCTTGTTCCCGAAAAGGAGACGACAGTCAACATCGACTACAAGCAGAGCGGTATCGGTTCCAACTCCTGCGGACCAGGACTTGCTGAGGAGCATCGTTTCACAGAGAAGGAATTCACCTTTGAAGTGACGATAAAACCGGTCTTTGCAAACGAGGCATCACCTTACGAATTAATCTAAAACATATATACCAAAAGAAACATCCAAACCGGAGTGCGACTTAGGAATTTACTTTAATAAGTAAACTTTGACCGACACTCTTTTAACGGAAACAAAACAAGGCCACACAAAAGGATAAAACCTTTTATGTGGCCCTGTTTTTTTAGTGTTTCTGAAACGTTATCAAGCCATTTTCATAAAAAATATTAATAGTATAAAGGTAACACGAGAAATATTTTCATATTAATATGCAAAAAGTATTGTATATTGGAATATTTTATGTTATTATACACGCAGGGGAGGGTGCTGATTAACAACCCGTTTTAAGCATATAACGTTTTTTAACGTTATAACGTCAGACCAGCTTAAAATGTTCGAAATTGCTGTGTCAAGATAAAATCAAGCACCTGTCTCTTTTTTTTGTGCAAAAAAACGGCACAATAATCTTAACACAACGACTCAAAAGGGATAACATCGCCATCCTTACAACTGAGCATGGCAGTTATAGAATGTTTTTTAATAAATGAATATTGAGAAAACTTTTATAACCCATTCACTACTGAATGAGTTTTTTTATTTTGCAGCATTTTACATTAATTGTGTGATTGCATTATAAAATCCATTAATTGTGTTTTATATCTGTAAGTGCATTTTGACGGTATCATATAACAGGATATGAATCCTGCTATTTGATAATAAAACGAAAAAGGCTGGTTTACGAAAGGCTTTTACGTGTCTTATGACATGACAAAACTTTCGTTGTCAGTCAAAAGTATATCATTAATTTATCGGGGGGCGAGAAACGGAAAAGGCAATGATAAAGTAAAAATAAAAAAAGCATTGTTGATTTGCCTATGAGGGCAGGGTTTTGACGCCGGGTGAGAGATCAGGGCCATATGTACTTGTGGTAACACAATGCGCTATAAATGCGACCTTAAATGGCCTGCTTATGAAAACGAAGATTTCCTCTCAGAATACTTGACAAAAGCTGTTTCATGTAAAAATAAACGCAATTTAACCCATATTACCTGAATATTGCTAACGGTTGAGCGGTTGCTTTTCTTTATTGAATTGATATATCGCAGGACAACACGAGGAATACCGAATTTTGTATGCGGGAACGCACACACCAAAATGTGCGTAAATGAAATTTAGCAAGATAGGCTGTGTTTTAAACGGCTTAACAAGCCGGTTGCCTGTCTGTAAAGCAAAAAGAAAAGAGTTTTTAAGAGGAGAAAATTTATGCAGACAGTTTTAAAGAAAAAACTGCCGATTATATTAGTTCCCGTGCTTCTGATTCTGATTGTCCTGTTTTTTGAGACAATCGCTTCGGCCGAAACATATTTAGACCCGGTTAGTGGTATCAGATGGGTTTACACAATAAACGATGACGACACATGTACCATTACATCATCCTCCTATGCTTCAGGTGTAGTTGTGATTCCGGAAAAAATCGGCTCATACAAGGTAACAGCACTCGGTGCGGGCGGAATGAATAATATTTTCGGTGGTAATTCAAACAATACCGTAACATCCGTCACAATTCCGAACTCCGTCATTGCCATTAATGATGGCGCATTTCGCTCCAGTAAGATGCTTGAGTCCGTTAACATCCCTGATTCCATAATTTCTATTGGACCACAAGTATTTTGCGATTGCACAAGCCTTACAAACGTCACAATACCCAGTTCTGTAATTTCTATTGATGTTAGTGCTTTTTTCGGTTGTTCCTCCCTCACCGCAATAAACGTCAACTACGAGAATGAAAATTATACAAGTGTAGATGGCATCTTATTTAATAAAGATAAAACTGTTTTATTACGTTATCCTCATGCAAAAGCCGGATCGGAATATATTGTCCCTGATTACGTAAATTCCATCGGAAGTAACGCGTTTCAGGATTGCGGCACACAACTTAACTCCATCGTCATTCCCGATACCGCTGCCGGTACGATCGGGGAATATGCATTTGATGGATGCTTGGGACTTGAATCTGTCACTATCGGAAACTCAATAACCCTAATTGATACAAGAGCATTCTGGGAGTGCACAAATCTGTAATCAGTCATCATCGGGAATTCCGTCACGTCTATCGGAACAGATGCTTTTGAAGATTGCACGAACCTTGAAACTGTTGTGCTTGGGAACTCCGTTGAAACCATTGGTGATAGAGCTTTTTATAATTGTCAAAAGCTTCAGTCGATAAATTTTCCCGAATCTGTCAGGGTAATTATGTTCTCATCATTCTACGGATGCACGAGCTTTGAGTCTGTTGTAATTCCCGATACCGTAGAAACACTCGAAGCCTATGTATTTAATGATTGCACTAATCTTGAATCCGCCGAAATTCACGCCAATATAACTTCTCTTGAAGATGGTTTGTTTAGGGGTTGCACGAGCCTTATATCCGTTACCATACCTGACACTGTAACTTCTTTTGGAGATGACACATTCCATAACTGCACAAGTCTTGCTTCCATAACCATACCCGATAATGTAACTTCTATCGGCAGTTATACTTTTTGCGGCTGCACAAGCCTTACATCCGTTACCATACCTGATTCCGTTACTTCTATTGGCGAGTATGCATTTAATGGCTGCACAAATCTTGCTTCTATTAATCTCCCCAAAGCTATAACTTCTCTTAGCAATTCATTATTCTGGGGATGCACAAGCCTTATATCCATTACTATCCCCGCCTCTGTAACTTCTATTGGCAGTTATGCTTTTTACGACTGCACAAGCCTTACATCCATTTATTTCAAAGGTGATGCGCCGACG
>LFTK01000053.1 GCA_001513385.1 Clostridiales bacterium DTU064
CCGCTTGCAGAGCTTGTAATATATCCGGCACTTGTTCAGGGACCGGATGCCCCGCCGACGCTTATCGCAGGGCTTCGCCATTTCAGCGAAACGAAATCTGTTGACGTCGTTATAATCGGGCGTGGCGGCGGCTCAATTGAAGATTTATGGGCGTTCAACGACGAAGGTGTTGCAAGAGCTGTTGCTGCGTGCTCAGTTCCGGTGATATCTGCTGTCGGTCATGAAACGGACTTTACGATTTGCGATTTTGTCGCCGATTTACGGGCGCCGACGCCGTCAGCCGCAGCGGAGCTTGCACTGCCGGAAGTTTCTGAGCTGAAGCGCAGATTTGGCAACGTCATTACGCATATGGCGATGTCGCTTAACCGCAAGACGACCGATTTGCGCCGCAGGCTTGAATCTATGTCGTCCCGGAAGGTGCTTCGTGATCCGAAATTTATCATAGATGACCGCCGTATGCTTACGATATCACTTGCCGACAAACTCGCAGTCTCGGCAAAGGCGCGCTGCACAGCAGGACGGCTTGCATTGTCGCTCGTTGCAGGTAAACTTGAAGCGATGAATCCGCTCTCTGTTTTATCACGCGGTTATTTTGCTGTTTTCAATGAAGAAGGAAACGTCATCACAAGAGTATCCCGCGTAAATGTGGGAGACAAGCTCACTCTGCGTGCTGCTGACGGTATTATCAGGGCAAGTGTTACAGAGGTCGAGCAAAAAGATAAAGGCTTTGATGAGTTATCATCAGATTTGGTTCATTCAGAATAAACTAATCATATAAAAAATCTGCACCGAACGGGGCGCATATAAAAGCGGAGGTAACACGGCATATGGCTGAGAATAAAGATATAAGGCCAACTGACAACAGCGGCGATAATACGAATTTAACATTTGAAGCGGCGATAGCGCGCCTTGAGGAGATTGTACGAGCGCTTGAGGGTGGCGGTGCGCCGCTTGACGAGTCACTTTCGCTTTTTGAGGAAGGAGTTTCGCTCGTAAAGCTCTGTAACGAAAAACTTGATAAAGCGGAACAAAAAGTTAAACTCCTCACTGTAGGTCCTGATGGCACTACAAGTGAAGAAGAAGACTTCGGGGGCACAGATAAATGAGCAGTATTGCCGAGAAACTGTCCTCCTGTGCTGCGCTGACGGAAGCTGCGCTTGAAGAGCTTTTGCCAAAGGGGGATGTCAAGCATAGCGTCGTATATGACGCCATGCGATATGCTACCCTCGGCGGCGGAAAACGCATTCGTCCGTTTTTGACGCTTGCTTTTTGTGAACTTTTCGGAGGAGATACAACAGCAGCATTGCCATATGCATGCGCCGTTGAAATGGTGCATTCATATTCGCTTATACATGACGACCTCCCGTGCATGGATGATGACGATATGCGGAGAGGCCGTCCTACGTGCCATAAAGTTTATGGAGAAGCTTTTGCACTCCTTGCCGGCGATGCGCTTCTGACATACGCTTTCGCTGCTTGTGCGGACAACCCTTTTACAACTCCCGCACAAAACATTCGTGCAATTTCTACACTGGCTGCCGCAGCAGGGCATGACGGGATGATAGGCGGTCAGATTTGCGATTTACAAAATGAAAACGCGCCGGGTGATGTTTCATTTGACATGCTCCTTGATACACACCGGATGAAGACTGGTGCTATCATCAGCGCAGCTTGTACGCTGGGGTGTATTGCGGCTGACGGTGATTTGTTCGGTGCAGATGATGAGAACGGTAGCAAGCGACAAAGTCTCACAGAAGCTGATTATGCTGCGGCACGCAGATATGCATATAATATCGGGCTTGCTTTTCAAGTGATCGACGATATACTCGGGGCTATAGGTGATGAAGCGAAGCTTGGTAAGCCTGTTGGCAGAGACGAAAGCCGCGGAAAAACGACGATACTATCATTTATGAGCATTGATGAAGCAAGAGAGTTCGCTCAAAACCTCACAAACGACGCTATAAGTGCTGTATCATCATATCCTCGCTCAGAGATGCTAATAGAGCTTGCAAAATGGCTGCTTACACGTGATAAGTAATGCATAATTATGTGTATATATTCATAATTCTATTGAAAATATTCATTTTTTTTGATATAATGAGAACAATTCATGAGGCTTGATGTTTACTTGTATAAAAAGGGGTACGCCGAAAGCCGTTCTCGTGCCCGTTTTTTAATAACGGAAGGCCGTGTTACGATTGATGGTGCTATCATAACAAAGCCTTCGTACGATGTTGACGAGAACACAACTTTTGAGGTAAACGTGTGCCCTCTGCAGTACGTCAGCGTCGGAGGTTTGAAGCTGCAGGCGGCGCTTGACCGCTT
The DNA here is from genome assembly GCA_001513385.1 of Clostridiales bacterium DTU064. Lineage (GTDB taxonomy): Bacteria > Bacillota > Clostridia > Oscillospirales > CAG-272 > DTU064. Next base: position 2,326 of record LFTK01000053.1, read on the forward strand.
TGAGCTTGATGTGGCGGGTGCTGTTTGTGCCGATATTGGCGCATCAACCGGTGGTTTTACCGATTGTCTTTTGCGTCACGGTGCTGCGCGAGTATATGCTGTTGACTCCGGTACATCACAGCTTCATCCTTCGCTGCGCGCCGACAGCCGCGTTATTGTAATGGAAGGAACAAATGCCCGCGACATGACGGCGAGCTCTCTTCCGGAGATGTGCTCCGTTGTTGTGTGTGACGTCAGTTTCATATCACTTACGCTTATACTTCCGGCTATATATGAAATTACCGCACCTGACGGACATCTTGTTGCACTTATAAAACCGCAGTTTGAGCTTGACCAGGATAGTTTAGGAAGCAGTGGCGTTGTAACATCGCCGCGAGCACGCGCTGATGCTGTTTGCCGTGTCATATCTGCGGCAGCGGAGCTTGGGCTGCGTGCACTTGCGCTTACGGTGTCGCCTGTTACAGGTGGCGCTGTTGAAAATGAGCGTGAGCGTCGTCGCGGCAACGTCGAATATCTTGTCTTCTTTAAAAAAACAAATGATAAAGAAGCATCTCCCGCTATTACGCGGGCTGATGTAATGGAGCTGATAAAAAGTGAGAAAGATTGCTCTGTTGCCCGCGGACGATAAAGATAAAGATAAAATAAGAAAAGAAAAAAGCAGCAAAACGCTGCGACGGTTGCTTACTCTCCTTACAAAAGCTGAGCACAATGTATGCATTTGCATACCCACATCTGCCCGTGGCGTGACAGAAGAAGCAGTAAAAATTACAGCAAGCGGTGCTGATGTTGATGTTATGTATTTCGATGGTACGCCGCCGGCTGATATTGAGTTTGCAATTGTGCTTGGCGGCGACGGCTGTATGCTTCATGCATCGCATGATTTTTGCGGGATTCCGCTTTTAGGTGTAAATTTAGGGCGTATCGGGTATATAGCCGAGATAGAAGCAGACGAGCTTGAACTTATCGAACGCGCGCTGACAGGGGACTATCGCATAGAGGAGCGCATGATGCTCACAGCTCAAATTGAGCGTGACGGGAGAATAATCTGGCGGTCAGGCGCGGCTCTTAACGATATTGTCGTTTCACACGGGACATTGTCCCGTATGGCGTCGATTGAAATATCCTGCGGTGAGGGCGAGCCTGAGCGATATTACGCCGACGGCATTATCTTTGCAACGCCAACAGGTTCAACTGCATATTCAATGTCGGCAGGTGGCCCCATCGTCGACCCGTCGATTGACTGTATATGCGTCACCCCGATTTGCCCGCATTCGCTTCTCACACGGCCGATGATTTTTTCTGCGGAAAACATTATTTTCTGCCGTGCCGCCGAGGACTGCCGTTCCGAGCTCTTCATAACGGTCGACGGTTCGGAGAATGTGCAGCTTATGAAAACAGATATCGTCAGAATAAAAAGAAGTGACGTGCGTACAAAGCTCGTCCGGGTTAAAAATGGCGGGTTCAGAAGTGTTTTCAGAAAAAAGCTTGCGCGCCCATAACATAATATAAATATAAACGTAATTGAATAAACACATGAATACTTACAAATTAATGCTCACTATCAAGCGAGGGAGGTCTGAATGAAAAGCAGGCGACAGAGTAAAATACTTGAGCTCATAGAAAAATATGATATCGAAACACAGGAAGAACTAATATCAAAACTCCGGTCAGAGGGTTTTAACGTAACTCAGGCAACAGTATCACGTGATATACGTGAGCTGAAGCTTTCAAAGGTAATGTCCGACAAAGGTAAATATAAATATGTGCCTGCTTCTCACCACAACAACATTAATATGACTAAATTTAACGCCGCGCTTGCTGATTCCATAACGAGCGTTGATTTTGCCTTAAATAATGTTGTAATTAAAACATTTCC
>LFTK01000033.1 GCA_001513385.1 Clostridiales bacterium DTU064
AGGGGCTTTTCCCGAAATATACGCGTGGTGTATATGAAAACGGGCGTCTTATCGTTTCAGCAGGAGTATCAAACCACGAACCTGTTCCGAGGATAAATAATCCGCTTGAGGTTGTTTTCATAAAATTCGAGTAAAACAAAAGCTTCGGGGAAAATAAAATGAGTGAAACGATGTATTTAATAAAAAATGTAAAGCTATATACCGGAGAATCTGTTTACCCCGACGGCGCCATTCTGACTGACGGGCCTTTCATTCTCTATGCCGGTGATGCAGCTAAATTGACAGCACCGCCGCTCAAAGGCCGTAAAATTGATATTATCGACGGACGTGGCGGTATATGTATGCCGGGGCTTTGCAGCGCTCATTCGCACGTTGCGATGACACTTTTGCGCGGCGTTGGCGGCGGGCTGCCGCTTGGCGAGTGGTTACAGCGAATATTTACTGTTGAAGCGCTCCTGACAGACGATGATATTTACACGGGCGCGACGCTCGCGATAATGGAATACCTTCGCTATGGCGTAACGTGCTTTGCCGACATGTATTTCCGCGCAAACGGCGTTCTTCGCGCCGCACATGAAGCTAAAATCCGCGCAAATGCTTGTGTCGGCGCAATATCAGCATCTCATGTTGCCGAAAACGAGGCTCTTTTCCATGAATTTGATGGCGAAGGTGAGCTTATACGCATTTATTTTGGCATACACTCGGAGTATGCAACAGATAAAAGCGTTGCACATCTTGCCGCAGAGACCGCACAAAAGCTCGGTGCGGGCATGCATGTGCATGTAAGCGAAACTTCAAGCGAAGTTGAAGCGTGCCGTGAGCAGCACGGTGGCAAATCGCCCGTAGAATACCTCTCGGATCTCGGTATATTTGATGTGCCAACGATAGCAGCGCACTGCGTTCATGTAGACGAGGGCGATATGGCAATTCTTGCATCACATGGCGTCACAGTCGCTCACTGCCCTGCCAGCAACATGAAGCTATCAAGCGGTGCGGCACCTGTCGCCGCCATGCGTGCGCATGGTGTGAATGTCGCCATCGGTACCGATGGCCCGGCAAGTAACAATACTCTTGATATGTTCCGTGAGATGCGCCTTGCGGCGCTTCTGTCAAGCCTTTCAACGAGAAATCCGGCATCCCTTTCAGCTTCTGACGCAATAGAAATGGCTACCGTTGTCGGTGCGAAAGGTGCGGGATTTTCTGAGGTCGGCATTCTCCGCTCCGGTTATGCTGCAGATCTTATAGTTATCAATGGTGCGGCACCTTTTATGGCTACCGAGCGCGATGTCGCAGAAGATATTGTTTATGCGGCGGCCGGCGGGGATGTGCAAATGACAATGGTCGGCGGACAAATTCTATATATTAATGGTAATTACACGACAATAGACACAGAACGCGCTATATACGAAGCACGCGCCGCAATGTCGCGTCTTTTATAAATATTTATGATTTTATATGGTATTATTTATTGATATAAAATATTATTTATGAAGAAACTGATTGACAGAAACATTTCTTTTTGATATAATTACCGAGGGGAACCGGAATACCCGCTCCCCGCGCTCTTTTGCGAAGGGGGGGAAACAGTCAAATGGCAGAAGTTAGAGTAAAAGAAAATGAATCTCTTGACAGCGCTCTTCGTCGTTTCAAACGCCAGTGCGCAAGATCAGGCGTTCTGACCGAACTCCGTAAGAGAGAGCATTACGAAAAGCCGAGTGTCAAGAAGAAAAAGAAGGCTGAAGCTGCACGCAAGCGCAAATATAAATAATTTGTGTTATAACAGCTGAGTGCAAATAATAACGCATTGTCTATTTATCAAACCGGCGTGACAAATGTCACGCCGGTTTTTTTGCTCTTTTACTTAACATATTTACCGATAAATAAGCAAAGTCCACCTGCACAAGAGGCGGACTTTGCTTTCTTTATATTATTCAGTTATATATGTTTAGCTTATCCCGCACCGCTAAACAGGAGTTATCTAATTAAGAAACCGTATAAGTAATCCAGCCGTATGTTTCGTTTGCATCGACGCAGCCATAGAAGGTGAAGGAAGACACTTTAACCTCTTGTACTGTAAATGTGACTATAGTATATGCTTCGCCTTCTTCAAGCTCACATAACAAGCCGATGCGATCAGCGTCTGCCTGATATACACCGTAATTGTTGAAGTATTGATAAGTTTGCGAACCGTCAAACGGAGTATCTTTATAATCTTCACCGAAGCAAACGATATTGCAGTATGCTGCTGCCCCGTTTTCATCAGTGTAAGTAGCCTTCAGTCCGTACATCTGGCTCAGTGACATATCAAATGTAACTATTATCTTGTCACCGACAGTCAGAGCCGTGCTTCCTGTGCTTGTTTTGAAGTAAACACCATTGACGTTTTGAGCTGCTTCACCAACATCAAGCAGAGAGTATTCTACCCACTTGTCGGCTTCTTTGCCACATTCAATACCATAAAACTTTATTGTACCGCCAAAATCTTCAGGCAGGCTGGTGAAGTATATCCAAAGCTCAACTGCGTTACTGTATTCCTCTGCCTTGACACTAATACCAAGTTCCTTGCAACCGTCCTTGTTTACACCAACCTCAGTAAATCCGTCAACAACAGCGGTGCAGTACAAATTAGCTGTCTTTTCCTTGCCGGACGTGTCGACATATGACCCGCGGAGTGCAAACTCCTTGTTATCTTTTGATGTGTCGAACACTATGTACATATCACTTTCGGCAAGATACTGATAGCCATCCGGTGCACCTGCGTATACTGCGCCTGTCGTTCCCACGGGTGTCATGTTAGAGAAATCATATGGTTCCTTTGGTTCTGGAGGAGCGGTAGTTTCGGTATCTTTTCCTTCATCCTCATTAGAATCGCCCGTGTTGTTACTGTCATCAGCAGTTCCCATAGCGTCTTTTGTGTCTTCACCTTTATCCTTTTCGTTATTACAGGAGGCAAATGACAGTACCATAGTCAGAACCATGATAAATGCAATTATAATAGCAATAATTCTTTTCATGCTGATATTGTTCCTCCGTAAATTTATTGATTATTAACTACTCGGTAATATTGCGATAACATTATAATCCATTTAAACAAAATTTACACGATATTTTCGCGTAAGTATAGGACATTTTTTTGTTTATGATAATTTTTATTACTAAGTTGTAACTTTTTTAGCTGTTTCTATTTCCCATTTGTAACTATATGTTACTTCTTATACTTGTGACATTCTCTACAATAAAAAAGTTGTTTATTTTACAACACACCAACATTTTTTAATTATGTCTTTGTGATAATTCAGGCACCATCATTTTTTCAATTATCAAATCAACATTATCTCACCACTGTATTGTCATATCAGGTATATAATGGCACAATGAAGATAGCACATAGATGAGACATGCAGAACAGCCGAAAAGCCACGTGACAGACGGGAGTCATTTATATGAGCAAGCGGAAAAGCTTCCTTATAATATTAGCCATAATATGTTTAGTTATGGTATCAACATTATCAGTCATAAAGGCTGCCCTGTTGCACTCAAACGGCGAAATCAATAGTCTATCGGGCAAGACAACAAACAACCCGGATTTCACCATAAAAGAAAAGACGGAAACGAAAGCAGATAATAAAACAAAGTTACAACGTGTAAACGAGGACTTATTAGCTTTATTAAAAGAAAACAACATTAACTTGGAAGGGTGCTCCTCCACGGTTGTCGAAGATTTGGATTATATTCTGGTACAAGTGAAAAAAGAAGATATTGAGACTGTAAAAAAACTCGCGGCAGACTTCGAAGCGAAAACCGGAGTTTGCGTCTCGGTCAAAAAGCAGCTTGCGGAACTACCTGACGGGCATGAGAATTCCGGCTCATTTAATCAAACAAAACTTGTCATAGCTGACGGTATGCTGATGCAGTCCTTTTATCAAAATTGCGTTGGTATCGTGTATCCTGATTGGTTCGGCGGCTCGTTGATTTATAGAGACGCTTATGTTTTATTTATAGCAAAAGACAAAGGCGGTATTACGGTAAAAGAGCTTGACACATTTTTTGGCGACACTGCAAGCGACGTATTTTATTTCATCACAAAATACTCGTATAATGAGCTTATTGATACAGCTAACAAGGTTGCGGGCACTTTACTAAGTGAAGGATATGCTCTTTGTGAGTATTATGTTAACACTGAATATGAAGGTGCCTTTGTTTTCATTGGTGTCAATGAAATGTCGCTTAGTGAAAATGAAGATATAAAGAACACTGAACTTCAAAATATTCAAAACCGCGCGGCAGAAATCGCGGAGGAAATGGGGCGCGGCGACATTCCATTTTTAATCGAAGCTGTTGAACAAACAGAGCTTCAGATGGACTAAATCAAACACAAAACAAAAAGTCCGGAACTCATGCTACTTGAGTTCCGGACTTTTTTCTTATTTTATCGTATGCATCCCAAGAGTCATCATCTTTTATAAGTTTTCTCTTCCGTGCAATCTGTAATTTTCACCCCGCCCATGCCGAGGGCACATTTTATCCCCAAGCCTGAAAACTCAAGATAATTGAGGACTAAATCCGCCATCCGTACAAGAGATTCCTGCCCCTTTATATAAAGCGTCACATCGCCAAAGAAAGAAGGAATCTTAACTCCTTTAATTTGATAATAAAAGCTGTTCAGACGGTATGAAACAATCCTCGTATTCTCAATAAGTTGCTTTAATACATCATCGTCATCGATGATAACATCCTCTGCAAAGGCATTCCATTTTTGAGTTGCACTTTTATATATCAGCTCAACCGATGGGAAAATGGCATATTCTCCTTCTGTTTTAAACGACACCGGAGTATATGTCTTAATCCTCAAGTGTCGAGCTGGTATTTTTTCATGCAAATACGCCAAAGCCATGTCAATATGTCCGATTTCAGCCGTTTTTTCAAAACCTGCCATCCTTAACACAGCCTCATGACCGTCCAGTTTGTACTCTTTTGTCCGAGACAAGGTCTCCTCCATTTGTCCGTTTATGTCTTCTGCCACAGTTACATGCCATATAAGCAGATTATTACCCCTGTCAACTGTCACATACTGGCTGAGCGGCGATATGCCGTTTTCGTGAAGCCTTTCGGCTGCTTTTGCCGGCAGCTTTTGCATGAGCGCGCCATACAAGTTGTACCCCCAAAAACAGTTTGGGGGTTCTTTGCTTTCGTATTCAAATTCAATTTTGTACTTAGCAATCATAAATACTCCTTTCCGTCCCCTCGCGGGGCGTAGATTGTTTCCAAAATACTATCAAACTATGGTTTCAGTTTCCGTTTGTTTCCGTCCCCTCGCGGGGCGTAGATTGTTTTATAGAGTTCGCGCATAAGCATAAACTTAAAACTCTACTTGGCACTTCCCCATCTGATAAAGATTATTATTGTATGACGTGCATTTTAGCATATGTGGAGACACGCCAAGCGCTTTGTCTTTATGGTGGTAATGGCCTTTTTTAAACGACTCCTGCATTAGTCTTGCGACATAATCCAATGCTTTAGCTTCGTCCGCCGTAAAGACAAAAGTCTTTGAAACAAAACCCGCGCCGCCGCCTAAATATAGCTCACATCCGTCGGGCGCAGAGACTGACACAAACCCTTCCGGCTTTTGAAATTTATCATACTCCCTATTCTGTATCTTTGCTGCCTGAATTATCGCGGAGCGCAAATACTCTTTTGTTATTCCGCTTTTCCCGGCGATTATATTGTCAATCGTGACACGAAACTCAACTTCTGTTCCAGGCTCAAGACATTCGCGGTAAACGTTTGTCTTGTTTATTTTTCCATTCTTTCGAACATCAATTTTTCTGCACAAGACAAGCGAGGTAGTTTCAAGGGGCTCGCTGTCGCTTATCTCTATTCCCTTCATAACAGAGTTTACTGCATCTTTCTCTTTTGTCTTAGGCAAGTTGAGCGTGTTCAACAACCAGCTCTCAATTAGATTTGCATTAACTGATTTAATTCCGCGCTGAAGTCTATCATTTAAGTATTCAATGCTTTTTTTAGCGTGCTCGTGCCTATCAGGATCGGACAGCATATCGACAAGTATAGCCGTTCGAATAGCTCCTTTTAAACTGCTCCCGGGTATGTACGGTTTGCCGCGTTTGTCCTTTATGAAAAGATCAATATTATTAAGCGAATGATACTCGTCAATATCATCGCCGGCAGAAATATCGTAGCTTATAAAGTTCTCATAAGGTATATTTCCGCCCAATTCCGTATTTTCCTCAAGCCAGTGTCTCAGGTCTGATTGTTTGCTTAGCATAAAGTCCTTGTAGCCGTCTATCAACACTTTCGAGTCAAGAAAATCAATAAATTTGGGCAAATCTAACATGAAAATCCTATTCTTATCCGGAAAATACAAATATTCCTTTTTGTTAATTTCGCTTCCCTGTCCAATAAAAACCGGGGATAGAACTTTAAGTTTAAGCTTGAAAGTCGTAAGATGACTCATAACTCCACCCCCACAAATAAGGGCTTTAAAAAACGATAAACCGGATGATTTCCGCCCTGAGATACGTCAGCTATGTAACCCTTATATGGCGTTTTAATGCACGAACCTTCGCCGAAGGCATACATAAGTTTTTTCTTCAGCGGTGTGTCCGAATATTCTTCGGACCCGACAAATCCCCCGCGCCTTAAAAGAACATAGTATCCGCCATCGGCAGCCGCATCTAATTCGTCGTCTTTCGCCAAAGACACGTTGATAGACATGAAGACATGATAATTGCCGCATAACATTTTATATAGTGTTTTGTAAGGCTCGGATACTTCTTCTGTGAGACGTATCTTTCCTATAACTTCAAATTTTCCAAGTCCTGAACTTCTTTTTCCGCCGATACCGCCGTACGAGAGTTGGCCTAAAAGCGTCTCGAAGAGATTCTTTTCATCCTCGGATTCATACCCGGTTATAAAGTAAAGGCCACAGGAATCTGCAAATGTTGTAGTGCCGACATAATACGGCTCATTGTCGTCAGGATAGTTTACTTTGACTCTCGCCCTCGTATCTACCCGGGCAACACCTTTCATAAGCTCCTGCGCTTTTTCAGCATCAAACGTTCCTTCGCCATTCAAAGAAGCTAAATACTCTTCAAACATTGATAAAGGTATATACTGCAGCTTTTTATATAGTTTATAATTTTCCGACGACGATGTAGTAACGTCGGCCTTATAGGCGTATACAGGCTTTGGGAGAAAAAGCTCGTCCCCGCAATAAGGAAAAAGGCTTGATACGGCGATTTTTCCGCTTTCATACGCGCTAAAAAGTTCATCTTCACGCTTTATTCTTATGCTTTCTATGTATAGGGCAGACATCAGTGTGTCGGAATGAACAGTTATCCCTGAGCTTACAAGCCCTGCGGAACCGCTGTCATTGCCCACGTGGAGCGGCGTTTTAAACTTTAATTTATAAAGGAAGTAAAACACTTTTTTCTCCTTTCATGTGCTTGATTTCTACATTGAAAGGTCAGATGAATATTCGGCTTTTTTCAGCAGTTCCTTTATAGCTTCTAATGTATCATAATCTATTTCCCCCGCGACACATTCAACATTGAAACCAGAAAACGCCACTCTTCCGTATCCGCGCGTGCCGTGACCGCCGAGGTAATCTAATTGAAGCAATATTATAGCTTTTGCGATATTTTCAAAATCCTCTATTATTTCATTTTCTTCAACCGCATCATAAGTTAAAACAAACGCAAACTTCGCGCCTCGAATAACCCGTTCTATCTGCCTTGGATTTGCCTTGGAATTACTCCTATTTATCGTGTTTTCGAATTTAACTTCGGTTAACCCGACTTCTTTGAGCTCTTCAAGATTGATAAGGAATGCGTCCCAAAACTGTAAACGTGAATAGAATTGATTTGTTTTATTATTTGTATTATCAACACTACTTTTACTATCATTGCTGTTTGTACCACTATTGCTGTTTGTACCACTATTGCTGCTTGTACCACTATTGTTGCTTGTTCCGAATAGTCTCTTTACGGGATCGGGGTCATCATCAGGCTTGAGTTCTTTTTTAATCGACCTGCTTAAGAGCACACGCATTTTCCCTTTCAGGCTGCTGCCGGGTATGATAGGACATCCGGTTAAACTATCCCTTATAACAGGGCTGCTAACCGCTCCTATTGCGGAATAAGTATCCGAACCGCCGATATGTAAACCAGTTATTATTTCAATCGTAGCGCTTATTTTTAATTTGGAATACATATTTTCTCCTCCTACTTTAAAAATCTTTTCCGCCGTAGTAGCGATGGTATGCAACTAAAGCCTCAAGGTAATTTGCATACCTTTTGAATTTTTCTTTATCTCCATTTATTTCATCAATAGCATCGAGCAAACCGGTATCTATAATAAACCGCTTGACATTGCCATTTTTTCTCGATCTTTCTTCTTCTTTCTCTTTTGATTCTCTATCTTCCTTCTCTTTTAATTTTTTATCTCTTTTATTTCTTGATTCATTATCTTCCTCGTCTCTGCCCGCTTCATATATTAACTTTATCTTCAAACGTTTTAACTTTTTATCTAACACCGGCTCGAATTTATTGTCATGTAAGACATGCATATCATTTAAAATATCGTTCACAATCGATAAAATGTTTCTGATTTTCGAAGTAGTCAAGTTTCCAAAGTCGTATTTATCATTTCCCAAATCTCTACCGAGTCTTGTTATTCTTTCCTTCGCGATATCAACATAATTTTTATCATCACGCAGAAAACAAATTCTTTTATCCCTTTCATTTTTCTCTTGTTCTTCTGATGAAGCATTTTCAGCTTGTCCGTACTTTTTGTTTGAGCCGTTATTTACGAATCTCCTCTTTTCATGTCCATTATTCCTGTTATATCTCCCGCTCATTTTTCGTCCTCCTTTTCTCGAGTAAGGTAAATATATAAGCTGATTGCAGTAAGAAGCTGGCGGCGGTCTTCCTCATTCAAAATCCACTTGTAAACATTTCGAGAAAATCTTGAATACGCTTTTTTTCTCGGCTTCGCTCGCCGTTTTTTCATTAGGTTCAAGCCGTGCGAGCAGGTATGCGCAGCGCGCAATATTGATTTTATCTTCGGCTCCGATAACATAGCTCATTATCCTATATAAGAAAGCATTCCCGCCGGCAGTATCGTTTTTTTCCCGCGCTCCAAAATAAGTCCGAATCTCTCTTAATTTTTCATTTATCACGCTGTTTGTGAATACATCCCATTTGTATGTATGAGTAATGTTACCGTATGGTGTGTCCTGCTCCCCAAACAGCGATATTGCATTTTTATTTTTATCAATACTTTTAGCTCTTGACTCAAGCGAAGCTGTTATTTCAGCCATTCGCGACACAGGATATTTAGGTTCGAAAATACAGAATCCCGCACTGAAAGTGAGCGCGCCGTCGGTTAATCTTTCAAACACGTTTCTTATATCGACGGCAGCCTCAAGAACCTCATTCCACGCACCGACGATAAACAAGTCATCTCCACCGGAATACACAATGGTAACTTTTCGAGGTGTTTTATCATCTTCTTTCTTCTCATTATCAAGGTAAAAGCGCTGTAATTCCTGATTGTAAGAAAACACTTCGCAAGATAGTATTTCATTTATGTGTTTTTTAAAGAAAAGCGACAGTTGTCTCGACAGGGTCGCATAACGTGACAATGTCGCATATTTGTATCTTTCGGGACCATCTATGTCTGACCGTTCAAATCCCTCAATGAAAGCCTTGCCGAGAAAGTCTACATCCGCCCTCAATACACCGATTCTTTTTATTCCCTGAGAAGCGCCTGCCAAATCTTCAAAAGTCAGCATGTCTCCGGTGTCGTCTTTAGCGAAGTAATTGCCCATCCAAAGCTTTGTAAAAGAATTGACTCCGGTATAAAATTTGTTGATTCCGTATATGCTTATGATTTCTCTGTCATGTTTTTTCTGAGACTCTATTATTTCACTGTATTCCGCGCAGTTTAAGTACGCCGTATCCCCATTCAGCAAAGGAAGGTATATATTTACCGCCCCGGGTTTTTTCTCGTCTATTTTTTCTTTTGTCACATAAAGCACGCGGTTTTCCTTTATTATTTCAGATGAAAGGCGGATCAACTTATCGCAGAAAACACGCCTATCCACTTCATCCGGATCGCTGGCTGGTATAATTTCCCGTACTTACCCGCAAACTCTACATTCTCTGCCAATTTCGCCTGCCGGAAGATTATTCATTCGACGGATATCGTAGGCATCGTACCTGTTCAGTTTACTGCGAGATTGTTCTCTGCCCACCCTTACAAAAATGTCTTTATATGGCGGATAATCGTTGGTTGCTTCGGCTTTCTTGCTGTTGTCATCTGCACAAGTATTCATGAGGTCGTTTGCACTGCATTCTGTTTTTCCCACCGCCACATAAAGCGAATTGCCGAATTTTTCAATCAGCCACCTGTTGACTGTTTTCAAAAAGTTATCTATTTCTTTTTTTACTTTCTCGGTGTTGGGAAGGAGAATATAACAGTGCCCGCCACCGGAATAAATGAGGTTTGCACGGGAGAGCCCGCAGTTTATAAGCAAACGGTCGATGAGATGTTCAGATAGTACCTCAAGGTAAAACGACCTTGCGCGCAGCATTTTAAGAGCATTTTTACTCGATATCGTATATATAAACTTTTGTATTCCTGAGATGTCAAAACTGAACATTAAAAAGGCTTTCTCTTTATAAAAATCTTTTCCATTTTCATAAAGTATATTTCTATAGTCGTTTTTGCCCAATGCATTCAAATATTCATAGATACAGGACGCTATGGCAACTGTGGTCTTTGAATGATCATATAGTGATATATCGGGGATTTCATTGGCATTAGTACATGAGGGTACGTATGAAAGTGTCGCTTCCATCAACTCTAATAGAGAGTTTATATAATCTGTAGTAAAAGCTACCTCGCGTATGCCGTCTTTGAATTTTTTTAACATTTCATTGTATTCAAGACCCGATAATTTTTTATTTTACCCGGGAATATTAATTCTCTCAAAGCAGGTAAGTTCATGTGCCAGTTTTCCATTTCTGTTGTTTAGCAGATTAAAAACGCTTGACTGTGGCAGATTAGAGTTGGTATTATTTTTCGCATTTCTTTTTGTTTTCCGCATCTCTTTCATTTTTCCTCCTGTCTGCACCGGCCGATATATTGTCAGATATGTAGATTATATATGCAATGCTGTTAGGAGAAATATCGGCATTTTCGATTTCCTCATTATGATGTAGTAAAACCGAGTTCAGTATATCGCTGTCTTTTGTATATTTTTCTATGAAATAGCGTCCAAAGAAAGAGTGTTTTGTTACTTCCCTTTTGGATACATTTTCTCTTTTTAGTTGTGATATTAGCCTAGATATGTAGTCAGGCATTTTTGCCCTCTGTATAAGCTTCCCGACATCATGCAAGAGGGCAGATATTATAACCTTTTCATTCACTTGTCCTTCCCCCTAAATCATCTTTATTTTGACTCTCATTATGGTTATATATTGCAGCATTTGTACAACGACAAATAAGCGTGGGAGGTTATATTTCATTAACCCCGGTGCATTAGCAAAAATACTATAAAACATCATCGCTTTCACAGATTATTTTCGTCATTTTATATAAATTATATCTTATTTCCTATTATTTGTAAATCGAATTTTGTCACAATTTTTATTATTATGTTGTTTGCATTTTTTACAATTTACAGCTAAAAATATTAAGACTATATAATTGTGTAAAAACCAAGAGAGCCATAAATTCAACTCTCCCGCGATAATAAAGCACCGGAATAATATACCGAGGAGAATGAATCTATGGCTCAATTCAATAATCAAGTAAATTTACACAAAACAAAAGTCCGGAACTCATGCAACATGAGTTCCGGACTTTTTTCTCTGAGTGACTGGATTTGAACCAGCGGCCTCTACCACCCCAAGGTAGCGCGCTACCAACTGCGCCACACCCAGATTTCGCTTTCGCGCCTTAGTATTATAGCACCAACTAACGCCACACGTCAATACTTTTTTATAATTATAAACGAATTTGCTTCTCTGCGCTTTTTATATGTAATTTTAAACAATAAATACACATATTTGTTCTTATTATCATAAATATCTCTATTACATCAGCAAGAAAACCTTAGATATGAATATTTTTTGACACATTGTAAATCATAAAAAAGGGCATATCCCAAAACAAAAAAGCAAGACTGCATAAAAATCGACTATATTGTCAAAAAGAGGTCAACAATAATAATGGAAATTAATAAGAAGAAAGAAAATCGCAAACCCAATAAAAGCATCGAATGCACTGTAATACAGTGCGCTCATCACTGCGGTGATCAGGACTATTGCGCGCTTGACAAAATCAGAGTCATTACACATGAACAGAATCCGACCGTTATACAGTGCACAGACTGTGGATCTTTCGTCCTCGATAATTCTATAAATCAGTAACAGAGATAGAAAAACGCATGACCGCTGATGATTCGGCGGTCATGCTTCTATATACGGTGAAATTCTAAGAAAAGCGTTTGCGGGCATTGCGTTCGGATACGCAAGCGTGTATATCTTGTCGGCGTCAGCTTCAAGCTTATACTGTCTTGACGCACATTCGCTCATTTTTATATGGTCGGCCGATTTTGTTAAAATTTCAATTCTGCTTTCCTTTTTCATAACCCGGAGAGCATCAAGGCCATGAGCGTTTGCGGCAAGAATCTGTGTATAAGCAACCTCTGATTTTAGCGCCGCCGGAGAAACACCGGTTGCGGCATATATGATAGCACGACGCAGACGAGAGTTTGTATACTGCTTTGTCGCGGCAAGGGCGAGCGTCTCTTCTAAGCTGCCGGCAGCCATAGCTGACGATATTATTCGCTCTCCTACGCCGCCGCCCATTTCGGCTATGTTTTTTATATCGTCGCTGCTCATCGTGCGTAATATACCTAAAAGCGCTAAAGAAGCATTTTCAAGCGAAGCACAACCGTGTTCATGAATTTCACGATAAAGAATCCTCGCACATCCGATTGGCATCTGCCTTCTTGCAAGGCTATAATGCTTTTTGTGTAAAAGATGTCTGATTGCAGTCGCCGATGAGAAATTATCAAGCGATACTTCCCTGTTGTTATACTCTGCCCCGATTCGCTTAATAGTAACAGGCTCAAGGGCAGCTCCCCGGCGCTTAACAGCTCTTAAATATTCGATAGCAAGGATGTTGTTTGACCCTCGTAAAAGATGAGACGAACCTTGCCCATACTTTTTTTCATATGCTTCAGCCCTGCTGCGCGCCGTTTTGAAAAATCCATCAGCTTCAAGGTCCGACAAGCGAGATACAACCTCTAAAAGCTCGTCAATATTGCCGCTTTCGCTGCCGAAGCAGAGCTCACCTGGCCCGAGTCTTTCTGCAATAGATACTCCGGCATCAGCGAAGTATTCGGCTGATGCGCAGCACCACGGAAACGGCAGAGAAAGCACAAGGTCTGCGCCACCTGCAAGCGCCATCCTCGCGCGCACGAAGCGGTTGACAATCGCAACATCCCCGCGCTGGGTGAAATTCCCGCTCATGATGCAAATGACCGTGGCATCAGGGCGGCGCTTTCTAATCTCCGCTATCTGATAGGCGTGGCCATTGTGAAAAGGATTGTATTCGCTGATAATATAGACAAAACTATTCATAATAGTACCATTGTACCCTTCTTGTTCACAATTTGCCCTTGACCATTACCGATATGTATAATATAATAAACATGCCTATCGCATATTGTCAATATATACGTTTTTTTCGGAGGATTTATAAAATATGAAGGTTCTCGTTGTTAATGCGGGAAGCTCCTCGCTTAAATATCAACTATTCGATATGGATACCGAAACAGTTCTCGCAAAGGGAATCTGTGAACGCATTGGAACGGGCTCGCCCGCAGGCTGCGAGGGTCTTATCGAACATAAAGTAAACGGTCGTGTTTATAAAAAGAGCATCCCGATGCCCGATCATGCTGTCGCAATGCAAACAACCGTTGACTATCTGACTGACCCGGAGTGCGGATGCATCAGCGGAATGGATGAAATTGATGCTGTCGGTCATCGTGTTGTTCACGGCGGTCCTTACTTTTTCGAAAGCGTTCTTCTTAATGAGGATGTTTTAGAAAAATTAAAACTTTGTCACGATTTTGCTCCGCTTCACACCGACGCACATATCATGGGCATTCAGGGGTGCCTTACTGTTCTGCCAGATAAACCTCAGATACTCGTATTTGACACAGCGTTCCATCAGACAATGCCCGAAAAAGCATATATGTACGGTGTTTCGTACGACATGTACGAAAAGTATAAGATCCGCCGTTATGGTGCACACGGAACTTCACACCGTTATGTATCGCAGGAAATGGCCAGACTCCTCGGACGCGATGTTAAAGATACAAAAATCATCACCTGCCACATCGGTAACGGTTCATCGATTGCAGCCGTTGACGGTGGCCGCGTAGTCGATACAAGCATGGGCTTCACACCGCTTGACGGTCTTATCATGGGTACCCGCTGCGGTTCAATCGACCCCGCAATAGTCACTTATATCATGGAAAGAGAAGGCTATTCGGTCGATGAAATGAATGACTACATGAACAAAAAGTGCGGATGCCTGGGACTCTCTGGATTCTCCTCCGATAGCCGTGACCTTGAGGCGGCAATTGCCGGACATACGGTGTCAGGCGAACCTTACGAAGCAACACCTGAGCAGATTCATCGCGCGAAAATAGCAACGAGCGTACTTGCATATCAGATTCAGAAATATATCGGTGCATACACAGCAGCTATGAATGGTCTTGACGCAATCGTGTTCACCGCCGGTATGGGCGAAAACAACCCTGAGATGCGCGAACGTGTATGCTCAAACATGGATTATTTCGGCATTAAGTTAGATAAAGCTGTTAACTCTAAAGTACACAATCAGAGCAAAAATGTCGAGCTGTCAACACCTGACTCAAAAGTGAAAGTTTATGTCATCCCGACAAACGAAGAGCTTATGATAGCGCGCGACACTAAAGCAATCATATCCACGCTTTAATATTTATTTCTAAGCAAAATATAAAACCGAGTCACCTTTGAAATGACTCGGTCTTTTTTAATTATTGTTGTCCTGCGTTCAACATGTAACCATTACAGGATGATGCAGATAAGACCGCTGCTGCCCTCATTGATAATACGTCCGAGGGTTTCAGAAAGCTTTTCTCTTGCATCTTCCGGCATATGTTCAAGCTTTGTATGAAGCCCCTCGTTTACCAGCTCATACAGCGTCTTGCCGAACATATTGGACTGCCAAATCGTCTGCGGATCCTCCTCAAATTCACGCAGGAGATACCGGACAATTTCCTCAGACTGTGCCTCTGTGCCGACAATCGGATTAATCTCCGTCTCAATTGTCGCACGGATCATATGGATTGAAGGCGCCGCAGCACGCAGACGCACGCCATACCCGCCCGCCTGCCTGACAATTTCCGGTTCGTCAAGCGTAAGGTCTTTTATATCCGGCATGACAATGCCGTACCCTTTCTCGTTCACCATTTTTAGAGCGTCAGCCACCTTGTCATACTCGCGTTTCATGGCGGCAAGCTCCCGCATCAGGCGTATGAGCTCCTCTTCGTCTTTGATATCGAAGCCGGTCATCTCGCCTATAATCTTATAGTACAGCTCATCCGGTACGGTTATAATTATCTCAGCGCGCCCGCATCCGAGGTCTATATCGCCAACTGACACCGTGGCAACTGCGTCATTTTCCCGCAGCGGCAGAAATGCCCCGCCACCTCGTAAATCCCCCATGCGATGAGCTTTAGCCGCACATTCGCGGATGGTGGCTGTCAGCGACTGCATAAGCTGATGATTCTTATCGAGCGCCCCCATCCAGCGCGGTATAGAAATATCGACCTCTTTAACCGGGAATTCAAACAACACAAGCTCAAGTATTTCGCGTATATCCTCCGCATCAAGCGTCAGACAGCTGACAAGAGCAACGGGTGCGCCGTATTTTTCTTCAATTTCAAGCGCAAGCGCCATCGCTTCCTTGCTCTCAGGTTCCGCCGAATTTAATATGATGGCAAAGGGTTTGCCTATTTGCTTCAGTTCGCGGACAACCTGCTCCTCAGCCGCGACGAAATTGGCACGCGGAATCTCACCGAAACTGCCGTCGCTTGTGACGAGTATGCCTATCGTCGAGTGGTCATTAATAACCTTCCGTGTTCCCAATTCTGCCGCCTCTGCGAATGGCATCGGCTCCGATTGCCACGGAGTGCTGACCATCCTTGCTTCTCCGCCCTCCGTATCGCCGAGCACCCCGGGTACAAGGTATCCGACACAATCGATCATTTTCACGCGCAGCCGCTCACCGCCGCCGAGCGTCACTTCCACCGCTTCGTCGGGGATGAATTTCGGCTCGGTTGTCATGACGGTACGACCGGCCGCGCTCTGAGGCATCTCATCCTTCGTTCTTTTTTTGTCGTACTCGTTGCTGATATTCGGCAGGACAAGAGCGTCAAGAAAGCGTTTTATAAACGTACTTTTCCCTGTTCGTACAGGTCCCACCACGCCTATGTAGATATCACCGCCAGTACGCGTAGCGATGTCCTTATAAATGTTAATGTCAGTCATAGCCGTCCCCTTTTTCGCATTTTACTCAGTCAATCATATGCCGAGGATTGCTATGTTATGATAAATTTCAGGGATATTTTAAAGAAAAAACACAAGAAATTAACGCACCAATGTATGAAAATATGTTTGTCCCCGCCCTTTTTGCCCAAAGGACAAGCTAAAGGACGTCCCACCGGACGTGCCCTCGGGTATAATATCGGGCATAATATCAGAAACCGTACAAGATAATTTTATTTAACAATAATATCACAATTATGATTGAGTCTTTTGCCCGCCGCCGGGAATTCATCAACCGCCCGTTATTTATGGATTTACCGGATTACACCTTTTTTATAAGGCAACAGTAACATTTTCACATCACGCGCGCATTTCCAATTGATTCACACCATCATCTTTTTTGCGTATATTTATCAGTAAGCATACTAAATAACTTTTTGACATAACTTTTAAATTGGTGAATGAATGAAAAGAAAAACTCTACATTAGTAGTCGAAAATAAAAAAAGTGACGGACAGAAGAAACTGCCCGTCACTCAAGAAAGCAAAGCATTATGTTGAATCATATTTTTTTGAGGAAGTGTTATCACTGTTTTTATTCTTTCTCAAGCCACTGAATACATCGTAGTAGACGCCTGCAGCGGATAGTAGTGCAGCAACAGCAGGAAGTGAGCCGAAAAGAAGCGCATCGTCGTGTCCGTAGAGCACAAGGGTAACGGTGTACTGCCACACAAAGCATAAAAAAGCGAAAAACATCGGCACGATGGCACTTTTCCCGCGATAAGCAAGTCTTTTACCGATGAAGGCAAGCACAGTCCCAACTATTACACCTAAACATGTCACCGGTATATAAACGGCAAGATATCCCGCTGCAAGCGCCGAACGCTTTAAAACATCAGCGTTAAAGTAGCGCAGGCTTTTCACATACATCATTATAAATGTAGGAACAGTTCCAACAAGCCCACACCAAAACGACGCACCCCATAACCGTGTAGCCATCCCTATGTTAATATCATGACGGGGGGATTTGACCTCATCCGTACATTCGGTTTCATTTTTTGCCGAAGTATCTGCACCTATTATTGATGTGTCAACGGGGGATATTATTGATTTAATTTCCTTTTTGTTATCTACATTATTATCCGCTTTCTTTTTCACAGCAGTGCCCCAGTCGCCACCTTTTTACTATAAATACCTAACCTTTGATGGTTCATTATACCATCGCACGTATTTTCATGTCAACGCGCGATTCTGTTGCTCTATTAACATATAACAATCGTAAATTTTACATAATTCATTATTTAACTATTAGATGTGGATTTACACGCACATTTATGATATAATATCCTGAATAATAATAACAATTATATCCTATTTAGCGAGGAACCCTAATGCCTAAGTACATAGAAAAAGCCGACATAATGACACTGCCCGTAATTCCGTTGCGCGGGGTGGTGGCTTTCCCATCAATTCCAGTCAGCTTTGAAATAGATCGTGATATATCAAAAGCCGCATGCAATGCCGCCGAGGAAGGCGATGCCCGCGTTCTTCTTGTGACGCAGACAGACATTGACTGCGAGCATCCGAAACGCAGCGATGTATATCGAATCGGTTGCGCCGCCCGCATTAAACAGACATTAAGAACGCCTGAGGACACCATCAGGGTCATAGCAGAGGGCTTTGCCCGTGCTGAAATAACCGGCTGGCGCGAAAATAATGGTTATATCGTAGCAGATGTCATGGCAAAGAACTTCGAGCTCAACGAAGAGCCCGATGTAAAAATCGAAGCTGCCATGCGTGCTCTTATTTCGTCCCTCGAACGCCGCGTTGAAAGCGGCCGCGTTTCCCGGGATGTTCTAACAACAGCAAAAACTATGCGTTCTCCCGGAATTTTATGTGATTTTATAGCTTCCGGTGTTCTTTTACGCTATCAGAATAAGCAGCTTGTGCTTGATGAATTTGACCCCGTCCGCCGCCTTGCGCTTACAGCTAAGCTCATTGAAGGTGAGACAGAGCTTATCGAAACAGAAGCGATGATACACGGACGCGTACGCGCATCGCTTAGCGAAGCACAGCGCGAGCATTATCTGCGTGAGCAGCTTAGAGTCATCCGCGAGGAGCTTGGCGACGACATTGAAGACGACGTTGAGGAATACCAGAAGAAAATTAAAAAAATCGCCATGCCTGAGGAAGTCCGCAAGAAGCTTCTCAAGGAAGTCGCAAGACTTCAGCAGACTCAGATCGGCTCACCTGAAGCTACCCTTCTGCGCAATTACCTTGACACCTGCCTTGAGCTTCCCTTCGACCGTCAAACGGCAGACCGTGTCGATATAGCGGTGGCTGAAAAGATACTCAACGAAGATCACGACGGCCTCAAAGAGGTCAAAGAGAGAATTCTCGAATACCTTGCCGTAAAGCAGCTCTCGCCAACACTTCGCCACCAGATTATATGCCTTGTAGGCCCTCCCGGCACAGGTAAAACATCAATTGCAATGTCGATAGCACGGGCGCTGAAACGCAAATATGTGCGCGTCTCCCTTGGCGGAATTCGCGACGAGGCCGACATACGCGGACACCGAAAAACATACATAGGCGCAATGCCGGGACGCATAATAAATGCCCTAATACAGGTTAAGGTTAAAAACCCGCTCATCCTCCTTGACGAAATTGATAAGCTCACACGTGATGCTCACGGAGACCCCGCATCGGCACTTCTTGAGGTGCTTGACGCCGAGCAGAACAAGAATTTCCGTGACCATTACATAGAGTTCCCGTTTGACCTTTCAAACTGCATGTTCATTTGCACGGCAAACACGCTTGAAACAATCCCGAAGCCGCTCATCGACCGCATGGAGATTATCGAACTTTCCGCTTACACACGTTCGGAAAAATTGTCTATTGCTAAAAACCACCTGATTCCGAAACAGTGCAAGCGTCACGGGCTTGACCGCCGGCGTTTCATTATACGCGAAGAAGCTATATTAGAAATAATTGATTATTACACCCGCGAGGCTGGTGTCCGCAATCTTGAACGCGAGATAGCTTCCCTTTGCCGTAAAGCGGCACGCGAAATTGTCACGCAGAATAAGAAGTCTATCATCATAAAAGCTGAGGATATTAAATCATACCTCGGCGGGCGCAAGATAATTCCTGAGCATATCTCGCCTGTCGATGAAGTCGGCGTTGTCAATGGTATGGCTTATACCGAAACGGGCGGCGATCTTCTCAAGATTGAAGCTGTCGTAATGGACGGCACAGGCAAGCTTGAGCTGACAGGATCGCTTGGCGATGTTATGAAGGAATCAGCAAAGCTTGCGATAAGCTATATACGTGCACATGCAAAATCACTTGGAGTAGACCCTGATTTTTATAAAAATAAAGACATTCATTTACACGTTCCGGAAGGCGCCGTTCCGAAGGACGGCCCGTCCGCCGGTGTTGCCATTTTATGCGCAATAACAAGTGCTCTTACCGGACGCCCCGCCAGAAGCGATATTTCGATGACCGGCGAGCTTACGCTTACAGGAAATGTTCTTCCGATCGGCGGATTAAAGGAAAAAACATCCGCTGCTTACGCGGCCGGCGTTCGGCGCATACTTATACCAAAGGACAACGAAGCCGATCTTGAAAAAATAGACGGCGTTGTTCGCAACGGGGCGCAATTCGTCCTTATGTCATCTGCAAGTGACGCGCTCAAGGAAGTTTTCGCGCAGCGCAACCGTCCGCTTATGATGCACATTACGACACCGGAGCTTCCGCGCACACAAGCACTCGCAGACGACATACCTTCTGCACCGGTGCGCGCTCCGTATAAAAACGCATAAATAATAAAAAATTATTCCAAGGAAACGAAATGGCACTTAACACAAATAACGTCTCCCTTTTCATATCAGCGGGGCGTCCGGACCAGTTTCCAGCACGCCCGACGCCCCAAATTGCATTTTCCGGACGGTCTAACGTCGGGAAAAGCTCACTGATAAATGCACTTCTCGGGCGAAAATCGCTTGCTCGTGTCAGCGCAACACCCGGAAAAACAATAACCGTCAATTTTTATGATGTTGACGGCGCACTTTTTCTCGTCGATTTGCCCGGGTATGGTTACGCAAAGCGTACAGCTGAGGAGCAGAAAAAATGGTCGTCTCTCGTCGACGGTTATTTTTCAAAAAACCCGCACATTGACCTTCTGCGCCTTGTCGTGCAGCTCATTGACGTGCGGGTAGGCCCGACATCCGACGATAACATGATGTTAAGCTGGCTTTGCAGTGCCGGAATTCCCTTCGTTGTTGTGGCGACAAAGTGCGATAAATGCACAAAAACAGAGCTTTCTCAAAATCTCGATGCTCTCACCACTCACCCTAATATACCCGACGGCACTCCTATCATACCATTTTCGTCTCCTAAAAGAATTGGTGTACGCGAGCTCTGGCGTGAGATACTCGCGGCAGCAAGTATTAAATAAGGATAAATGAAAACAACATGACCGATTTAAAATCGACCATACTTCTATACGCGCTGCGAGTACCGACAGTGCTTATAGCGATAACTATACACGAGGTATCTCATGGCTTTGCCGCATATAAGCTCGGTGACACGACTGCCCGTGACACAGGTAGGTTATCGCTCAATCCGCTTCGTCACCTGACACTGCTCGGTGTTGTTTTCATGCTTGTTTTCGGCTTTGGTTTTGCAAAACCTGTGCCTATTGACACGCGCCGTTTCCGTCGTCCGAAGCTCGGCATGGCACTGACAGCACTTGCAGGCCCTCTATCTAACGTAGTGCTGTCCTTGATTGGCATCATCGCCGGATCAATCATATTAAAAATTCCATATGGTGGCGCGACGTTTGCATATTATTATCAGGGATATGCTCTCGGTATGGTAACAAATATGCAGTTGACATATGGGTTTTGGATTCTTTTTGCCTTATACAGCTTCTTTTATGTGTTCGGCTGGATGAACATGAGCTTTGCCATCTTCAACCTTTTGCCGATACCGCCGCTTGACGGATCGCGCGTTCTGCTCGTTTTTCTGCCCGCTCGCGCTTATTTTAACGTAATGCGCTACGAGGGGGTTATCATGATTATACTCTTCGCTCTCCTTTGGTTGGGCGTTCTTGACGGCCCGCTTGTCACCATGATGAACAGTGCCTACAACTGGGCTGTGAACCTTGTTCGGCTAATTCCGTTTTTGAGGTGATTGCTTTATGGCTGAAATAAACACTGACAATAATGCCAATAAAGCAGTAACAACGCCTGCTGGAAGCACATCACCGATAACATACAGGCTTGACCAGTTTGAAGGACCGCTTGATTTACTTCTCACGCTGATTCAAAAGAATAAATTCGACATCGCAGATATACCTATTTCCGCTTTATGCGACCAGTATATGGAGTATGTTGAGTCTGCCCGCAGCTTAGATCTCAATATAACATCCGACTTTCTTGTCATGGCGAGCCAGCTTATGCTTATAAAAAGCCGTATGCTCCTGCCACGGGAGCGCGATGGCGCTGAAGACCCGCGGAGTGAGCTTGCTGCGTCCGTTCTTGAATATGCACGCACGAAATATGCCGCAACAGCCTTTGCTACAATGTACGCCGCTTACAACGGGCGCTTTGCAAAGGACACTGACGAAATACCGCCCGACAATACGATATTTCCACACGATGTATCGCTTCTCACATCCGCGCTTGCACGGATATTTGCCGAGACAAAGACTGTCGAGAACGCAAAAACGACACATTTCACCCCGCTGATACGGAAGAAAGCTGCTTCTGTCACAGAAAAAGCTATGTTTGTGATGCGATATCTGCGCCGCGCGGGTCCAACCCCGCTTAACATACTTTTTAAATCATGTTCCACGCGTCATGAGCTGATACCAACTTTTCTTGCAGTTCTTGAACTTTTAAAAAGCGGGCGTGTCGTCATAACGGAAGGCTACGAAGACGATGCCGGGAGTTTAAGCGTGGACGAGCTTACGATTAAGCTTGTATTGCGAAATAAAGTACCCGCTTCAGACGTTAATAATACATAACAGGCTTGGGATATAATAAATGAATATAAGTAAACAGCCAATTCTTGAAGAAACCGCTTCAAATTTGGCGGATAAGGATATAATAGAAGAAAAAGATAACTGCGACGGACAAGCCCCTGCCCGTCCTGATAATACAGAGCTAAAACGTGCAATCGAGGCAATTTTATTTGCGGCAGGCCATCCTGTCACATATGAAAAGCTTGCGATAGCGTTAGACACAGCCGAGTACCATGTGCGCCAGCTTGTAGGGGAGATGGCATTAGAGTATAACGCCCCTACATCGGCTCGCGGAATAATGCTTCTGACTTTCGATGATTCATGTCAGCTCTGCACAAAAGAGCGTTTTGCGCCGATGATACGGGAAGCTCTTGGTATCAGGCGCGGCGGCAATCTCTCGGCTTCATCGCTTGAAGTTCTTGCCGTCATCGCTTACAACCAGCCATGCACAAGGTCGTTTGTCGACAGCGTCCGCGGAACTGACAGCGGTTATACAATCTCCTCCCTTTGCGATAAAGGGCTTATCGAGCCACGCGGCCGTCTTGATGTGCCGGGCAGGCCGATTTTATACGGTACTACTGATACTTTTCTCCGTGTGTTCGGTCTTTCATCGCTTGATGAGCTGCCGTCGATTGATGCACTTCAAAAGAATTTATCAGGCGAAAGCAATACGGAGGTTTATGACGAGGGTATTTCCGAGGAGCAGCTTCTTTAAATATAGTTTACTTTATCAGTATTGCTTAATCTGTTATAATGGAAGGCGGTGGGGCGCTTGATATTTCTTTATATTGTGCTCGGTTTAGCAGCGGTTA
>LFTK01000015.1 GCA_001513385.1 Clostridiales bacterium DTU064
CATTGCAGACACAACGGCTTCTTTCGCCGCAATCCCTGCTATCAGCGCCGCCGCTATCTGCCAGAAACCAAGCCCTGCCGGTGCAAGAAACAGCTCGGCAGCGCGGCAAAAAGCCGCACCGAAGCTTCTGCTCATATCCGGTGAATAGCCGTCGGTGCCTATATGCAAAAATACCCACAATCCCGCCGCCGAGAGGAAAATCACAGTCCCCGCACGAACCAAATACTCGCGTAACTTTTCATATACACTGATAAAAACTGTCCTCGCAGACGGCAGCTTATAATCAGGCAGCTCAATTATCATCGGGCCGGGGCGGTCTTTTTCATCATCAAGCCGCGACCCTATGAAAGCGACGATAACAGCCGCTAATATGCCTGCGCAAAACGCCCCAAATGTCACAAACCATGCATACCGCCCGAAAAACAAAGCTGATATTAAAATAAACACAGGAAGTCGCGAGCCGCACGCCACAAACGGTATCATTAAAATTGTACGAAGCCGCTGTTGGCGACCCTCAAGTATGCGTGTAGCCATGATGGCAGGCACCGAACATCCAAGCCCAAGTATTATCGGGATAAAAGCCTTACCTGTCAACCCAAGACGTACCATAACACCGTCGGCAAGATTCGCCGCGCGCGCCATATAACCGCTGTCCTCAAACAGCGCCAAAAGCAGAAACAGTAAAAGTATATTCGGTAAAAACATTAAAACGCCACCAACGCCAGCTATGATACCGTCAATAACAAGCGATATCGCCCAGTCAGCGGCACCGGCATCGGACAGCACGCCCCCTATATATACCGATAATGCGCCAAGCACCCTTCCAATAAGTCCCGCAATAGCATTCCCCGCGCTAAATGTGATGTAAAAAATGACAGCCATAATTGCAAGAAATATTAAGGGACCGGCTACGGTGTGTGTCAGCACGGCATCCGCCCTGTCGCTTGCCACCGCCCGACGCAGGCTGCCTGTTGCCGGTGCACATCCTGTAACACATGCACTGATGACACTGCTGATAAAAGCATATCTCATCTCCTCCGTTGCACCCTGCGGCACCGGAGGTTTTTGATTTTTTCCAGCAATACTACGGTTGCGGTCCCCATCACCGCGTGCTTTTTCAGCTTCGGCAATTGCAGTATCAAGCAGCTCACTTAGCCCTGTGCGTCGTGCAGCGGAAACACTAACAGCCGGAGCACCAAGCATTCTTGATAACCGCTGTGTGTCAACAGATATGCCGTTTTTCTCCGCTAAATCCGCCATGTTCAGCGCAACGACAACAGGTGTTCCCGCGCCTATCAGTTGTGTTGTGAAAAAAAGGCTTCTTTCAAGCGCGCAGGAATCGGTGACGTTTATTATTACATCTGCTCCGAGCGCACCGCCTGAAAAGTTAGTGCCACCCACCCCAGCGTTTTCCGCATCACTGCGCACACCGGTTAAAAAACGAACCGCTTCCGCTTCCTCAGGCGAGCCCGGTATCAGTGCATATGCCCCCGGTAAATCTACAAGGCGCAAAGTGCGCCCCTTATATTGCACTGTTGCTTCCTTCACTTCATATGTAACGCCGGGCCAGTTCGCCGTTTTAAAATGTGCACCCGTGTAATCGTTATAGAGCGTCGTCTTCCCGCTGTTCGGGTTTCCGGCAAAAGCAATTGTTATTGCTCTGTTATCATACTTCTCCGCGCCGGCCCTTGCATCTGACACCGGCGCACGCTGTTTTATCCCTGTTGCCGTAGCTGCAACTTCCGATTTTGCTGCTATATCTGCTATATCTTTTGATGCCATAAAATTCACATTATCTCCCCGTCTGCGAAAGGATTACGCATGATGCCGCACCCTTTGCTGCCGCGTACCGTGCTCCCCTTACACGAAACACAACAGCACTCCTTCTACGCGAAAGCACTGTTACCTGCGCGCCTTTGGTCAGCCCGAGAGCGGACAGCCGCAGCTTCAATGATGGTGTCGAATGTATTGCAACAACCCTGAAGCATCCGCCCACAGGCGCATCGTAAAGCGTCATATTACGCCCCCAACTGTTGATTTCATATATATGTATATGAAAACCATATTGAAATTACGTGCAGAGATGAAGAAAGTCTTGGTTATTCTATAAAAGAAAACAAATAGCCGCGCCGGGTATTACTAAAATCATCTGTGCTTGTCAGGCTTTCCGCTTGTAGTATTAATCAGCCAAGTTGTGAAACTACTTTTTCCATACACTGCTTATAAATAAAAAAAGAGAGACAAGTCATCATATGCAAGACTTGTCTTTTCTTTTATATTAGTTTCGTTTTATTATGTTTTGCCAGCGCCGCTTTATACTTTTGACGCGCGGCGCTTTACTTTCATATTATGAATTGTATAGTAAATAAACCTCTCTTATAGCAGTATCCACTTTTTTAATATGCGTTCTTATTCTCTTCCTTTACAGCTTCAGCGCCGAGCTGCGCCCAGTTGTGCGCACCGCCCGTGTACCAAAGTTCAAGAAAGCTCGCAGCCGACGGATAGGCTGCCGTAAACTCCGTCGCGACAATATCATAACTGTATATCATCCGCTCGTAAAGGTAAACTTCTTCCCTCACCGCACGGAGTTTTACGATAATTCCGATCTCTGCAAGGTTTTGCTGCACGCACTGCGCCATTTTTATGTCATTTGGCGTGTTTAACGTCAGATACTTGATATCAAAACGACGTGCATTATCTATAATTCCATCGCCATCAGCGTCAAGCCCGATTTCTGCAAGAATACGCCTTGCCTCAGCTAAATTTTCCTCTGTATTGATTGAAAAATATCCTGACGTTTCCGCATCAGCATATGCATAAAGAGCATCATCCGCAGAAAACACCCCTCCTGTGCCATCCGGCGTACCCTGAGGTATGATAGACGTTGACGCGACAGCGCCTTCCCCAACCGTTTTTATAACCTGATTGCGATCGATAAGAAGCGAAAGCGCGCGGCGCAGCTTTGCAGCCTGCTCAGCCGTCATCCCTCTGAATATTTTACTATGAAAATTAAAGCAAAGATAATGTGACGAAAGAAGTTTGCCATCATTAATCGTCATCTGTAGGTGCTCGACACCGCTTTGAGTTTCTTCATCAAATGTCGGCACAAAATCGACAAGCGAAAGCCCCCCTGACGCGAAAGCAGATGTATTTTCTTCCCTATTCCCGAAATAAATCTTTATTTCGCTTATGCGGACATTATCAGCGTCATAGTAATTTTCATTTTTTACAAGCGTAATTGAGTTGCCCGGTGTCCATGACGAAAACTTATATGGCCCAGAAACGACGGGGTCCGCATCTCTCGTCCACGCGCCCGCATCAAGCACGTTTCCGTATATATCCGAATACCCCTTCGCTCTTTCAACGCAGTATTCATTTACAAGAGCAAATGCAGGAGTGGCACATAAATCAATAAAATATGGGCACGGATGCTTTAACTGCACGGTAAATGTGCGCAAGCTTGAGTCAGTTGATGTTATCAGCATCTTGCCGTTTTCATCGCGGGCAATTATATCAAAAAGGTAAGCATATTTACTACCGGTTGATTTTTTTGCTGCCCTCTCCCACGAGTATTTAACATCATCGGCGTCAATTGCGGTGCCGCTTGACCATAAAAGCCCCTCGCGCAGCGTAAAAGTGTAAGACAGCCCATCATCCGACATCACATAACCGGTGGCAAGATCAGGAACCGGTGTGCCGTCGGAACCAAACTTATAAAGTCCGGCTGATATATTGACGGCAATTGTCGTCTCAACGGAACCATATGCTATCGCGGGGTCGATTTCTCTTGGCTCCCCTGTTAATCCGATGGAAATTTTCGTGGTGTCACCAAATAATGCACCTGCAAAATATTTCGCTCCGCTGCATGATTCGTAAACTCCCGTAAGACCCGGTACTGTTGCAAAATCACCGTTTTCAGTATATACAGGAACGATACACCCAGTCTCCATGAGCATGTCTTCAGCTTTGTGAAGGAGTTCTTCGCGCTCAGCGGCATCGTCCGATACCATAATGGAATCTATAAGTTTATCGTAATTCTCCCAGTTGTTTTGCTCAATTTCATTGCCGGAGGAACAGCCCGTTAGAGCTACCATTAATAATACCGCCGCGGTGGCAACCGCTGTTATCCTATCTGTTAGCTTCATAAGCCTTGCCTCCTGTGCGCGGGGGTTATTATAACCCGAATTTTAAATAAATATAAAAGCAAATCTATGAATATATCATGCTGTACGGTTTTATTTGCATGATAAAAATAATTGTACCAGTGAAAAGGCTCAAAATCAAGTAAAGCATTTTAAATATCTCGCATATATGTTGTCGGACGCCATTCTTTATGAAATTACAGCATAAATAAAACAGTATTTTAGCAGCTTCGATGTTATTCCCTTTATAAAATACTACATCGAAATATATGTATATCATCTTTCCCTCTATTTTTCGTATTTAAAAAGGAGTATTACCACATGTATTATATCTTCAGACGTGATACTGGTTTTGGTTATCCGGATTACATCCGCGATTTTAATACAATGACCGTTACGTATAACCCTTTTCAGGCACAACAGGTATCGGATACAGAACTATTTTTCATCGACATCCCTTATATGAACTCTCTCGGTTTTTACGCCGTTCCCATAGATGAGATTGGCATACGCTTCATCCCCAGACTTCTCTTCAGACCGCCATTCAGGGGATTCCGCCCGAGGTTTACACCTCCGCCGCCAAGACGCAGGAGTGGTTTTCCGTTTATCAGATTTCCACTGTTCCCAATCCGCCGTCCCGGCGGTGGCCCCGGCAGCCCGGGTGGTGGCCCCGGACGTCCTGGCGGTGGTCCCGGTAGCCCCGGTGGTGGGCCAGGACGTCCCGGTGGCGGCCCAGGGCGTCCCGGCGGTGGACCAGGACGTCCCGGTGGTGGTCCCGGCCGTCCTGGCGGTGGTCCCGGTAGCCCCGGTGGTGGCCCCGGACGTCCCGGTGGTGGTCCCGGTAGTCCGGGTGGTGGTCCAGGGCGTCCCGGCGGTGGTTCAGGCGGTCCCGGTGGTGGTCCCGGACGTCAAGGTGGCGGCTCCGGTCGCCCTGGCGGTGGCACCAGCAGCGGACGCCGTTAAAACGCTACCAAAACACTGTAATTATACCCGTGTTACTCAATCTTCAAATATGGTAGTTGCCTAAACTGACACATCATCCAATCAAACTGCGCTGCAAAAAGCATAAAAAGTCAACCGGCGCTTATTTCGGGTGAAATATTAATAATAAACTGCAAAAGGTATTACATTTTCACGATGTAATACCTTTTGTAATTTCACAGGTTTTTTGGTATATCACAGAGTCTACAACCGGAGTATTATACAGGAAAATATATTGATATCTTCGGGTATCTTCAAAAACATGAGGATGGATTTATATTTTTTCATTTTATCATGCACATGATCCTATAAAACGACAAAAATATACTGCATTTACAAGGATATTATTTGTTGCTATGATTTTTCTATGATTAACTTTTCTTTTAAAAGTTGAGTAGTATAATAAGTATAGCAATAGAAATTAAGATTTTTATAGCAAATTGTAACTGAAAGATATTTTATTACATAGTGTCTATAATGTGCGGTTCAAAAGAGGGTTTGATATGAGTGTTGTGAAAAGGATAAAATGCGGCAATGTGAACTGTTACATAATATCTGAAGGTGATTCGGCCATCTTAGTAGACACAGGGAGGAAGAAACACCTTAAAACTGTAATTGCAGCCTGCAATCCTTATAAGATAAAACTGATCCTTCTGACTCATGGGCATTACGACCACGTAGAAAATGCTTCCGAGCTATCAGAAAAGCTGGGGGTTCCTGTTGCCATGCACAAAGATGATGTGAACCTGCTTGATTCTGTCAAAAATCAACCTCTGTCAGCCAGCAGCTTTTTAGGAAAAATTATATTATCTGCTACCATAAAAGAGTTCGCACAAAGAAAAATGAGAGCATTTACTCCATCAGTTTTTCTGGATGATGGGGATGATTTAACCGAATATGGCATTTCTGTAAAAATAATAGGGTATCCGGGACATACTAAAGGCTCAATTGGTATTGATGTTGGTGAGAAAGATTTGATAGTAGGCGATGCGCTGATGAACATGTTTTATCCGACCGTCTCCATGTTATATAACGATGAAAAAGCCATGCTTGACAGTGCGAGGAAAATTGCCGGGCTTGGAGAACGCACCATTTATTTCGGTCACGGAATACCGGTAAAAAATAAGGTATGGGTAGAATAAAACAAATGCTGATACAAAAATTGAGCAACTAAGTGCTCCGAACGGGATGTTTTCTTATTTATGGTCTTAAGTTCCGAGTCAAATATTTTGATATAGAGGCTTACAAAATAAGGGCTGAGCCCTCGAGTTTACAATACTCCAACTTGATTGTAAGTATGGATGTCAAAGCAATTAATCTGAGGAGAACATATGGAACACAAAGGCACAGTTCAGATTGAGACAGGGCGCCTTCTGCTTCGGAAATTCCGTCCGGATGATCTTCCTTTTATGTATTACAACTGTTGGTCTGACCCGGATGTCTGGAAGTTCACGCGCTACAAGCCCATGAGATGTGTTGAAGACGTTGTCAATAACGCCGGAATGTTCACAAAAGAGTGGTTTGACGCATATCAAAGGCCGAACCGATACTGTTGGGCTATTGAGTTAAAAAGCATAAGAAAGCCGATAGGCAGGATGTTCGGCATGCATCCGGATGATAAAGAAGAGTCCGTGGAACTTGCTTATGAGCTGGGAAAAGCATGGTGGAATCAGGGGCTGATGACGGAAGCTGTGCGGGCAGTTATCGATTTTTTCTTTGACGATGTGGGAATGCAGCAAATTTACGCTTCTCATTCAAGCGATAACCCTGCTTCCGGCAAGGTCATGCAAAAAGCGGGAATGAAATATCAGACTGTTCATGAAAAGAATATGAAGGATAATCACGGTGTTTCCGACGAAGTCGTTTATGCTGTTTACCGGACAGTCGCAAGGCGCAACGAAGCATTATGCACGCGGGCAAGACTTGCCAATATCGCTCTTGAACAGACAAAAATCCCTCTGCACGGATATCTCGATGGACAAGACACAAACCTACACCCTGTCGTCGCACCCTTCCGACGAAAATGGAATGTTGAATCTGCAGATAAAGGGTGGTGCGCTGCATTTGTTTACTACTGCTGTCTTTTAACCGGATTTGAAATACCATATAGACCGAGAGAATGTGATAATACAGGTTCGCTTGCCGGATGCGGTAGCTGGGAAGTGTTTGCACAAACAAATCCAAAGCTTGAATATCACCCGCGAAGTGATACATCATTTACGCCGGATATCGGCGACATCGTATTGTTTGATTATGTTTTCAGTGGGAAAGAACACGATCATATAGGAATAATTCTCTCTGTAGAGCCGGACAGGCTCATCACTGCGGAAGGAAATGCAGGCAATACTAATACCGCTATGGTGATGGAGCGACCGCGTGATGAGCACATCCGCGCTTATATCCGCATTCCGGACCGTTATATGTATTCATCTTCCACCTGACACTATCTCTTATATGGGGAGCCACCTATATATTTTCCTTATAGATAAAACTCTGGACATACTCCCTTAAAATTGCCGAAAAACCATTGACATCAATTCAATAAACTCAAGCTATGTGGATTTTGTTGTTTTGTTGTCAGGGGTTTTGGTGAAATGACAATGAAATAAAGAATATTTAATAATAATGATAAAACGTGAACATTACTATCCAGCTTAAACGGTGCTGCAAAAAGCACATTGGAAAATATCTGATGGAAAAATCAAATTGTATTTTAATAATTAGGATTTATGTTTTCTGAAGCTATATAATGATTTCATAAGTTCTTTCCTTAAAAACATATTCGCAATTTTCGGAGGTGAGTAAATGGGGATGTTTTCTATTGATGTAGAGAATTTTGAATGGATCAACGGCAGTAAAGACGAT
This sequence comes from Clostridiales bacterium DTU064, assembly GCA_001513385.1. Taxonomy (GTDB): domain Bacteria; phylum Bacillota; class Clostridia; order Oscillospirales; family CAG-272; genus DTU064. Next base: position 7,989 of record LFTK01000015.1, read on the forward strand.
CCTCATGATTTATGCCTGCACGGAGATGCGATTGTACATATAGGGGATGTGAAACTGGAATACAAAGCTACAGTAAGCGCCACAGCTCTTTATTTATTAAAAACACTTACTGAAAACCATATCAAAGGCAAAGATAATCAGATGCTCCCTCATTGCGGGTTCTTTTTTGTGCCAAATGATGCACTCGATAATGTTAGCATAATAGGTTGCAATGACGGTATAGATTGGTCAGTTATGCATGATGGCGACAACGTTATCCTTGAGCTTGATGACGGGACAAAAGAAACTGTTGCCATCGAAGATTATAAAAAAGTTGTTTATGATTTTGCCGATAAGGTAGAAGAATTTTATAATTCCTGTTCGCCAAAAGTATTACCGAAAGATGAGTATGAACGAGCTGGCTATCTTGCATTCTGGAATGAGTGGCACAGAAGAAGAAATGAAAGTTCATTTTGCTCGCCATTTGATAAAAAAGTATAGCTTATTCAAAAAAATATATAAAATCAGGTTGAAGAAATCCAAATACTGCCCCCGTCTGACAGAAGTTATTTTACCAGAAACACTCTGCGTTATATTTTCGCAGGGTGTTTCGTTTATATTAAACCTTATCTCGCCATGTCAGCTGTACGCCAGACTTATACTTAACAGCAAATATATCCACGTCTTTTTGCTTACCGATACATAAAGGCGCTTTACAATCAGCCATCGTCAAAGTCAAAGTTTTTTATAAGCAACTTTCGCATCTGTGATGTTGTTGTGGCAGCCGGTACAAAATATCATAATGGTGTAGTATTACATGATGTGCGTTGCTAATATACTCAACAATTGTTATAATTGTTATGCCATTGTAATTATAATAATCACAAAAGCGAAGCTTTTAAATGAGAAAGTTCTTTGTTTGAAGAATGCGACAATATAGAGGGAATAGAGCAGATTAATCAAGAGTTTCCTTTTTATCACAAGGTAAAAATCAAAGACGGCTTTCTGATGATTTTTTTAAAAGATTTGGAGTTTTTGAAGCTGTGGAGGGAGAAGTTTATTACGTAAGGTTTTGGAAACTGACAATTCCGGTAGCTGAGGACAGAATTTTATAAAGACTGTGCAAAACCGAATGGGGGAGATGATGTTCTTTTCCTGTGGGAATGAGATGGTATGTCGGAAATTACCTCCGTATGTAAGAATATGTTAGAAGAATAATTTGTTATGAGCCATAAATATTAAAATGATTTAGGCAAACACTACCACGAAAAAGTTAACGGTAAAAACCGAAACAGAAAAACAGTTATATCAGAAAATAAAAAATAATATATGGAGTAAAAAAACATGGTTCACGTTGTTTATTGCGATAACACAGGCAAAAAGGGAGAACGGATTCTTGATAAAATTTTATCAGGTAAAAAAACAATGATAATCCGGGGTGCGTCCGGCAGAAAGATTCCTCACAGCCGCGTATTTGAAGGGGAAACTCTCTATTTTATGGAGAAAGGATCAATGGCGGTATCCGCTAAAGCAACCGTCACATCCGTACAAAACTATGTAAAACTATCGGAAGAAGAAATAAATAAAGTGCTTTCTGAAAATGAGAGTAAACTGGCGCTGACGGAAAAGCAGAAGGAGAGATGGCACAAGAAGTGCATCTGCCTTGTTGAGTTTACCGGTGTTGAGAGCATTGAACCGCCCCTGCCTTTTGAAAAACAATCCAATATGGATGATTGGCTGATAATTGAGAAAATTGAAGATGTACTGGTAGGGACAAGCATTCCATATAATTATGAAAAATCAAAGCTGTAATTTGCCGGCCAGCTTCATTTTTTTGTTTAAATGCCGATTTACATTCACTGTATATAAAACTGTTGATGTCTTTCCGGTGTTTGTGTTTTTCTGTTTTATCAACAGTTATAGTTCAGTTTTAATCACTTCAGACTATGAGTAAGAGAAAATGCAAGTGATGCCGCCCGGTTTGACGGACACCGGGTGTAGCTGAATACATATAAACAGTTGTCCATCAAACGATTAATTGCAATACATGAAATAAAACAAAAAAATACATCCGGTACTCAAGCAAAATATGATTTACCGGATGTATTTTGATTTTAAAATTTAATAATTAGTCTAACAGAAAACCTTGAAAGAGGCTGTGAAACATCACATTATTCCGTACGAAGCGCTTCCACAGGATCCTTCTTTGCCGCTATCCGTGACGGTATGAGACCGGCGACGAGCGTCAGTACCATGCTTATTATGACAAGTATGATGGCACCTGCCGGCGGCAGGACGGCTTGCAGATTTGCAATGCCTGTTAGCGATCTGACGATTATATTAATCGGTATCATCAAAAGGAGAGTTGCCGCGATACCGAATATTCCGGCACCAAACCCGACAATAAGCGTCTCAGCGTTGAAGACACGCGATATATCGCGTTTTGATGCGCCGATCGAACGTAAAATACCAATCTCTTTTGTGCGCTCGAGAACCGATATATACGTGATTATTCCAATCATTATCGACGAAACGACAAGCGATATCGCTACAAACGCAACAAGGACGTACGTTATAGCATTGATTATTTTCGTTATCGACGACATGAGTATTTTCACATAATCCGTATACGAAATTTTATCTTCTTCGGGGACGCTGTTGTTATACTTCTCAATTACGTCTGCGATAACATCCTTATTTCTAAAGCTTGATGCGTATATATAAATGACAGACGGATTATTTTTATCAATATATCCGAGCAGTTTTAGGTTGTCTTCGTACGTCGATTCGGAATACCCGCTCGGCATCAGCTCGTCATAATAATAAGCATACTGCTCATCCGTCAGCTCGGCTGCATCAAGCATAGCGGCAAGCTGATCTGTCGTCATTGAGCCAAGTGTCTCACGGATCGACTGTGAATACTGCTCCCTTACACGCTCAGCAACAGCTTTTCTTACATATTCATAAAGCGTTTCATCATCCATTTCGGATATTGCGGATGAATACTGAGGATATTGTTCGGCTACCATCTGTTCAATTGTCTCACGTGTCATATGAGACATGTATTCTTCAACCGTAGCTGTAACATATTCTTCCGACGGCACCGCCATTATTTCAGTATAAGCAGTAGCTTTTTCAGCGGCCGAGAGCCCCTTGAAGTATTCGCGCACAACCGCTGCCTTTTCAGCGTCAGTCAGCTCGGCAGCATCCTCATCCGGGAACGGGAGCCCCGTTAAAATATCTGTTTCTTTGTCTGCAAGCTGACGCTTGACGACATCACGGGTTGCTGTCTCTTCTGCAATGTAGTCGGTAAGAGCTGTTGTGTAACCTATTCCACCTCCGATTGCTGTTGCAACGGCATCCGGGTTGGGGCGGACGATACCCGATATCTTTATCTCAAGCCCGTTTTTATAAAGCGTCGACAAACCGAGTTCTGTGTCGGCAAGGTTTGCGTATGTTCCGGTCGCATCATCATAAACATAATAATCTGCCGACAGCACAAGACGGAATGTTATATCGCAAAGCTCCTCAAAAGTAAACGGTCCGATATCAAGAGATACTTCCTCACCTGACTGAATGGCGATAAACGAATCATACATCTCTTTAGCTGTGAGAAGGCCAAGTGAATAAAGGACAAGGTCGTTTACCTGGTTGTTAGAATCGACGATAAGGACAACTTCATCGTAGGACTTCGGCCAATCACCGTAAAGCAAGTCATACTGCTCCGTGAGAATACCCCCGACAAGCAAATCCGTATCTTCGTCTTTCGCAGGGGGAATCATCTCCTCCCAGACCTTTAAGCTTGAGTACATTGACATTGACCCTGACGATGTTGTCATTTTCATAAAATCGCCAAGACCGGATGAATCACCGCCAACGGCTGACGACATCATGTTCTGAATCATCGAAATAGTGTCCGTTTTGATGATATCGCCGTTTTTGTCGGTGACATATATATTAAGATCTGTTCCGTACTCGTACCTGATTGAGCTTGCACTGCCATCAAGGGGAAGTTTCCCGTTTTCATCGGGTGTTTCAATGTATTTTTTAAACGCGGACAGGTTGTTTTTCGTCGTTGCCGTCTTGTTGACCGTGTTCATCAGGTCATACATGACATTGTTGACGTACACATAATTGCCAAGCTCCTCATCCGTTTTAGTCTTACCACCGGATTTCTCGCTCAGCGTCTTGAGAAGGCTTGTTAAATCAATAGTTTCAGCTTCAAGGGTTATCGGATATGTCGAAAGCGTATCCTCTTGCACGCGGTTTATATAAAGCTGAATTCCGTTTGAAAGCGCAAGTATGAGCGCTATGCC
>LFTK01000066.1:0-1321 GCA_001513385.1 Clostridiales bacterium DTU064
TATAATGGTTATGGCGGGACTTCTCGTCGGCGCCGTTATATTTAATTATATTGACGAAAAAAACGGTTCCATATGTTCATCATGGCTCATTCATATGGGGGCTAATTTCGCGATAAACACAATTGGATTTATATTGTTCGCCATTTCGTAGCAGAGGGGGAGGATATACGACGATGCAACCGTACAGCGTAAATAATATATATATTGTATTTTCGTCAACTCCTTATAAAATGGGGAGCATGATACGCTATTTTACCCGATACCCATATAATCATGTNNCCTTTTTACGGCGGTTTTGTAATCGAAACACAGCGACGGTTTAAAAATGGTGACAAAGTATCGCAGATAAAGGTCATTTCAATTAAAATAGATGATAAAAAACTTGCCATAATTAAAAAACACATCAAAGAAATGATTTTACATCAGGAGCGCTACATATACAATACGTTATCTGCGCTTCTTGTGCCGCTGCGGTGCAAAATCAACCTTCCAAACGCATATACCTGCGTTGAATATATAACAAAACTTNNATAACAAAACTTCTCGCTGAAAGTGGCGCTGTTGAAGGAATTGAGCAAAGGCGGTTTTATTCAATATCTGATCTTGAGCGGCTTTTACCAGGGGATGTTGTATATGAAGGCCCGTTCGGTGGAACCGTAAGTCGTGATAGTTCTATTGTTGAAAATACTGACTCCGTAATTAGTGCTGATATTTACGGCGAAAAAATAAATCCGAGCATAGATACTGCCGATGATATTGAAAATGACGCTTTTATTTATCACCGTGGAAGGCTGTTCCGGACACTGCTTTACATTTATGCAAACGGACGCTTGTTTTACAGGTTATTCCGGCGCATGGCAGGTGTATAAATAACAAGCATCGGGCAAAGTATCTTGTATAAGATGAAATTATATGCAATTACATAATATCAAGCATTGTAAAAATAGGCATATGTATAGCACAACAAACGTATAAAGAAAAGGATATATACAATGATAAAACTCAGAGATGCGTCTAAAAGATATCCGCTTGCCGCTTATAACGGCGGTGGGAGAACAGTTGTCGACGTGGGAGGAGTGCCTGTCGGGGACGGCTCATTTACCGTAATAGCAGGCCCATGTGCAGCGGAAGCCGGCGAGTCGCTTTATAAAACGGCTGCCGCAGTTCGTGACGCCGGCGCCTCTATATTCAGGGCGGGGACATATAAACAACGCACGTCTCCATATTCGTTTTCAGGGCTTGGTAAAGACGGTCTTGAGCTTTTAATGAAGATTAAGGAGATGTATGGTATTCCTGTCGTCACGGAGCTGACGTCTGAATC
>LFTK01000066.1:1437-15847 GCA_001513385.1 Clostridiales bacterium DTU064
GTGCTGTTAAAGCGCGGCTTTGGCTGCACGGTTGATGAACTTCTCCTTGCAGCCGAATATATACTCTCCGGCGGAAACGATGCTGTAATCCTATGTGAGCGCGGCATACGTACGTTTGAAAGCTCATCCGGTGCGACTCTTGATATCGCTGCCGTGCCATATTTAAAGCGGGTAACGCATCTGCCGGTAATTGTCGATCCCAGCCATGCGGCAGGAAGTGCCGATCTTGTCGCACCGCTTGCCTTGGCTGCTGCCGCAGCAGGTGCGGACGGCATAATGATTGAATGTCATTACAACCCCTCAAAAGCCCTTCTTGACGCAAGACAAACGATTACGCCCGATGAGTTACGTGAAATCGTATCAAAATGCGCCCAAATTCGCAAAATTATCAGTTAATTGAACCAAAACATAACCTCCGCATATTCTGTAATGAATACGTTACAGAATACCGCGGAGGTTTTATTGATGTATTATCACCGTGCTTTGGGCAGGGAGGGTGCCCGCGGCTTTTTTGGGGCAGCCAATTCGTCCCGCGGTTTTTACAGTCTATACCCTGAAATTTATGATCCTGCACGTCTGCGTCGTATATATGTCATTAAAGGTGGCCCCGGCACAGGGAAAAGCACTTTTATTGACATGATAGCTGATCGCGCTCATAAAAAAGGGTACTCGGCAGATTTATTCCTTTGTTCATCCGATACATCGTCGCTTGACGGAATCGTCATCCGGGATACGGGTATCGCTGTTCTCGACGGAACGCCGCCGCACGCATGTGAGCCTTCGCTTCCCGGAGCATGTGGCGAAATAATTGATCTCGGTCAGTTCTGGGATAAATCTTCGCTGCGACAGCGGAGAGCCGAAATCGAAGTTCTCAATGCCCGGATTTCTGAGTCTTACGGACGCGCTTACAGGCTGCTTGCAGGTGCCGGTTGTGCCGATGAAGATATCAGCCGTGGTGTTTTATCAATTGTTGATATTAGAAAAATTGATAAATCAGCACAGCGACTTATAAAAAAAATAGCCGGCGGCGCAAGTTCAAAGAAAAATAAAAGCGAGAATAGTATTGAGCGTTCGCTGTTTCTCCATGCGTATGGAACGCGGGGGGAAGTGACGCTTGACACGTTCAAGCAAACGGCAAAGTCAGTTTACATAATCGCCGACCCGTATGGCGCTGCATACATATTTTTAGCGGCACTGCGCCGGCATGCGAAAGCTATCGGAATTCCCATCGTACGTATACCATCACCTCTAACACCGGAACGCGATGAAGCTATTTATATTGAAAATCACTCTTGTGATGTGTATATATTTACAGATAAACGCCGTGCTGCCGTAATAAGTAGCGAAGAGGGAAGCATAAGCGGCAGAAAAACTAATGGTGATGTTTCAATCATCAACATGGATCGCTTTGTTGATCGCGACGATCTAAGGCACCATCGTGGGAAACTGCGTTTTTCTGCCAAGTGTCGCTCTATACTTATAGAGGGTGCGCTTGAAGAGCTGTCTGAGGCGGGACACCGCCATGATGCGCTTGAAGAAATATATAAATCGTCGGTCGATTTTGAGAAATGGAGGGATTTTTCGGAAGTAATGGCCGACAAAATTATAAACGAATGAGCGCAGAATAGGAAAAATGACAGCACAAGCAAAATACACCTTATGCTTTTTTAAACAACTGAAAAAAGCAGATCGAGGTGATGTTAAAGCAAATATATAATAAAAGCAAAAACTCAAGCTCATATACGCGAGCTTGAGTTTTGTTTTGTAAGAATGTAATTGCTTTACTTGCGGTGTTGCTTTTTTTAATATAATTTTAATGTTTACTTTGATTTTTTCTCTATTAGCTCTCTGATTATCGGGGCTGCTGTTTCAGCCCATGCCGCACCTAAAAGACGTGCGCCGTCCGGTGTCGGGTGAACGCCATCTGCTGCCCAGTGTGTTGGCGGTGCTTTAACAGAAGCTGCGGCAAATATTCCGTCAGCCGGCACATAAGCATCAGCAAAGCGGCGGGCGATAGCGCGCGTGACGCCTATTTTATTGTTTACATCAGGACGGAAGGCTGCCTCTTTATCGGGCACATAAAGAAGAAACTCTTCTATAATGATAATTTTTGCGCCGGTTTTTTCTTTAACTTCGCTCAACATACGGGCGTACATATCGCCCCACTCGTCATCAGGCACAAACTCGCGCTTCTGGTTTACGCGATGCCATGTGTCGTTGATTCCGATGAGAACAGACACAATATCCGGCGAATAATCTATGCAGTCACGCTGCCAACGCGCTTCAAGCTGCCATAGCTCATCGCCGCCGATGCCGAGGTTGAAAAAATCAAATTCAACATCAGGGAAGAGACGGCGGACATGTTCCGCCGCGTAAAGCGGATAACTTGCATCGCCACCGAGATGGCGTGGATTTTGCCTGTCACGTCCTGCGTCAGTTATACTGTCGCCTTGAAAAAGAATCTTAATCATAGCAAAAGTCCCTTCGGTGTTAAATAAAAACTATACGTTGAAACGGAAGAGAACTACATCTCCGTCAGCCATAACATAGTCTTTTCCTTCGCTGCGAACAAGACCGCGTTCTTTTGCAACAGCCATACTCCCGCATTCGCGCAACGCATCAAATGAGACAACTTCCGCCCGTATGAAGCCACGCTCAAAGTCGCTGTGTATTTTCCCTGCGGCTTGCGGAGCCTTTGTGCCGCGCTTAATTGTCCATGCGCGAACTTCTTTAGGCCCGGCTGTTAAAAAGCTGATTAAGCCGAGAGTGGAATAGCTTAATTTTATAAGCCTATCAAGAGCGCTTTCTTTAAGCCCGAGATCTTCGAGGAAAACTTTTCTGTCCTCTTTATCAAGAGTCGCGATTTCAGCCTCAATGCTGGCGCAAATCGGAATAACCTCAGAGCCCTCGGCGTCCGCTACTTTCTTTAGCGCAAGATAACCGGGGTTATTATTATATCCACCGCCAACTTCATCCTCACCGATATTAGCAGCGTATATAACAGGTTTTGCCGTAAGAAGCGATATAGTTGAAATTACGTTTGCTTTAGTCTCCTCAGGGGTAAAAGTTCGTGCAGGGTTTCCCTCGGACAGCCACTGTACGAGTTTTTCAATCTCTACAATGTCAGCCTCAAGCGATTTGTCGCCCTTTACTGCCTTTTTTACTCTTTCAAGCCCACGTTCTGTTGTTTCTATATCCGCAAGGCAAAGCTCTGTATTAATGGTATTAAGATCGCGTATGGGATCAACATCGCCATCAACATGGATAATATTATCATCACTAAAGCAACGGACGACGTGAATTATTGCGTCGCACTCGCGTATGTGAGATAAAAACTTATTCCCAAGTCCCTCACCGTGGGATGCACCGCGGACAAGCCCGGCTATGTCTACAAATTCTATGACAGCAGGCGTATAAAGCGCGGGGTTGTAAAGTGAAGCAAGATAGTCAAGCCGTTCATCCGGAACAGCAACAACACCTATATTTGGTTCGATTGTACAAAACGGATAGTTAGCTGACTCGGCGCGGGATGACGTAAGCGCATTAAAAAGCGTACTTTTCCCGACGTTTGGCAGACCTACGATTCCGAGTTTCATTTTACTTTTGACCTTTCAATGTATAATGTGAACATCTATATAAAAACATTTCACAAAAAAATCATAATTGGCACATTGCGCCGTCAGATAGTAATTATATAATAAAATAGTGTTAATCGCAAGCATAATTTGGTGAATAAATGTCAATATTCACTTTGTATATTCAAATACTTTACAAAATTAAATAATATGGTTTACAAAGCGGAATTAATATGTTATGATTAAGTTAATATTATGTACAAATTCCGCCCTCATACATTAAATAACGCTATGAAAGGGAAAGGACATATTTATGGGAACGAAAATTCTTGTAGTTGACGATGATGTCAACATTTGTGATTTATTACGTTTATATTTTGAAAACGAGGGCTATGAAGTTAAAACAGCAAATGACGGAGTTGAAGGGATCAGCTATTTTAAGATTTATGAACCTGATCTTGTATTGCTTGATATAATGCTACCTAAAAAAGATGGTTGGCAGGTTTGCCGTGAGATACGTGAAATATCAAGCAAGCCCGTCATCATGATAACAGCGAAGGGTGAAGTATTTGACAAGGTACTTGGCCTTGAGCTTGGTGCTGACGACTTTGTTGTCAAGCCCTTTGACATGAAAGAACTATCGGCGCGCGTAAAAGCAGTTCTGCGCCGCTATTCTGCTCATGACTGTACATCAGATGAAGAAGTTATCAAATTCGATAACATCGAAATAAGCCTTCAGAAGTATGAGCTTAAACTGAAAGGCAAGGCTGTTGACATCCCGCCTAAGGAACTTGAGCTATTATACTTCCTTGCATCCAATTTCAACCGCGTCTTTACGCGTGACCAGCTTCTTGATAAGGTATGGGGCTTTGATTATCTTGGCGACTCGCGCACTGTTGACGTCCATGTAAAGCGTCTGCGTGAAAAACTTGAGGGTGTTTCTGATAAATGGACACTCAAGACTGTCTGGGGCGTCGGATATAAGTTTGAAGTATTCCAGTAATATATCATTATTTTAAACGGGCGTGCGGGCATATCGCGCGCCCGTTGTGAAATGATAGGGGTGCGCGATGTTTCGAAGCGTATTTACGAAATATATAACTGTATTCATGCTGATTATTATAATCAGCTTTATAATACAGCTCTCCATTATATCAACACTCATCGGTAACTATTCGGACAACGCCAAAAACCTTGAAATAACGCGCGCAGCGCTTGCTTTCAGCAGCTATCTTGAAGATAGGCTCAATGAAAGTTTATTTTACTATTCACTTGAAAGGCTTTGTGAAGGTTCGCCGGTTACAATAAGTACAAGCCTTAGAACAATGCTTAACTTTGCAAATCATATGTCGTTTCTTGTCACAGATACCAATGGTGTTGTGCTATTTAACAAAGGTGACGGTCTCCCAAAAGATATAGAAGATAACATTAAGGTATCACATGACATATTAAATAATGTTGTAAAAAATAGCTATTATTTATTTGAGCCAACTCAAGATGACCCGATATTCGGTAAAAATTTAATTGTTTGCGGTGTTGTAGTTAAAAAAGATAATGCAGTCGTCGGTATCTCTTTCGCATGCTCAACAAATGCCGGCCTTGCTGATGCTGTTTTAGATTCAATTATAAAAACCGTTGTATTATCGAGTCTATGGATAATGCTGGCCGCGTTGATCGCCGTTTATTTTATAAGCGACCGTGTCATCAGTCCTATTAAATCAATGCGAAATGCGGCAAAAAGCTTTGCAGCCGGCAATTTTGATGTGCGCGTGCCTGTCGTAGGGCACGATGAGGTAGCAGAGCTTGCTTCCGCCTTTAACAATATGGCAAACTCACTTGCTCACCTTGAGGAAATGAGAAATACATTCCTTGAGAACGTATCTCACGACCTGCGCACTCCGATGACAACAATATCCGGTTTCATCGACAGCATACTTGACGGTGCTATACCACCGTCACAGGAGAAGTATTACCTTAATATCATCAGCAACGAAGTCAAGCGCTTATCACGCCTTGTGACGACGCTTCTTGACATAACCCGTATGCAGGCAGGCGAGCGCAAGTTTACAAAAACTGCATTTGATATATGCGAGATGGCAAGACAAATATTAATTTCAATGGAATCTCGCATAAACGATAAGAAACTCATTGTTGAGTTTAACTGTGACCATGAAAATATGTATGTCAGTGCCGACCGCGATGCTATTCACCAGATTTTTTATAATCTCTGCGATAATGCCGTGAAATTCTCACGTGAGGGCGGAAAGTTTCGCGTAACGATAAGGTCATACGCGCGTAAAATTCATGTTTATGTCTATAACGAAGGACAGGGCATTGCTGAAGCAGACTTGCCGTTTATATTTGAACGCTTTTACAAGAGTGACAAGAGCCGTGGACTTGACAAGACAGGTGTTGGTCTTGGACTATATATCGTAAAATCTATAATTGACGCTCACGGCGAGACAATCGATGTTAAAAGCGAGTACGGCAGTTATTGTGAATTCCACTTTACGCTTGAGCCAAACTAAACCGTTTAGCAATAGTGAGCTTATATCATATAATAAAAACGCTCTGTATGTTTGCAATCACAGAGCGTTTTTTATTTTCTTTTACACTTATATGCCGCTTGTGTCTGATAAGTACAGTTTTATGCTTTGTTTCGCAACTCGGCGCCGCGCTGTGCTTCTTTTCTTAGCTTATCAAGTGCTGCGGGGATGTCATGTTCGCTGAAAACAGCCGTTCCCATAACTATGACATTTGCGCCGGCTTCAGTTGTCACTGCAATGTTTTCAAGTCTGACACCGCCATCGATTTCAATTTTAAAATCATGAAGGCCACGTCTGTCAGCTTCAGCGCGTAAAGCTCGAACCTTATCAAGAGTATATGGAATAAGAGATTGTCCGCCGTATCCCGGCTCAACAGTCATTATAAGTACCATGTCGATTATATCAAGATAAGGGAAAACTGCTTCAATCGGTGTGGCAGGACGTAACGAAAGCGACGGATGAACACCGCGTGAACGTATTTCGTTGATAAGCGGGGCGGGATTCTTCATCGTTTCCAAATGAAACGTAAGATAATCTGCTCCTGCTTCACAAAAACGTGTCGCATATTTTTCAGGGTTGCTTATCATTAAATGAACATCAAGCGGTATGCTGAAGTGTTTGACAAGCGATTCAATTACCGGAAATCCAATGCTGATATTCGGAACAAAGTGTCCGTCCATTACATCAATATGGATAAAATCAGCGCCGCCTTTTTGCGCTGCGGCAACTTGTTCACCGAGCATTGTGAAATTCGCGGCAAGAATCGATGGGGAAAGAAATATCATGACAAAACTACCTCAACGGGTAAAAAAATTTTTATAGTGAAATTGTATATTTTTTTATCGTTTTAGGCGCTATGTTTTTACTCAGCGGCACGGGAATTGCAAATTTGCATATTATGGGTCTTTTGTCGTGTGGTGTCATGTTGGCTGTGTGTCCATATGCTGTTATCGGGACCGGAAAACCCGGTCTTTTCTGTTCCAATTCGCGCGGCGCTGAGGAGGAAAAGAATTGAAAAGTAAAGGTCGTATGGGATAAAAAACAGCCAAGGCGCCGCGCTTTATATACGGCGGGGAAATGTGGGGCAGGGTGCTTTGCACTGTGCTTCATNNCTCCCCGCCGAGCTGGTTTATATACCTTTATTTTAAATCGATTTCAACGGAGCTGCTCTTTTTACCCCTTTAATGTTACTACAAAGAAATTGTATTAATTGAAAATAAGTGTCTGACAAATTATAAACTTTCAATAAGACATACGGCGTGAGCCGCAATGCCAAGTCGAGCGCCCGTAAAACCAAGGCCTTCCTCAGTTGTAGCCTTGATATTCACATCCCGCGGTGATATACCTGCGGCACTTGCAACGGCTTCTCGCATATCAGCGATATACGGAGCCAGCTTTGGTGTCTGGGCAATTATTGTTGCGTCTATATTTATTATTTTATAGCCGGATTCACTGACAAGGGAAACAGCACGCGAAAGAAGAATGGAGCTTGATATATCTTTAAACTCATCGGTGTTGTCAGGGAAAACAGTTCCTATATCGGGAAGACCGGCAGCACCGAGGATGGCGTCTATTATCGCATGAATCACAACATCGGCATCGGAATGACCGGCAAGTCCCGGGTGATCCTTGATATGAACACCGCCAAGCCATAGCGGGCGCCCCTCTTCAAACCGGTGCACGTCGTAACCATGTCCAACACGAAAACTCATACTTTTTTCATGTTCCTTCTGTATTTATTTCGCGATAAGATCAGGTGCCAGAAGCTTGTCCGCTTTTTTGTTTTACACCGCGACGATGTACAATAAAAGTCTTTTTGATAGTATTATCTGTCGCTTTACGTCTGCGCTCTTTTAATATTGCTTCAGCTATTGCGATGTCAGCAGGATATGTGATTTTTATATTGTCACGGCCAATATCGACAAGCTTAACCTTAAAACCTATGCGTTCCGCAAGCATAGCATCGTCGGTAGCCGAAAAATCAGCTTCCTTTGCGGTATAAGCAGCGGCCCGGTAAAGGTTCGCGTAAAAAACCTGCGGTGTTCCTGCGAGCCACACGCGTTCTCTGTCAGTCGTTTCAGATATAAAACCATTTTTATCAGCAATCTTTACCGTGTCAAGTGCCGGAGTTGCGACAGCGGCGGCACGGTGACGATATGCTTCGCGGCAAACGCGTTCAATTTGCTCAGGCAGTATGAGACAACGAGCGCCATCGTGAATGGCAACATATGAAATATCAGGTGATGTTGCCTCAAACCCGCGTAAAGCCGATTCAAACCGCGTTTCACCACCTGCAACGACGCATTTTACCTTTTTAAAAGCGTAGCGCGTGACAAGCTCGCGGCACATCGGCACATCTTCTGCTGAAGCTACAATAACTATTTCATCTATAACTGTACATGAATCGAAAGCAAGTATTGTCCGGGCAAGAACAGGCACACCTAAAATGCGCGCAAATTGCTTGCCCCCGCCGAAGCGTTCTGCGCGACCGGCGGCAAGTATAACAGCGGCAGTTTTGCCGCTTTTGCTTATCACTTTATCAAGTAAATACTTAATCAATTGCGTACTCCGAGCTTGCACATTTGAAAAATGTGTAAATCCGCATTTATCCATATATAAGTGTATCATATAAATTGCAATTTGTCATTATGTAAAAACACAGTTGTCAATTTTATTAAAATTAACTCAATTTATTGAGTCCTGTGGCTCACTTGTGTTGCATTTTTTTACTTGCAAGTGATATAATTAGTTATAGATGCGGTTTACTACCGCTTTTAATTTTGCAAAACGGACGGTGCAGCTTTAAAATGAGCAATTATGTAATAAATGGATATACACCAAAAGGACTTTTCGAGCGTTTCGAGGATATTTGCGCAATCCCTCACGGCTCGGGAAATGAGCGTAAAATAGCAGATTATGTAGCAAAATTTGCGTCTGACCTGGGGCATTACGTTTGCCGGGACTTATCAAATAATGTTTTCGTGCGCCGGAAGGCATCTCCCGGTTACGAGAACAGGCCGCCCGTTTTACTGCAGGGACATCTTGACATGGTGTGTGAAAAGACACCGGAATCAAATCATGATTTTACCCGTGATGGACTAAAACTGATTGTGCGTGACGGTTATGTCACCGCTGACGGAACGACGCTTGGCGCGGACGATGGAATTGCCGTTGCTATAATGCTTCAGCTTCTTTCCGATCCGGAGCTTTCTACGCCGGAGCTTGAGTGCCTTTTCACAGCGGATGAAGAAGTTGGCATGAATGGCGCAAAAAACTTTGACTATACAAAGATTCACGCACGCCGCATGATAAATATTGATGCCGGGGCAGAACACGTCGTCGTTTCATGTGCAGGCGGTAACCGCTCAGGTATATATACATCATTCAGACGTATCCCTTACTACGGGGATGTGCTTGATCTTACTGTCGGCGGGTTGGCAGGCGGCCATTCAGGCATTGACATAGATAAAGGTCGAGGAAACGCTATTCTGATTTCCGCTGAAATAATAAAAAAACTGCGTGAAACACAGCCGGCATTCATTATAAAAATGGATGGCGGAAGCAAGGAAAACGCCATCCCTCGCGACTGTACGACAACGCTTGCTGTAAATGATGCACGCGCAGCAGTGGTGGCAGTAAGCGTCATTGCGGCGGAAGTTAAAAAGAAACTTTCAGCAGATGATGCGGGATTCTACGTTAAAGCAAATCCGGGAGAATTCTCAGGAAAAACACCTTCGCCGCAATTGACAGACTCGCTTCTCACATTCTTATCAAGCATAAAAAACGGCGTAATTTCAATGTGCGACGATATTGATTTAGTAAAGACGTCGCAGAACTGCGCAGTTATAAACATAGATGGCGACCGTATGAGGATTCGCATTTCAGCACGGTCATCAGAGGTCAGCGATCTTATGGAAATGAAGCGTGAGCTCACGGCAACAGCAAAAAAGTGCGGATTCCGCGTGCGCCACAGCTCCGGTTACCCTGGTTGGGCATATGAAAAAACATCGCCCCTGCGCGATACATTTGTTAATTTATATGAGCAAATGTTCGGCAAAAAGCTGCCCGTCATTGGCGTTCATGCCGGGCTTGAATGTGGTCTTATAAAATCGTTTGTACCAGATATGGACATTGTAGCGACAGGATGCGCGACATATGATGAACATACGCCCGATGAAAGGCTTGATCTTGCCTCGTGCGAGAGAATGTATGCATTTTTATCGAAACTCCTCGGGCAACTTTGATAACACATAATAAAACAGCGGCGGCGGGATGCATCCCGCCGCCGTATTATTTTTTCTTACATTATTTTATGAAATATCCGACACCGGTTTTATTGTCAATAGCGTAGCGTTTAGTAATTTCACGAGTTTTTTCATTTATTGCATGTATGTGCACTATAACGGATGATGACGAGCAGCCAATGTATGATGCAATTTTTTCAGCGGGGACAGGCGCGTCGTTAAATACACACAAAAACCGTATTATAGCGCCTTCAGTCGGTGTTGGCTTAAACCGGGCACCATTGTAATAGTACTCTTTAATTTCAGTGTCGACAAGCATTCGTCCACATCGCAGCTCAACAGTATCAAAGCCAAAGTCACGCGATATTATCGAATGAATAGTGCTAACTGCGTCTTTTTCATCACACAGAACAACAATACTTGCGTATATCCCAAGCGGGGATGGCGCTTCCGCATCCTTTCCGATAATCACAACAATACGCACGCCGCTCTTTAAAGAAACGCGGCGGCATATGCAGGCATCGGAATAACGACCCCCGGGTGTCGCCAGCAGGATTATCAAATCGTTATTTGCCGATGCCTTTTTTATTTCATCGGGATGAATTATTGTTGTGAAAATATCGGAGTATGCAAGCTTTTTATGCGCCTGCGCTACGGCAGAAGAATCCGTACCGGTGATAGCAATCCTCGGATATTTCATAACTCATACTTCACCACGCGTAACCAAATTCGCTGATATTATTTTCATAAGCGTCAGTCGGTTGCGTACATATGGAGAGTATATAGCTGATACGTCTTCAAACGGTTTATCTTGCGGAAGGTCAATTTCACCTAAAGTTGTCGGTGCGCCGCATCCGTGCAACACGCGGGTGATTTCTTCAGATGACGGCAGGCCGGCTAAAAGCTCCATGATTTGTTTTTCATTTTTAATAAGACAGTCAGGGCTTATGTTATAAAGCACAGATGAGCTATATTCATTTTTACCACCGGGCAGATTTTCTTTAATTATCCCGTCGGTCAGCTCGCCATAAATGCTTTGAACTCTGTTTTTATCAAACACATGGGCAATATCAATATCAATTTGAGGTAGATGTGAGTTGCGCAGGGCTTCAAGGCGACGCAACACATGGATTGTGGCAACGCCAACCTTTTCGCCGTGCAAAGCATCTGTCGGCGGATTTGCAACGTGCATTTCCCAGAAGTGAGCCATATGGTGCTCGGCACCGGACGCAGGACGCGAGTTTCCCATCAGCTGCATCGCAAGGCCGGATAAAATAAGACAGTCCATAACCCGGCGCGGGAAGTCTTTTGAGTCAGCGCCACCCACCTCAGACGCGGCGTTGTAAACGCCATTGAGAGCCTGGCGCATGAGAGAAGCAATCTCAGGGCAGAGGTGTTCACCTATAATCATATGGGCTATCTCCCAATCAAAAAGAGCGGTGAACTTACCGATGATATCACCAACACCGGACGCTGTCAGGCGACGCGGGGCTTCTGAGTAAACGTCATCGTCAGCAAACAAGGCATCCGGTGAAGCCGACGGGTATGTCAGCTTTTGTCCGTGCATTGTCATTGCCGCAACACCGGACACAAAGCCATCGACACTTGCCGCTGTCGGGTATGAGATGAATGGAAATCCGTTTTCATATGCGCAATATCGCGTTATGTCGTGAATACATCCGGAGCCGCAGGCGACGGCAACGGAAACTTTAAGTGAGTTTGATTTTATGTATGATGTAAGACGGGCGGTTTCAATTTCATTTGCGCGTGCGTCTGCAACATGCGTGAAAGTTCGGCATCCGAGCGCGTCGGCTAACGGGCGCGCATATTTTTCAGTGTTAGCATCACATACAATGAGAGCGGACGTGGCGTCATATTTATCTTTTATATAATCGATAAGTTTTTGTGTAGCGCCGGCACCAACGAAAATATCACGGGTTGAGAGCGAATGTTTTTTACCGCATGAACATCCGCTTGTTAGTTTTTTTAAGTCTTCTGTCATTTTTATATTATTTCTCCTGTGGTTTTTATTTTGCCGTCATAATAAGTCGCAGTATTTCATATACATTCCGTAGAAGATTATCAATCCGGAGGGGACAGTTATGTTTATCTACGCCGTTCGCGCAAATACTATCAAATTTTTCAGCCTTATTGGGCTTGCCGTATTGACGATAGCGGCGCTCATTGTCTTCATTCCGAAGGCACAGCAGCCAGCGGGCGGCACAGAGGTTGCACCCGCGGAAGTTGAAGTTAAAGAATCAATCAGCTTTGAAAAAGTAAAGACAAATGCGGACCGCATAGCATTTCTACAAAGCTTTGGTTGGGAGGTTGATCCCGAGCCTGTAGAAGAAGCAAAAGTGACAATTCCTGCCGAGTTTGACCGTGTCTTTGAAAGTTATAACGCAATACAAAAGCAGCAGGGACTTGATTTGTCAAAGTATAAAAACAGAGATATGACCCGCTACACTTATAGAGTTTTAAACTACCCGAACTATAATGGTACGGTTTATGCAAATATACTCGTTTACCGCAACAGGGTTGTAGCAGGAGACATATGCTCGGCAGATGTAAATGGCTTTATTAAAGGACTATCCGGTAAATAAAATTCATATATGTCAGTAAAATAATTATATCAAAAAAATGCAAATAATCAACGGCAACAGTTTTATATAAGCGTTGATAAATCGTCAAAACGGCGGTATAATTAATTCGGAGGACAAATTCGTCCTCCGAATCTTTTTTATATTCAGGATAAAGCTATATTATGACATACAATTACGTCGCGACGTGCCTTTTTGGCCTTGAACATTTGCTTGGTGAAGAAATTGACGCACTTGGATACAAGCGCAGGGAAACGATAGACGGGCGCGTCTTTTTCACCGGAGATGAAAACGCCGCCGCCAGATGCAATATCTGGCTTCGATATGCCGAGCGGCTTTATATTGAAGTAGGTTCTTGTGCTGCGGAGAGTTTTTCAGACCTTTTTGACGGCGTTGCAGCAATGCCGTGGGAAAATTATATAGGTTATGATGATAAATTCCCAGTACGAGGACACTCGATTAAGAGCAAGCTGTTTTCAGTGCCCGATTGCCAGAGGATTATAAAAAAATCAATCGCCAACAGGCTGCTTGCCGCCCATCGCACAGATATTTTACCGGAAACAGGCATACTTTTTCAGGTTGATTTTTTCATTTTCCGCGACCGCGCTTATCTTATGATTGATACAAGCGGAACACCGCTTCACAAACGCGGATACCGTCCGGCATCGGTTTCAGCACCGCTTCGCGAAACGCTTGCCGCGTCACTTGCGAAGCTGTCAAGGCCCCGCGAGGAAGTGCTTTTCTGGGATCCGTTTTGCGGCTCAGGAACGATAGCTATTGAAGCTGCAATGATTATGAAAAATATAGCGCCCGGTGCAAATCGTCATTTTTCAGCCGAGGTTTTTCCGTTCATTCCAGAGTCTGCTTGGAGACTTGCGCGCGAAGAAGCAAAAGACAGCGTAAAAAACACGAAATTTGAAGCGTATGCATCGGATATTGACCCGTCAAGCATTGAAATTGCATCCGAAAATGTCAGACGTGCGGGTGTCGGTGACATTGTGCGCACGTTTGTTCGCGATGCGCTGACGATAGAAACCGGTGGGCGGCGTGGTACGATTGTGACAAACCCACCTTATGGCGAGCGCATATCTACAATTTCTGAGGTAGAGGAGCTATACCGCCGGATGGGTGAGCATTTCAAGAAGCTTGACAGATGGCAGATATACATTCTCACATCCCACGAGAACTTTGAGCGTCTTTACGGCGCACGTGCTGATAAAGTGCGCAAACTTTATAACGGTATGATTCCGTGTTACTTTTATCAGTATTTTAAACAAAAGAAACAATAACGTGCGATAAAAACGGGGAGCATTGACGCTCCCCAGTTTTCTTTTTTAGCTGTTCTGATCTTGATTTTGCTTTTTATGACGGATGATAATACGCATTAAAGCGCCGCCGTTAAAGGGAATGAGCGGGTACAGATATTTACCACCGCATATTTCGGT
>LFTK01000073.1:0-13912 GCA_001513385.1 Clostridiales bacterium DTU064
GACACGCATCGTGCGGATGTCGTCCTCAGTAAACATTATTATAAGAAGCAGGTTGTACTCATCGAGACAAATAGCTTCATAGCGCAAAACGGTAACTATATCTCTCGGTGGCTTTACAGCAAGACCGGTATACTTCGTCATCTCGCTGACTAATTTCGTGGCATATTCGAGAATCTTGTCAAGCTCCGACATCTTAGCGGAAAGAATTGCGTTAAGCTCGCTTATCTCGCGCGCTGTCATCTGATACCGCTCAAGCAGCCAGTCAACATAAAAGCGGTAACCGCGCTCAGACGGTATTCGGCCTGCTGATGTATGCGGCTGCTCAAGGTAACCGGCCTGCTCAAGCTCGTACATATCGTTTCGTATCGTAGCCGACGAGTAGTAGTTTAAACCGTGGTAATGCGTTAAGGCTTTTGAACCGACAGGTTCCCCTGTTTTTACATGGGAATCGACTATAGCACGAAGTATTAACTTTTTACGCTCCGAAAGTTTATCACTTTGATTATCGTGTGAACGCGCCATTTTCGACCCCCCTTTTCATATCATAATATTTGTTCTCACACATCATACTTGCGTATATTTGTGTTTTGTTTTGTGCATTGTTAGCACTCTTTGCACATGAGTGCTAACTTCTTTATTAATCTACCACTGCATTGACTTTTTGTCAAGCACCGGGGTAAAAAAACCCACATCCAATTGTAAACAATATATTAATTAGCATATTTTGCGACAATATGCGATAAAATGCGCAAAAAACAAAAAAGCCACGCGGGGCGTAAAGCGCCCTGCGCGGCTTTTGGTACTATCTTAGTCGTTTTTTCTTCTTATCATGGCAGTGCCAAAAATGCACACGAATGTGGTGATAACTGCGCTTACGCCAAGCGTTGAGCCGCAGCCTTTTTTGCCTTCTTCGCCACTGTCACTCTCAGGTGATGTATCCGTTGCTTTATTATCAGTATCCGTGTTTTCCTGTGGGTTCTCTGTTTCCGGCTCTGTTACGGGTGTCGAGTCTTCCTCCTCATCGGGCGATGTTTCAGGTTCCGTTTCAACAGGAGGTGAGTTTATTTGATTATTGCCAACCTCGCCACCGATAAAATATGTCGCTACTAACTGATCATCGCAGAAAATTTTAAAATCAGCAATATCGGCATTTGTATCGTCTACGCCAAGCGTTGTCCACCATTCGTTAAAACCGAAATCGAGCTTGTTGCGCAGGCAGATAAATGTTATGACAGATAAATATTCTTCTGTCAATCCCTCGCCGTAAAATGCACCGGTGCTGTTTAAATTCTCCATTAAGTATGCGGAATCGTACACAACATCACCGTCAAAGCTGACTGAAAAATCGTCTTCTGTTATTTTTATGACGATGTGTACCGTGGAACCGGAATACTCGGCAAGAAGATCATCGTAAACAGAATTATGAACGCCGGCATCAAACCAGTAACCGCTCCAGTTGTTAAAGAAGAGCCCCGCTCCCATTGTAAAGAGGAAACGGCCTAAACCATCCCTGTTATTGAAGCAGAATATTGTTGCGTATGGGTTAGTCTGCCCTGTAACTGTCAGGTCAAATTCAATACGCAACTCATCCGGTATTGGCCACGACTGCGACTGGATAGGGTTGTCGAAGGAGTAGCCTTTGAGAGTGGCTTCATCATTATCCTTGTATGCGGTAAGCACACCGGTAAGGTCGGCTGCACCAATTGTAACCGAAAGGGACACCGCGATAATTACGGTTACAAGGACAAAAATCAGTTTTTTCACCTTGTTTTATTACCCTCCGTATTTTTATGACAGTAGCCATAATTTTTAATACACTGTTAATTATACATTAAAATACGGTAACGGTCAATCGTATAAATGTAATTTGATAGCATTTTACATACATTTTGTCGGCAACTGTGAAAATGAAAAGTAAAAAATCAGGGGACGCTGCAAAACAGCATCCCCCGATCTTATTATATTAAAATACGTTAATCAAAACATATACGCTGACTCAGCAATACTGTCAGATTATATCGATAAGATAGCATATTTTAATTATTTTTCGGGCATTATCATACCGTAGTCGCCATCAAGACGTTTGTAAACGACACATGTGTCCTCAGTTTGCGAATCGACGAAAACAAAGAACTGATGACCCAAAAGGTTCATTTGCAGGATAGCTTCCTCCGGAGTCATAGGCTTGAAGGGGAAGGTTTTTGTCCTGATGTGGAATTCTTTTTCTTCCTCCACATCAAAGTATTTGCTGTCCATCGCTTCAAAAGCACCAGCGCGCAGCCTTTTTTCAAGGCGGGTCTTGTTTTTCCGAATCTGTCTCTCGATAGATTCGATGCATTCGTCGAGGGCATTGTTAAACGTTTCGTTTTTCTCTTCACTACGGTAGAGAGTGCCATTTGCTGAAATCGTAATTTCAAGGCATTCCTGATTATGCCTGCGGTTGAAAGTTACGACTGCTTCAGCATTGTCATTGAAGAACTTATCAAACTTCTTTAGTTTTTTTGCGACAAGTTCTTTCAAATCATCCGAAACATCCATTTGTCTGCCGACTATCCTGATTTTCATCTGTAATACCGCCTTTGTCAGTATTACGGCGCGGCGCTCCGCGCCGTTAATTAATTATACCATTTTTTTGCTAAAAATGAATATCGACAGTGAATATTTTATAAAATTTTATGAAATTTCGATAGAATTTTATTTAACCTGCCTAAATTCATACTATTATTTCGCTTCAAGATAACCTTCACGGTAAAGAAGCTCAGCCGAAAGCACACCGCCGCCTGCCGCACCACGAAGTGTGTTGTGCGAAAGGCCGACGAACCTGTAATCGAACACATTGTCCGGGCGCAGACGTCCCGCTGTTATTCCCATACCGCCGTATATGTTTCTATCAAGCGCTGTCTGCGGCCTGTCGGCTTCATCGATGTATGTTATAAACTGCTTTGGCGCACTCGGGAGTAAAAGGAGCTGGGGTTTTCCGCGGTAGGAATTCCATGCTTCAATTATTTCCGCAGCTTCAGGCTTGTTTTCAAATTCAACCGATACTGTCGCAAGATGACCGTCTGTTACCGGTACACGTACACAGTGCGCCGATATGACTGGCTTTTTCGCATCAACGATAAGTCCACCTTCGACAGCTCCCCATATCTTCAGCGGTTCGCGCTCGCTCTTTTCCTCTTCGCCTGATATATACGGCTTTACATTGTCGTGCATCTCCGGAACTTCGTCAATACTCTTCCCTGAGCCGGATATAGCCTGATATGTCGATACGATAACACGTGTCGGTGTATATTTAAGAAGCGGCGTTAGGAGCGGAACATAGCTTTGTATTGAGCAGTTGGGTTTTACACATATGAAACCGCGGGTTGTACCAAGCCGCTTTTTCTGATAAGCAATAACGTCAAGGTGAGAGTCGTTTATCTCAGGTATAAGCATAGGTACATCCGGGGTATACCTATTTGCGGAGTTGTTTGATACGACAGGTGTTTCTGTTTTAGCATAAGCTTCTTCAAGCGCGCGTACTTCATCCTTTCCCATCGATACGGCGCAGAATATAAAGTCACACTTATCGGCAACACTTTCAACATCAGCGCCGTCAAGCACTATCATATCTTTTACGCTGTCCGGCATCGGAACATCGATACGCCATCGCCCGCCGACAGCTTCGGCATACGTCTTGCCTGCCGAACGCTCGCTTGCAGCAAGTACGGATATTTCAAAATATGGGTGGTTTTCAAGAAGCGCAACAAAACGCTGTCCGACCATGCCTGTCGCACCAACTATTCCAGCACGCAGTTTTTTCATAATAATCACCTGTAATATTTATTGCAATTTAAACGATGTCGGAATTATTCTTTAATATGCTGGTGATTATATCATATGATGCCACCGATGTAAATGACATCCCAATAGGACATTGAGAAAATAATAAGCAAATATTTATGTATTTTAGACGAAATTTTCTGATAAATGCGGTAAATCGAGCATTTCCACTTGAATTGGCACTTCCCCAGGGATATAATACTTTAGGGAATAAGGCAAAATACAAAGGCCAAATAACCTCCATTTTCGGAAAGGACAAGCCGCCAAAAGCGGCCGGATTTAGTGATGTTACATGTAATCAATCATCCTCTAATAACGCATAAACTGACAATAATGCGCAACAAAAACACAGGAACTAAGGAGTTCCGTGAGCTTTTATACGAAATTTCAATGCTCATGTCATATGAAATAACACGCGACCTTCCGCTTGAGGACGTCGTGATTGAAACGCCTATCGCACCGATGAAAGCGCAGATGATATCCGGCAAAAAACTTGCCGTTGTACCGATTCTGCGTGCCGGACTCAGCATGGCCGACGGATTTTTAAAAATAGAGCCTGCCGCAAAGGTTGGTCACATTGGGCTTTACCGTGATCATGAGACTCACCAGCCCGTTTTATATTACTGCAAACTGCCGGAAGATATATCCGAACGTCTTGCTATCGTGACAGACCCGATGCTCGCAACAGGCGGGAGCGCCTCTGACGCCATCAACATTCTGAAAAAGGCCGGCTGCCGCAATATTAAGCTGATGTGCCTTGTCGGTGCGCCGGAAGGCGTCGAATATGTCAGCAAAAATCATCCTGATGTTGACATATTCATCGCAGCAATGGACAAGTGTCTCAACGAGAATAAATATATAGTGCCGGGACTTGGGGATGCCGGCGACAGGATTTTCGGCACGATTTAATGCGATCACTTACCGTCACAGAAAACGACAGCGGTCAGCGGCTTGATAAATTCGTTTTAAAAACAACAAGAGGAATGCCCGCATCACTTCTGTATAAATATATACGCACAAAAAGGATAAAAGTAAACGGGCGGCGCGCTAACCCGTCGCTTGTGCTCGCACCTGGCGATGTTGTTGAACTTTACATCAGCGATGAGTTTTTCGGTGCAGAAGCAGGTGCTTTTGAGCTTTCCTCTATAAAACCGCATTTATCAGTCGTTTATGAGGATGAAAACATCATCATCTGCGACAAACCCGAAGGGGTTCTCGTTCACTCAGGCGATATTGGCGGCGAAGCCTCATCTGATTCAAACACGCTCATCGGCCACATAA
Source organism: Clostridiales bacterium DTU064 (assembly GCA_001513385.1). Taxonomy (GTDB): domain Bacteria; phylum Bacillota; class Clostridia; order Oscillospirales; family CAG-272; genus DTU064. Next base: position 5,104 of record LFTK01000073.1, read on the forward strand.
AGGCATACCTTTATCAAAAGGGTGAGTATGACCCGGCAAAGGAGAACAGCTTTGCTCCTGCGCTTTGCAACCGAATTGACCGCAATACGCGCGGGCTTGTGATTTCAGCAAAAAACGCCGCAGCGCTCCGCGAGATGAACAGACTCATACGCGACGGCTTTTTGTCAAAATATTATCTCACCGTCGTACACGGTATTCCCACGCCGCGCGAGGGCACGCTGAAAGGCTTCTTACGCAAAGACGCAAAGGCTAACACCGTGAAAATTTTCGACCACCCCGTACCTGGCGGGCGGACTGCCATAACGAAATACCGTGTCCTGAAAACAACAGTGAGCGAGACGGGTCCGCTGTCGCTTCTTGAAGTAGAGCTTGTCACCGGGCGCACGCATCAGATACGCGCTCACATGGCAAGCGCCGGGTGGCCGCTTCTTGGCGAAGGCAAATACGGCAAAAACGCCGCCGACCGAGCCGCTGGTTATAAAAATCAGGCGCTTATGGCATATAAAATTGTTTTTTCGCATAATATTGATGAAGCAAGTCCGCTTTCATACCTTCGCGGGCGCGTGATTTCACTTTCACCCACGAAAGCGCCTTTTATGCGCGAATTCCGCTGATAATCTGATAATATTAGATAAAATAATCTGATAAATTATAGATTAAAAGGAAAGGATGCATGCTGCAACAAAATATACGCGGCAAGGGTAAGCGGTCTTTTATACTTCCCGCTAGCATTACAGCCGCCATATCAGGTGTGCTGACCGGACTTACCGTTTCATACATCCTGCCATCGGTGCTCGAGTGGATAACTCTTGCACCGTTTGTTTTCACGCTATTTAAATATGCTTATACCGGGAAAGATAAGGGATGGCGTTTTGTTCGCCGTACCCTTCTTCTCGGTTTTTCTTATTTTTACCCTTACTATTTAACCGTTTTTCACTGGCTTCTCAGCCTTTATCCGCTTGAGTTCACCGGTTTGACTAAAGGTGACGCGGCAGTTGTCGTTCTTGTTTCGTGGCTCGGACTTTCACTTCTGCAGGCTGTCGTTTCAATGTTTTTATCGCCCATCTTCGCCTTCATGTTGCGCCTGCGTCCGCTATCACAGCACGGCGGCACTTCCCCTTCGCTTTTAACACCGCTATACTTCGGCGCACTTTACATAATATTTGAATGGATGCAAACGCTGACATGGGCGGGGGTTCCGTGGGGACGCCTTGCAATCGGGCAGGCTTTTTTGCCATCACTTATACAAACCGCCGCCCTTTTCGGCTCATATGCCGTATCATTTGCTATCGCGGCGACGGGGGCTGCAATAGCGCTTGCCGCATATCGGTTTATATGCCCGCCGGCTGAAAATAAATCAAAAGCTTCAAAAGATGTATCGCAACCGCAATCAAATGTGTCACCTCGTATGACGCGTGCTTTTTCAGCGGCAGCGCTTGCCCTTTTGATATTTTTATCAAACATGCTCTTATCCACTGTCGTTTATTGTTTACGACAGGACGATCCGGGCGACAGGAGAATATCAGTCGGCGTAATACAAGGCAATGTTTCTTCAAAGGAAAAATGGAATAATAAAAACTACAACCGGCTGATGGATATATACGGGGATTTAACGAAAAAAGCAGCGTCGGAAGGAGCCGACATTGTGCTTTGGAGCGAAACAGCGTTGCCGTATTACATCAACAGTAAAAATAATAAAGCGTTATATAAATCGCTCGAAGATCTTTCAAAAGAAAGCGGTGTTATTATTTTTGTCGGTACTTTTTGGCGTGAAGATTCCGCTTATAAAGAAAGCGCGCTTGAATATAACGTTATAATACAGGTAACGCCTGATGATGGCATAATCACGGATAATATTTATTATAAACGCCGCCTTGTGCCGTTTGGCGAATTTATCCCCTTGCAAAAGTTTATTGAAGCTGTTGTCCCGCCGCTCGCGGACTTAGTTATGACAAAAGACCCGATTTACCCCGGTGTTGATTCTGCTATTCACATCACACCATACGGCAAAATAGGTTCGCTTATATGTTTTGATTCAATTTATGAGAACCTGTCAGTCAACACCGTGCGGGATGGCGCTGAGGTAATTGCCATATCGACAAATGACTCGTGGTTTGATGGCACCGTAGCACTGCGGCAGCACGTCGCGCAAGCTGTACTGCGCGCTGTTGAAACAGATCGTTACATAGTGCGCTCGGCAAACACCGGCATATCATGCGTTATATCGCCGGGAGGTGACGTTCTCTCCGCGACAGAAAACGGTGAAAGAACGTATTTTGTTTTTAATGTTGCCCCGCGCAACACAGAAACGCTCTATGCCAAAACGGGCAACGTCATAATCGCCACATCCGCCGTCGTCTATGTGGCCACCCTTGTATGCGCGCTTATATTCAGACGCCGCAATAATGCTTAATGGCGTATTTTGAGCAATTTTGGGCATATAGTACGTGTTGATAAAGCATAATCAAGCTCCGTTCAATAAATGAGCGGAGCTTTTTCTGCGTTAATTTATCTAAAAATTTGATATATTTTTCGTTATAATGCCGATTTTTCCTGCGCAAACGATGTTATCAATAGGTAATGTTGCATTACGAGTAGCGGTTTGATATAGTAAACTCAAAGGGGTAGTAAAACTAACTGCCGATAATAAAAAAAACGCCGCAGTAGCGCAAAGTTGAAAGGATTTCAAACGCATGGGTAAGATTAATGTAAAAACTAAAGAAAAACGGTTCCCCATAGCGCCGCACCTTTATGGTCTGTTTTTCGAGGACATAAACAGAAGCGCTGATGGTGGTCTTTATCCCGAGTTGATACGCAACCGCTCATTTGAAGATTCCATCGTACCTGATGGATGTAAGTATTCCGAGGACAAGAAGGTCTTCACATCCCCGACGGGCTGGGTCTGCGAAATATACGGCGGTGAAGGTAAACAGCAGTGGATTGACGACGCAGGACTTGCGCCGACGGACATACCGGCGTGGTATGCCGAGGGCGCTGAGATGACGCTCAATTACTCTGACACACTCAACATAAAAAGAAGAGCCGCGCTTGACGTTACTTTCAATGAAGGCGGCAGAATTTACAATGTAGGCTTTGTCGGTGTTTCAGTTGAAGCCGGCAAGGGCTATGATTTCTACATGTTTGCAAAAGGCGTCGGTGGCAAGGCTGATGTAACCGTATCAGTTGAGAGCCGCGACGGCGCTGTTTACTTCAGCAAGGATTTCACAATAGCTGACTCCGGCTACGCTAAATATAATGCAGGATTTGTCTCATCCGGCACCGACCACAACGCCATATTCGTCATCCGCGCGAAAAAGGCTTGTGCTGTGCGCTTCGGGTTTACTTCGCTCATGACCGCCGATACATATAACGGCCACGGCATGCGTACGGACCTCATGAAACTTCTGCGCGATATGAAGCCGAAATTCCTTCGTTTCCCGGGCGGCTGCATTGTAGAAGGCTTCACAACTGAGTCAATGATGCGCTTTTCAAAGACAGTCGGACCTGTCTGGGAGCGCCCGACTCACTGGAACCTGTGGAACTACCGCACAACGAACGGCCTCGGCTTCCATGAATACCTGCAGATATGCGAGGATCTCGACCTTGAGCCGATGTACGTTTTCAACTGCGGCATGACATGCCAGGCTCGTTGTCCGTCATTCCTCAGCGACGACTATATTCGCGAGCTTCTTGAAGAAGCTAAAAATGCAATAGAATACGCAACGGGCAGCGTTTCAACGAAATGGGGCTCCCTGCGCGCGGCTATGGGTCACCCCGCCCCGTTTAAGCTGACATATGTTGAAATAGGTAATGAAAACTGGGGTCCCGAATACAATGAACGCTACGAAAAATTCTACCGTGAGCTGAAAGCTCTTTACCCGCACTTAAAATTCATATCCAACACGCATACAGAGCGTGACGGCCTACCGACAGAGATAGTCGACGAGCACTTCTACAACACTCCCGAATTCTTCGCTGAAAACATGGATCGTTATGATAGTTATCCGAGAAGCGGTCCTGAGATTTTCGTCGGTGAATTTGCTGTCACAAGCGGTGGCTATAACGCCCGTTTGCGTGCTGCCGTTGCCGAAGCGATGTTCATGGTCGGGCTTGAAAAGAACCAGGACATTGTAAAACTCGCAAGCTACGCGCCGCTCTTCGAAAATGTCCATTATAAATCATGGGATCCGAACCTCCTCGTATTCAATAACCACCAGTCTTACGGCATACCAAGCTATTATGTCTGGAAGCTCTTCGCTAACCACCGCGGAACCGATGTGCTCACGACAGAATACGAGGGCGAGCGCATTTATCGTCCGTACTGCGGCGCACCGTCCATCATCGGCAGACCCGGCGTAAAATACAGAAACGCTCGTTACAACGGCAAGCCGATTGAATTTGCCGACAGCATAATCGGCGGTGTCAATGTTAACGGCGATGAGTTCGAAACGACAAAGGCAACGGAGGATCAGCTTCCTCCTGGCTTAGCCGATAATCCAAGGCGCGCTGAGGAATTTTATTCTAACTGCTTCATAACAATAAAAGGCGACGGCACTGAAAATTATACTTATGAAGTCGAGGCTTTTGCCGAGGAAGGTAAACCCCTTTACTTCGGTATCCACACCTCAAAACGTCCGGAATCCGAAATCCGTGATGACATGCCTGCTTTCATGCAGTACAAGGGCATAAGCTGGATAATTGAAGACGGAAAATCGTATGTGAAGGATGGACATATGCGCTGGGGTCAGAGATTCACAGCGCCCGTGCCTGTATCGCTTAAATATGGCGAACACAACACGTTTAAGTGTGAAGTGACGCCCATCGGCGGCAAGCTCTACATAAACGGTGAGCTTGTCGGCGAATACACAGTCGCTTCTTATACCACAGTATCTGCCGTTGCCCTTGACGACGCGGAAAACGACACCATTATCATAAAAGCCGTCAACTTCTCCGATAAGCCTGACGACATAACGATAACTCTTGACTGCCCAGTTGAAAGCAAATACAAGATTCATCGCATATCCGGCTCGGCTGATGACAAAAACTCATTTGACTCCCCGACGAACATATCGGATGTTGAGCTTGAAGCTGACGGAGCTTCACAATGCTTCGTTTATTCTGCCCCGTCCTATTCGGTAAGCGTTTTAATACTGAAAAAAGCATAAGACACAAAGTTTAAAATAAAACACGTCGGAACCACGCAGTTCCGGCGTGTTTTTTTCATAATTTTGGTAATTATAAGCGTCATACCGAATAAATCGTCAAAATCTCGCCGATAATCTGATTGAAAGAACATAATAAAAGAGCGTTTTATAAGCTCGTGACCGGTAAAGGAGATTTTGACATATGAAGAAAATTCTTATTATATGCATAACCATATTAGCGGCATCGGCTTTATATTCATTCATACCCTCCCCTGACGATTTTGGCCTTTATGATAATGTCATACGGCTGCATGTCATCGCCAATTCAAACACAGATGCCGATCAAGCGTTAAAACTTGATGTGCGCGACGCCGTGCTTGACACCGTTGCCGATGTTGTCGCCGACGCTGAAACAAAAAAAGAAGCGGAAGATGCTATACTCTCGTCACTTGATGCGATAAATGAGGTAGCGTCGAGTGTTGCAGGTGCTTTTGGTTATGAAACAAAGACAACGCTGACAACAGAATATTACCCTGAGAAAAGATACGAAAACATAACGCTTCCGGCAGGAGATTACACGTCGCTGCGCATTGTCATAGGCGAAGGCGACGGCGAGAACTGGTGGTGCGTCCTTTTCCCGAAAATATGCACACAACCGGCAATCGCCAAAGGCTCCGTTTCTGAGAAAGCAATGTTCATTGAAGCAGGCTTTACCCCGTCACAGTACAAAATCATAACGGAAACAAACAACGCCCGCTATGTCGTAAAATTCAAGCTTATTGAAATTATATCTAATATGTTTAAGAAAAAGTAAGCTTACATTATGCGAATAGCGCCTGATGGATGTGCCATCAGGCGCTATTTTATTGATTTTTGTATTCAGCTTCTATTGTAAATGTCACTTTGCTGCCGATCCTGTGTCGCTTGTGCTCTCCTCTATTTCACGGAGAAAACGCATATACATTGTGCCGTCGTCGCGCTTTATCAGCATTGCATCATATTTTGGCGACGTCTGCCCTTCATACAAAATCCGGAAGCGAATACGGTAGGTGTTTTCAGTTTCATAGCAAAGTATAACGTCGATATCGGCAAGCTTTGTCGGAATGGCGCCGGTCGTTGTATATGCTCCGACTTTCGGCAGATAAGTAAAGCGCACGCTGCTTTTATTCTTAACACTTTCGTCACCGCCGAAGTACTTATAAACGACGCTTTCAAAATCTTCTACCGGTATAAGTGTTGTTATATTGTACTGCGGGTACGCTTCATTCGCCTTTGAAATAAGTTCTAAGTTGCCAGTATATGCGGAGTAATTTTCACTCAGCATATAGCTGAGTATCGCGTCCGCATTGCCGGCTGCAGCTTCACGCGGGGATTCAAATGTAGCTATTGATGCAGAATCGGAAACAAGCATACGCACGATAGAAACGATTTCGTCATATCTCTCATCATCTGAAGAAATCGGAGCGCCTTGCACCTCGTTTTCATAATCGTGCATGTCAAAACCTAAAAATGTCATTATTTTATATGATAAACTATTGCTGTCTTTTGTGCCGCAGGCTGAGATAAACGGGATGATGGCGAGCACAATAAGCATAGTGATTTTATATAAATACTTTTTCTTCATTTCAGCGTCGTCTCCGCATAAAACGGTTATGACTATTTTTTTGATGATTAATTATCGGTTGTTATGTATTGCGTGCGTTTTTTAGTATAAATGCTTTCTGCGGCATTATAAAAAAGGCACATAGCAATATATATTTTAAGACTTCGGGCACACAATATCAAGCTCGCGCAGCGCTTCCTCGTAAAGATATAATGAACCATTTATGATAAGCGGGCGGTTGTTTGCGACAGCATCCGCTACTGCAGCGCGCACGCCGTCGCCAACTGTTTCACAAGGCGTGGCAGGCACGCTATGTTCTCTAAATTTTACTGCATACTCGGCAGCCGACAGCGCGCGGGCATTTGCCGGCGTCACGGTATAAACCGACGCCGCCATTTCCGATATGACGGACGCCGCGACGTCCGTATCTTTATCTTTCATTATGCCGGTCAGAACTGTTACACAACGTCCCGTGCCAAAATATGCTGCCACGCTGTCGGCACAGGCGCGAACACCCTGAGGATTGTGCCCGCCATCAAAAATTATTATCGGATTTTCTCGTAAAAGCTCAAATCTTGCGGGCCAGCTGACAGATAAAAGGCCTGCTTTTATTGTTTCTTCTGTTATATTCCACCCTTTTGCTGCAAGCATTTGCGCAGCTTCAATGACGGCTGTGGCATTTTTAGGCTGATAAAGCCCCGCAAGCGGGATTTTCACGTCCCGCATTTCCTTATAATCGAATATAGAGCCGTGCGGCGTCGATTTTTTGACAAATAGCGCATCATAATCGGGCGTGCGGAATTCACAGCCGTGATTTTTCGCCGCCGATTCTATTACAGAATACGCTTCTTTGTCTGTGCCATAAAAAAGCACAGGTGAGTCATCTTTTATTATGCCCGCCTTTTCGCCGGCTATTGCCTTAATTGTTGAGCCTAAAAATGATGTGTGGTCAAGCGAAATTTCGCCAATTGCTGCAAGTTCCGGCGGATCAATTATGTTTGTTGAATCAAGACGCCCGCCCATGCCTACCTCAAGGACGACAATATCGCACCTGCTGCGGCGAAAATATTCAAAGGCAGCCGCCGTTATCAGTTCAAATTCTGTCGGCAGGTCTGCCATTGAGTCTGCAAAAGGTTTTTTGAATTCTATGATTGATGTTAGTTCTTCTTCCGTTATGTTTTCGCCGCCTACTCTCATCCTCTCGCGAAACGTTTTGACATAAGGCGATGTGAAAAGCCCTGTCTTATACCCCGATGCACGTAAAACGGATTCAAGCATTGCGCAAAAAGAGCCTTTGCCGTTTGTACCGGCAACGTGCACGAAGCAAAGATTCTTTTGCGGATTACCGATTGCGGCGCAAAGTTCACGTATGCGCGAAAGCCCGGGGCGGCTTCCGCGCCACTCGATGGAGTGAATATGCTCCAGCGCTTCTTTATATGTCATTTTCTTGCCTTTTTAAATTTGCTTATTGCTTTAAGTATAATTTGATAATTTCCGCTATATTAAAACACTATTTCGGCTGCCTGCGGATATCTGCAACGCGCAGAATAATAGGGTTTTTAAGAAGGACGGCAATCAGTGAAGACTCGACCGCCCATATGAAAAGATACAGCGGAACACGCCAAATGATAGTCTCAAACGGGAAATTATAATATATCATAAGCCCCGCTGATTTAATTAGCATTGAACCGAGAACGTGTGCTGCAAGAGTTGACACAAACACGCGCGTGGTACTGTATTTTTTGAAAATATAATGCGAAAAAGTACCTGACACAGCACCAACCATAGCGGCACCAACAGTTATAATGGGGCTTATGGGGTTTGCTGCAATAATACAGCTTATTATGTCCGCCGTAACGCCGGTCGCCGCTCCGACAAGCGGCCCGAAAAGGACGCCGGACAAAAGTATCGGCAGGTTTTCAAATGTTACACGGATAGCGCCGAATGATAAATAAACCTTGCAAAAAGCTGCAATTGCGATTGAAAGCGCAACAAGCATGGCGGCAAAGCACATAACGCGAATGTCGCCAAAAAGTGAAAGTTCTTTTTTTACACCTGTTCC
>LFTK01000073.1:14008-19400 GCA_001513385.1 Clostridiales bacterium DTU064
ACACTTTACGCGCGCGCGCCTACTCTGTAACGGGATTTTTTTATTATGCACACATTAAAACATGTGTGGTATGATTATGATACCACGAGAGCTATATCAAGTCAAGTTCCGAAATAGATATTTTAATAAATAAATATTACAATATACATATTACACTGTCACAAATAAAATGAGACAAGCGTCATGCTACATTCACAAGAATGTAATAAAAAGAATATTTAATCTGGTATTATCTTATTAAGCACATAGCGCTGCTGTCAGTGAGCCTTATCAGCGGATAAAATGAATAGCGTTGAATAAATATTCATTATTATCGAAAGTCAAACTAAAGTAGCAAGAGCGGATTTTACATATAAAGAGAGGATACCGTAAGACTCCTTTTGAGCAGCATAAGCTGCCCCGATATAACAGTAATACGGGTTATAATTATATGCGTATTTCTTCAAATTAGCTTATTATTTTATTTATAACATAACCATTTATGATTTAGTTTCCACTGCCGCCATTCACCAGCTCCATAAGCCGCCGGTTGAATTCCTCAGGCGTATTGTAACCCATCTTCTTCTGGCGGTTGTTCATCGCCGCTATCTCTATGATAATGGCGAGGTTACGTCCCGGCTTGACAGGAACCGTTGTTGTCGGTACCTTTATACCAAGAATATCGGTATATTCCGTATCAAGACCGAACCGGTCGTAAACTTTACCATCAACCCACGTTTCGAGCTTGATTATCATGTCGATTTTTTCCGTATCTTTTACGGCGCCCATACCGAAAATGCGGCGGACATCGACGATTCCAATGCCACGAAGCTCAATATAGTGGCGTATCAACTCAGGTGCCGACCCGACAAGCGATACGGCGGATACGCGCTTTATTTCAACAGCGTCGTCGGCAATTAGACGGTGACCACGCTTGACAAGCTCAATCGCCGTTTCACTTTTACCAATGCCGCTGTCCCCTAAAATCAAAACGCCTTCGCCGTATGCCTCAATCAAGACGCCATGTATCGTTATCCTCGGGGCAAGATACACGTTTAGCGATGCAATAAGCGCCGCCATAAACTCACTTGTCCTGCTTTTTGTCAGAAGTAGCGGCACCTCGTAATATGAGGCGATTTCAACCATATCCGGGAGCGGCTCATTGCCGCTTGTTATTATGACAGCGACAGGATGACGCGAAAAAAATTCTATCAGATTTGTTTTCCGCTGCGCAGGATCCATTCCCTGGAGGAATTTCTGTTCAACATTGCCAACAAGCTGAATACGGGCAGGCTCAAAACTCTCAAAATATCCGGCAAACGGCAGCCCGGGTCTGTTGACCTCCGCAATCGTCACTTCTCTTTTCTCGCCGTCTTCCGGCATATAAGCGATGCCGAGCGAAAAATCCTTTATCAGCTTGCCAAGCTCGACCATCACATACTTTTCTTGCACAAAAAATCCCTCCGCAACAAAACTAAAAGGTTAGCAATACTCAAAATAATATTGCTATTCCTTTACTACTTTGCCGATTATATCACTATATTAAGTTGTTTGCAAGAAACAAGGCTTATATAATTATATTTTAAATAATTGTATTTAACTGATTTTGTATAAAGCCTGCAGGCAAATACTTTTTAAAATAAAACAAAGAGCTATATTGATAATAGTTTATATGAAAAAAATTAATTTTTCATATAATTTAGTTTTAGGATTCCATTCACAGTCGTAATGTAGTATTATTATAGATGTAGAAAAATCGGCAGTCAGTGCCCGCTACATATGGGGAGACAAATATATGAAGATAAAACATAGTATCTTTCGCCGTAGAATAAAAATAACGGCTTTTATAAAGGTTGCGTGCATCACATTTGCTTTTTCACTTTTAATATCCATAATGTCACTTATGCTTTACTCTTGCGGCGATAAATATGAAAAAGTCATCCCCAAAAGCACAAGTGACGACCTTCGTGTCGTAATGACAATAGGCGATTATGAAGTTCCATTTGAACTTTACTATTATTATTTCATGAATTATAAAAACCAGTATGATGGTGGCGATAATTCATATTGGGATGATATTGAATCAAATGCAACCAAAGCAGCGGAGCTTGAAGAAATCCGCGCATCCATCATTGAGTCGATAGCAGACTGTGCTGCGACATTTGACCTTTGCCTAAAGTATGATATTGACCCAGATGGTAAAAGCGTAATAAACGCCGTGAATGATACTGTCATCGACTACATTGAAAACCAGTTTGGCGGAGTTGACGAGTATTTGCAAAACATTGAATCCGCATACATGAACGACAGTGTTTTCCGCTATACGATGAAATATTTTGAGTGCCAGACACGACTTTACCATGCGATGATTGAAAATGGTACCATCCCCTCCGATGATGAAACTGTTTTTAATTACATCATAAACGGTGGTTTTTGCCACGCAAAGCAGATTTTAATTTTAAATGACGAAGGCGAAAACCCCGCTGATAACTATGCAAAGGCAAAAGAAGCTCTCAACAGCGCATCGACAGGCGTTGACTTTGATACGCTTGTTGCAAAATATGGTGAGGATATGAACATGGTATCTAACCCCGACGGGTATTATTTCACGCACGGGGAGCTTATTGAGGAGTTTGAGAATGCTGCATTTGCCCTTGGTGTCGGTGAGATAAGCGGCATCGTCGAAAGCCATTTAGGTTACCACATAATCAAGCGCTGCGAGATTGACCCTGACTATGTCGTCAATAATTTCGATGATTTTAAGGAATCATACCTTGTATCTAAGTTCAAAGAAGAGGTAAGCTCACATGCCAAAGAACTACCGGTGACAAAAAAACCTCTTTACGATGAGCTGACCTTTGATTACCTGACCAGTTACAAAAAGTAACATTAAATAAAACATAAAAACATAGGTTTTACCCGTTGACTGTTTTCCCGCGAGGAGGTGAGTTAGCTATTGTATCGCGCCCCCGTACAAATTAACGGACGGCGGCCGAGACGCCGCCCGAGACGTGGCAAACGCTACAGGAAGTTAAATTCCGCAGTAGTCATCATCATAGTATTTGTCATCGTCTGTATTACCGGCACAATAATGCTTGGCAATTACCTGAAGAAAAAAGCTGACTCTGTTGCCGGCACTGACTATTTTTCAGGTGATACAACAGCTGACACCGAGCGAGAAGGCAACGGTCTTTCCGACATAGCACGCGGCGCTCCTGATTTGCGTTCGGGCTGCCTTGACATCGGATATATAATTGACACCGGCTGTACAATTGATATAATTGACGCAGAAATGGAGCGTTTATTTGCATCCGGTTATAATTCTGTTACCGTTACACTGCTGAAAAGTGACGGCACGCTCAATTATCTTTCGGATGCTGCTATTAAACTTTCACGTATCAGTGCTACCGATAATTTACCGAAGCTTGAAGATATTATTTCATCAGCCGAACGAATCGGCAAACGATACTCCAAAAATCCGAAAGTCACCGCGGTTTTTTACCTGACATCATACTACATAGACGATCCGATTCTTGCCGAAGCAACACTTTCAATGGAAATGGCGCTGATTACAGAAGCATGTGTGCTTGGTGTTGATGAAGTTTTACTCATCGGAATACCTTGCACGGGTGGTGTAATCGACGACGAAGCTGGCCTTCTTGATTTTCTTGAAAAGCTTGACGGGCTTTGCGGCTCACTGCACATCGGCATCGCGCTTCCCGCTTCTGTTTATGCAAACAACGACATGTCGAAAACTCTCGCATCAGTTGCGAAGCTAACAGGGTTTATGGCTGTCGACACACAGGATATAATGTGGACGCGGCCAAAAGATGATGAAAAACAAGAAGCAGAGGGCAGCGAAACGGAAACTGATTCTGCCGCAAACGATGCAGACACCGGTGGTAATTCTACCCCTCAGACATCAATTTACGACTCAATATATAGCTCTGCATCATCAATCAAGGGCAGTATTACACTCTACGGACTTCGCTATCTGATATCTGGCACTTCACTTGATGAGCAAAATGATGCAATCGATGCCCTTATCGCATGTGGGGTTTACGGATACCACATAATAACCCCGCCTGACCGCTCTGTTTATGATAATGGCAGCGAAGACAACAGTGACGCCACAGATACAAGTGAAACAACAAAAGATAAAGATAGTGAAACAACAAAACCTAAAGAAAAAGATACAGATAAACCAAAAGAAACAACAACATCTCCGCCACAAACAACACATGAAGAAACAAAAGAGACAACCCGGCCAGAGGAAACAACAACCGAGCCGACAACTGAAGAAACAACCGGTCCTGTTGATACCGAAACAGAAACGACTGGCGAAGAAGAACCGGATACCACGGCGGGGACAGAATCAACAAATGAAGAAACAAATTCTTCATCAAGCGACAGCTTAGGATGATGGATATATGACATAAGACAGCATGGATAATACATTATTCAAATTCAAAATAATGTAGTTGCAATACGAGTGAGAGCGATAAGATGTATAAAGATATAAATGACAGCCTGCCGCTTATCCTAACTGATGAAAATGGCACAATCATACACATGAATGCGGCGGCGCATTTTTGTTGCGCCGCCGCATCAATCGGCCAAAATATTACCGCATATATGGATAAATCCGGGATAGACGAATATAATCGCGCACGCAGCTCAGGTGCACCTTCAGCTATGCTGCCGGTCTCTCTTGGCAGCTGTAAGTGTGCGCTTTTTAGCTTCACATCGATTGACGAGATAGGACTGTGCCGCATTTATCCTTTGTCCGGCAATATTCTACACATCAAAAAAGATAATATTTCATATTCTGAAATTCCAAAATGTATAAACGAGATATGCTGTGAATCAGGTATAACACCTGCAAATTCACGCCAACTGACATCGCTTTATGAAAAGCTACTGAATATTAATATCATCCCCCCTCAGTTCCGCGAGAAGATATTATATCCGCTCATTCCGTCAATAACATGCTTCCGTGACCTTGTTCTTCCCTGTTTTCGGCGTTTCAACTGTCCCCTGACTCTTGAATATGATAAGTCCGTAACGGAAACAAGTTTAGTTTATACGGAAATTAACAGCTTTCACCTCCTTTTATGCGCAATATTAGCAGCGTGCGGGCATCATGCTGACGATAAAACCGTTATGCGAATATATGACTCCCGCGACCGTATTATAATAACTACGTCATGCAGGACGGAGCAGCACCTCCCTCTCGTTCATAGAACGACGTCACTTTTAAGTTTTTCCGACATATTTGGTTACGCTGCTGCGGATATAATGTTTGCCGAATACCTTTGCCGGATGACCGGGCATATTCTGGCACATGAAATAGTCCCCGACACCTCAGGCTGCCGTATAATATTCACGCTTGAGATAGTTGGAGACGATTATT
>LFTK01000073.1:19462-24677 GCA_001513385.1 Clostridiales bacterium DTU064
GCCAGCATGAGTATAAGATCAATATCGGCACCGTTCCAGAGTAAGAGCAAGATAATTCCCGCAATAATCAGCTCTTCCGTACCGATGTTGAGCTGCCTTAAAAATCCCGGGCGTCCGTGGTGGGGATGCGGATGGTGTGTATGCACTGGTTTTGATGTTGGCGGAGGAGGTGGCGCGTGGCTGCTCATGGCAGCAATCGCTTCCCCGCCGGCACTTCTGTCAACACCATCTGATGCCAGCACCCCGGATTCGGAGTCTTGCGTAATATCATCTTCGACGTTGTTGTCACTGTCAAAGTCGAAGTTATGTAGTGGATTCTCCGGATATTCCTGATTCCGCATATCTTCGAACACATATCCGCGGCGAAATGATTCCTCAGCTGTGCGCAAAGCCTCCTCATCCGTCATCTGCGATATATTTGTCCGCGGTATAGCATTCCCGTTGTATGAATCGGGAATGCGGATATCACTTATTCGCCTGCTATTTTGATTTCTGACGTACATGACTCTTCCCTCCTATGAACTTCCGCCAAATAAATCGGCGATACGAGAGACTTGAATCATTGTATCCGCTGCTATCTGCCGGGACGGAGAAAGATATGGCTTTATTGCTTCGATAAGCCTTTCGCGTCGCAGCTGACGCTCATTGTGACTGTGTCTGTCAAATATCGACGCTGCTGGCTGCGCTTCAGGGAATGTGTTCAGTTGCCCTGACCTGACCTCTGTATTTGACTCTTCTCTTCCTTTGCTCGGCGAAAATGCAGCCAGTATGTCATCAATATTTGAATCGGAATTATCTACATCGCTTGTCTTAACATCGCTCTGGTTGTTATCATCGACCGCTGTAGACGATGCAGCAAGTGCACCGTCATGTTTTTCTTCCCCTGATGCGCTCCCGGACACCATCTGCATCAGTAGTGGCAGAAGTTGTGGAAGCGACCCGATGATTGACGATAAATCTAACTTACCTAAAAACCCTAATTTCCCCGGATCCTTAAATTTATACGAACTTAAAAGCGCAGCGCCGGCAGCCAGTAATCCACGGAGCAGTGCGGGGTTTGATAATACCCCACGAAAAAGCCCCGTTGCCGCAGTGCTGGTGGCAGCGCCCTCGTTTGCCGGATTAATGCCATTCATTTTCCGCTTTTCCTATATGACTCAAGAATCTCGACGGCTCTGCCTATATCATTGTCCGTAAGGTTTGAAAGAATTGAGCGCAGTTTTGACATGTTTGCAGGACGCGACACCTTTGACATGTCTATGCCATTAAGAGATGCTATCATCTGCAGCGTGCGCCAAAGTTGATCATCGCTTTGTTTTAACAGTTTATCGATTGCATTTTTGTCAATTTTCATAATTTGTCTCCTTTATCGTTTTTTCGCACTGAAACCGTCATTCAATCTCAGTATATGAGAATAACGCAGAAATGTACTATAATTTTGTGAGGGGCACCTGACATGAAAATAATTGTTTTTTCCGATTCGCATGGCAACAACAACGTAATAAATCAAGTACTGTCAATGCACGCCGACACAAGCGACTATGCTATACATCTTGGGGACGGCGCGTATGACTTTCTTGAGATGGCTCCGCTTTACAAGAATCTCCGCTTCGTCGCTGTCGCCGGAAACTGTGATAAGGCATTATCAACACAAGCTCCCGCATCTCTTGTGCTTGACATTGATAACGTTCGTATATTCCTGTGCCACGGTCATAAACACGGTGTCAAGTTCGGCACCGCACGCCTTATAAAAAATGCGGCGGCAGAAGGCGCCGATATTGCGCTGTTCGGCCACACACATAAGGCGTATGAAAAGTACATACCTGATGCAAAAGGCGGGCGTCCTATAAGACTTTTTAACCCCGGCGCCGCAGTCACCGGTTCCTTCGGCCTTATTGAAATAAAAGATGGCTCTATACTCTTGTCGCACGGAGTTATATAAGTTATTATCAATAAGGAAGCGACTATTTTATATAAACATGAATATACGCGACTGCTTAAAATACCATTTTAACCGATACCCAGCTATGATGCCGAAAGACGCTGTCAAACTCGTTTATCAAAGCGCCTTCGGCGGCGGTCACCTTGTGCGCGATGAAGAATCGGCTCTTGAATTATTAAAAGAGGAAATAGAGGGCACACAGCGCTCCGACACCGTGCCGACAATTGAATATATAGGCGGCGGCGCATGCCGGGTTAACCTTGCGTCCCTTCCGTATGGGCTTACGGCGCACACGCTTATGCGCATTTTCGTTGAAAGTTCAAAGCTGAATTATGGCGGTGAAGCCGCTTTCCGCGAAGGTATTTCAGCTATTTTTGCACTCATTGACGAGGGCGCTGCTCCCCCTGCTATCACACGTGAAGAAATGGTACGCTGGCTTGATTTGTATTATTCAGAAGGGGGCGGGATGACGCGCCATTCGCTTGAGTATTCAAACATATACACGCCGGCTTACCGCGTGATACATGAAAAATATGCTCCTTTCCTCGGAGTTTTCGCCGCTATTGATACGCTTCTTGCAGAAAAAGGCATAGATTACATCCCTGTCGTCACAATCGACGGGCGATGCAGCTCGGGAAAATCGACACTTGCCGACCTAATCTCTTGCGTTTATGGCTGCGGTGTTGTCCACACGGATGATTTCTTCCTGCCCGCATCGCTTCGCACAAAAAAGCGACTTTCGACGCCGGGTAAAAACATACATTATGAGCGGTTTAACAGTGAAATATCGGAGCCTGCCGCTACCATGCGTCCGGGCGATATCATAAAATACGGTGTTTTCGACTGTCAGTGTGGTGCAATTACATCATCACGTGAGGTTGTGACAGAACCGTTTTTGCTCATCGAGGGCAGCTATTCAAACAGCCCTGATATAACGATAAAACGCGATCTGAGCATATTCCTCACAATTACATATGAAGAGCAGCTTCGTCGCATAGCCGAGCGAAACAAAGATAATTTCACCGATTTCATAAACAAATGGATACCAATGGAGGAGGAATATTTTAAGGCGTATAACATAAAAGAATCTTCTGACCTTGTTATCAACACCGGAAAGTCAGATTTGCTTTTCGAATTTATAAAATAACACCTGCTCTTTCATATTCATCAACGCACCGAACCGGGGTTACCGGTTTTATTCTATCCAAAAAATATAACTGCATAAAAAAATCTCCGGCGACAAGCACCGGAGATTTTTTATTCTATATGAGTTAATCCGCAATCAGTCGGTAATCAATAGTCAACGAAAATATCATCAAGGCGGTAGATGAGTGTGGCAAGCTGAGCTCTTGTTAGGCCGCCGTTCGGGTCAATTTTACCGCCACCGACGCCGATCATAAGCCCGTGGCTGCATGCCCATGAAAGCGGCTCAACTGCCCATTCGGCAATGCCTTCCGCATCCGTAAACATATCGAGTGTTGCAACATTGCCCAAATTTATGTCATATCCGGTGAAGTCCCCATAGCGGTATAAAAATGCCGCAGCTTCCGCGCGAGTTATTGTGTCGCCGACGCCAAATGTGCCGTCCCCGCGTCCGCGCGCAATGCCATGCTGCTGTGCCCAGCGAAGTGCCGTATAATAATACGCGTCTGGGTCCGCATCGGTAAAGGAACACAAACCAATCGCTGCGGGTTCATCAGCAAACCGATAAAGAACAGTAATGAACATTTCGCGCGTCACAGCGCCACCTGCATTAAAGATAAGCTCATCCTCGTCTGTGCTGTCCATTAAACCTTCGCTTATGACATAGCGTATGTACTCGTCAGCCCAGCCCCATGTGTCCGCATCGGCATAAAGGTCGGCATTCGATGTTGCCAGTAGTGTCAGTGTAAAGACACATGCCATAAAAGCAACAGCTGCCGCTCTGGCTATTTTCCCGATTCTTTTAACCATGATATTTACTTCACCTTCGTAATATTTATGGCGTATGATGTACGCCGTTTATATTACCATGATATCCTAACGGTAAATCTATGTCAACATGAAGAAATTTCAAAAAACTATGATTACAAAGCTATAGTATCACAAAAACCAAAGCCATATTTTGCATGTTAGTAAACGATATAGTAATATCATTTTTCATATTTTTACATTACGCGGGACGACATAATATAAAGCAGTACATTATTAACATTTATTTCACAATTCCAGTAACTTAAATTTTACACAGGGGCGGTAACGTTATAGGGCGAAAGATAAAGTCAATAATAATCTTAAATGGGCAGATTTTATGGGAATAGCTGATATTATAACGCTTTTCGGCGGCATAGCACTCTTTCTTTTCGGCATGCTCGAAATGGGCAGCGGATTAAAAAAAATTGCCGGAACTAAGCTTGAGTTAATATTATATAGATTGTCAAGCACCCCGCTGAGAGGCGTGCTTCTTGGAACCGGCGTAACAGCCATCATCCAATCGTCATCCGCAACCTCTGTCATGGTTGTCGGTTTTGTCAACTCTAATATGATGCGCCTTCGTCAGGCAACAGGTATCATTCTTGGCTCAATTCTCGGGACAAGCGTCACCGGATGGGTTATATGTCTTTCGGACATTGGTGGTAGCTCCGGCTGGATAGAAGTATTATCAACAGCTACCCTGACCGGTTTTATAGCTTTAATCGGAATTATCTTCCGAATGTTTTGTAAAAACATAACGAAAAACCACATAGGCGATATACTGCTCGGGTTTTCAATCATTATGTACGGTATGCAGCAGATAAGCGCATCCGTTTCATCTATTAAAGAGAGCGATATGTTTTTAAGATTGCTCACCGTGTTTGAAAATCCCATACTCGGTATACTAATTGGAATTGCAATAACTGCTATAATCCAAAGCTCATCAGCCGCAGTCGGCATACTTCAGGCTATGTCCATATCAGGCGGTATCAGCTTTTCAATGGCATTCCCTCTTATTTTAGGTATTGCAATTGGAGCTTCTGCCCCGGTCCTTTTCTCAGCTATTGGTGCCAGCGTCAACGGCAAACGTACAGCGCTTGAATATCTTATTATCAATATTTTCGGGGTTTTGATATTAGCACCGGTCTTTTATATCGCCAATCTCATATTAAAATTTAATTTTATAAATGCGCAAATGACGACGGTCAGCATCGCCGCGCTCAATTCCGCCTTCAGGCTTGCTATGCTTATCCTCCTCATGCCATTCATAAGTCTTCTTGAGCGGTTGGCATGCTTTATAGTACCTGACCGCAACGGGAA
>LFTK01000043.1:0-1627 GCA_001513385.1 Clostridiales bacterium DTU064
CGACCCGAAAAGAGTGTTCGTCGCGGTACCGGACAGTTATGGTGAGAACAAGCGTGGACTCACGCTTGACGGCTATATTGAAAAATACGGAGCTGTTGGCGGTATAAACGGCGGCGGATTTTATGATCCGAACGGAACGGGAAGGGGAGGAGTTCCCGAAGGTATCGTCATATATGAGGGTAAACTTCTCTGGGGAGATTACGGCACCGAATACTGGATAGCAGGCCTTGATGAAAACGGGCTTCTTTACGTCAATAAAATGACGCCGGAAACAGCGCTTTCACTTGGTATAAAATACGCCGCAAGCTATGGCCCGGCGCTTGTAATCAATGGTGTGCCGCGCACGCGGCTTTACGGTGGCCTCAACCCGCGCACAGCAATCGGCCAGCGCGCTGATGGCGCCATTCTGATGCTTGTTATTGACGGGCGTTCTGTAAGCTCACTTGGTGCAACGTATGACGACCTCGCCGAGATAATGGTATCATTTGGTGCTGTAAACGCAACAAATTTAGACGGCGGCAGTTCGTCGCTGATGTCATATAAAGGCGAACATCTGACGAGAAGCGCCTATATATTCGGTTATCGTTATATGCCAACAGCGTTTCTTGTGAGGTAAGCAGCGGATGGTAGATATTAATAACGAAAATATAGCTTTGAATGAGCCAGACTGTATAGATGACGGCGGCATAAACATAGATAAAACTACGGACACAGATACTAATGAAGTAATAAATAATATTTTTACAGATGATGCAAGTGATGTGCCAGGAGAGGAGAAAAAAAGCACTGTAAAAAAACACCGCTTCGCGATAGCACTGCTCATTTACTGCTCGGCACTTACTATTGTTTTTGCTGCCGGTCTTTTCGTGCTCTGGCGGTATCTTGTTGCCTATGAAAAATCGCTGCCTGATACGGCGGTGGAAGAATTTATTGAGGGAATTGATGCTGACTTTATACAGTCGATGCTTTCTGAAATAGCGGCGCCGTACGTGACGCCATTTGAGGATGCTGATGAAATTATTCGAAATATAGCTTCATCACTTGATTACGATTCACTTATATGTATTAAAGACCGCACCGAGTATACATCCGATAATCCCGTTTATGTCATAATGTCCGGCAGCAGGAAGCTATTCCGGGTATGGCTTGTAAAGTCAGGCGAGCCGCTTGGCTTTGGTCTTTACCCGTTTAAAGCCGGGGGCTTTGATATTTACTCGGACACTTTATTCAAGCCGGAGTTTTCAATTAATGCGGCAATTCCCGAAGGTGCTGTAATTTATGTAAACGGCATAGCAGTTGACGAAAAGTACGCTGTCGGGAAGATGACATCAAATGATTTTTCAACACTTGAAAATCCCGAAGTTTACAGCGAGTGGACGAAATATAAAATAAAAAACCTTTATTTTGAGCCGCAGTATCATGTTGAGCTTGACGGCGTGCACCTCGATTGGGCAAAGAGCCACGATACGTATGTATTTTTCGAGCCCGGTACTGGTATTGCCGATTATACGCTGACAGTTCCCAAAAAGGCTGACGTTACCGTAAACGGACGCAGTATTGGCGATGAATACCTCACGTCAGGTGGCAGCTATGACACAAACGGTTATGAAACAAAAGGTGAAGAATA
>LFTK01000043.1:1684-5609 GCA_001513385.1 Clostridiales bacterium DTU064
TATACTCTTGACTACCCGTCGGAGCTGAAATATAAAGCAGTTATAGATGTGCCGAAGGGCTATACTCCCACTGTAAACGGAGTAAAACTGACGGATGATTATATCGTTGATACGAAATCTGCTTATGCGGGGCTTGAGGAATTGTCAAAATACCTGAAGCTGTCACCGACTGTTGTAACGTATGAAATCGATGGCTTTTTCAAAAAGCCTGATGTTAAGGTAGACGGCTGTGATATTGTAATCACCGAAGAGGACAATAAAATATTGTTTGATGCGTCCCGTTTACCGACGGATAAAATTAAGTCGGAGTGCATAGCAGCAGCAGAGGAGTACGTTAAGCGTTATATACACTATATGTCGCGCGGATTTGACAACCTTGATGAAAACTACAAAAGCGTTGTCGAGATGATGATATCAGGCACAGCAAGCTATAAAATGATGGGAAGGCTGAAGTCTGACAGCCTTGTCTGGGTAACGCCGGCGACGACGACATACAACTCATTTTCAACGAGAGTTACACGTGTATATTCAGACGAATGTGTCGTATGCGAGTCGGAATATGATGTTACACAAAACACAAGCGGTATAAAAAACAACCATAGCGGCAAAATATCGGTTGTTTTAATAAAAGTAAATGAAAAGTGGCTTGTAGCATCAATTACGCTTAGTGAATAGGCACCGGGATACAAAGTTCATCAAAATATGCATATGCCCGCTGTGATTTTTGGCGATTATTATTTTCTGATAATATAAAATAAACATTGTTGGCGTCTTGTACAAAATTATATCTCAAGTAAAAACGCAGGAAACGATGAAAACGTTTCCTGCGTTAATTTTCGCGGTTAATTATGTGATTTTATGTAAATATCTCTGAAATAATTGAGAATAGCGCTTCTGGTGACAATACCGATAAAAACACCTCTGTCATCACAAACGGGGACGAAGTTTTGCTCAGCCGCCTGTGCGAACAACTCATCATCCGTTGCGTCGATACGTACGGCAGGGTTTCGCCCGGGCTTTATGACAGAATTTATGCGGCATTCCTCAAGGCTTTTTAAGTCAGCCTTACCATTTTCAACGATAGCCCATAATAAGTCGCCCTCTGTCAAGGTTCCTGCGTATGAGCCGTCCTGCGATATGACGGGAACGGCTGCAAATCCATGTATACGAAGCTTTTCAAGCCCCTGACGAACGGTGTCGTTAGAATTTACGTAAGCAACATTTATCTTAGGAATCATGAGTCTGATTATATTCATTGTGGGGACGATCCTTTAACTTATTTATAATAAAATACAAAAGTGCTGGGGTTATACAAGTTGATAATACTATACAACTAAATTTCGGGAAAGAAGCGGAGGTACACGTCGCAACACAAGGTAAGCATAATCAATGTCAGTGAGCCACGGCTCAACTTCGGTGCGGTCAAGTATAACTGGCATACGGTCATGTATGTCGGAAACTGAGTCGTTTGCTTCTGTTGTCAGTATTA
Organism: Clostridiales bacterium DTU064; assembly: GCA_001513385.1. Classification (GTDB taxonomy): domain Bacteria; phylum Bacillota; class Clostridia; order Oscillospirales; family CAG-272; genus DTU064. Next base: position 3,174 of record LFTK01000043.1, read on the forward strand.
CAAAACGGCGTTCACCATCGAATATATTGTAAAGTCCGGCAAGGAAAATTGTCTCCTTTATACCCTTAGGCGCATTAACCGACATAAAAAAGTATTTTTGCTTTGGTTCGGTATCTGTCCATTCATAAAATCCGTTTGCAGGTATGACGCATCTTGCACGCCGCAGAGATGCTGAAAACATCGGTTTTTCGTGTGCTGTCTCTGCACGCGCGTTAATTATGAGTCCGCTGCCGGTTGGTGAGGGGTAACCCCAGCGGTAAAATTCGGCAGCGCATTTACGAAGAGTTCTCAAGCCTGAAATTTCGACGCTCGAAGGAACAAGCACAGGCAGATAATTCGAAGGAAATGCATCCATTCCGGGCTGGATGGGTGTGAATGATCCTGTTTGTGCCATGCTAATTAAGAAGTCAAGCTCATTATCGCCAATAGGTGTCTGATATCGCCCACACATATATACCCTCCAGTTCAATTATATTAAAAATATATTTTAAATTATAATTGCTCACTTATAAGGTAATAGAAAAATAGCAAAATGGCAACAAGTAGCATTAAAAATATACAGTATAAATCAATAACGAAGGAAATTAGAGCGCGGGCGTGCCGGTGGACGTATCTTAAGATCGCGTTCCGTGCTCATTTCACATAGCTTAAGCAGCATTAGATTGACGTCTGTGTCCATAAAAGCGGCAATTTGAACAGCATCGTATCCCTCTTTGACATAGGAGTAAACTTCCTCCTCGTCAAGCAGAAGGTGTGCGGCAAAAATATTCGCTTCGTATTCCGGCCGCTCATCCATCCGGTAAAGAACAAATTCGCGCAGCCGGAAATCGCTTGCAAGATCACCGTGAAGCCGGTCGTGTCCCAGCTCATGTGCGCAGACGACGCGTCTTGTCCTCTCGTCAAGAGAAGAATTGATAAGAGCATATCGGTTGCGAAGCACACGCGTGTACATACCTTTAAGGCTTCCCAGCTCCGCCTCAACAACGCTTACTCCCACAGCACGACATATGGCAAACGGGTCGCGTGTGCCGTTGCGGCGGATAAGCTCTTTTGCAGCAGTGTAAATCTTGTCGTGGAGCATAACAACATCACTTTCTCTTTTTAATATCGATGGTGACATTGCTGTTCTTATCGCCATTGCTGACTACATCGCCACGGTCCTGATTATCATCAGAGTCTGTGTCAATCTTGTCCGCCTTTATAGAAGCATTTACAACGCTGTTTTTCGCGTATTTTGAGTTTTTAAGCTTGGCATCCCAGTATATATCATAAAGGCTTTTCATTACAAGCTCTTTGTCTTCTTCGGAAAGCTCTCCACCGGCGAAAAGACCGTTTGCACGAGAAAGCAGTTCAGCAACCTGACGTCCTGCCCGCGTTCCGCCACGCTCTGCGGCATCAGTTATGTACCGTTCCTCGGAACCAAGCAGATAATCGGTGCTGACATTATAAAAAGCGGCAAGTCGTGAGTATATTTCAATGTTCTTCGGGCACGAAACACCTGCTTCATATGTCTGGTAAGTACGCAGCGGTATACCAAGTTTTTTAGCAAGCTCTGCTTGTGTGAGCGACGCCCCGCGCCGCAGCTCTTTTAGCTTATCTGCAAAGCTCATCCGGACAAATCCTCCTCTGTGCGCGTTTAGAAACTGAAACGCTCTGCAGTAAATGAATATGCGTCTGCGTATGCGTATAAACTGTATTAGCTAATACGCAAGAAAAATACGCAACAACCTGCGTATAATCAGTTGACAAAACGCAATAAACTGCGTATAATCAAAATGTATACGCATTGAACTGCGTATATTATATCACGCTTACGCATAAGTGTCAACGACAATGCGAAAATATGTTCGGAGGAGGTAGCATAAAAAAATATATGAATATATACAAAGATCGCGTTATTTTTCACTGCGACCTCAATAACTTTTTCGCTTCTGTCGAATGTCTTGCAACTCCGGAGCTTTGGGGGCGTCCTGTTGCCGTATGCGGCAACACGCAGGAGCGCCACGGCATAGTGCTTGCGAAAAACATGGAGGCTAAGCGCGCAGGTGTTCGTACAGGCGTTGCTGTATGGGAAGCGAAAGCTGCGTGCCCTAACCTTATCATTATACCGCCGCATTATGATGAATATGTGACATATTCTAAGTATGTACGTGAAATTTACAGCCGTTATACAGATAGAATTGAGAGCATGGGCATTGACGAATGTTGGCTTGACCTGACAGGCAGTATTGCCTGGAGTGACGGGGAAGCCATTGCCAATGAAATACGCACTGCCGTCAAAGAAGAAACGGGGCTGACAATATCCGTTGGAGTTTCGTTTAATAAGGTGTTTGCAAAGCTCGGCAGCGACATGAAAAAGCCGGATGCTGTAACGGTGATAGGGGAGGACGACTTCCGCGAGAAGATATGGTCGCTCCCCGCGGGTGATCTATTAGG
>LFTK01000096.1 GCA_001513385.1 Clostridiales bacterium DTU064
CATACTTCGGAAGCCAAAGTTCTAGTAAATGGCTTCCCGGAAAATAAAAAATAAGGGCAAGCAGTAAAAGCGGAGAAATGCCATCTCGAATTGATTTATACAGATCAGGAAGTCTATCTGAATCCAAGCGCTTTATAGAAGGGAAAAGCACTACACTAATTGCTGTAACAAAATGAAGAACAAATGTTGTCAAACTAAAAGACAAAGACACTTTACCGAAAGTCAATTCATCCCAACGCCATTGAACAATCATTTTTCCGAGACCGACTACTAAATTAGCGGAGTAAGAAGCTATCATAAGCCAAACACCAGCTCCAATAGTCTTACTTAAATTAATTCTTAATTCTATAGTAGGTAACATTTTCCCAAAAAAAAGTTCGCGGCTGTATTTCATACCGAATATGAGAATGCTTATAATTTGTGAAATGATATATGCTATACAATACCAATACGCTTTTTTTAAATTAAACAGCAAACACGCAACAACAATACCACAATATAAACATCTGTCCAGCATAATATATCGGGCGTACTTGCTTATCCTGTTTGTCGTTTGAAATGTAAATGACACGTAATTATAAGTAATTGAAGGTATAATAATTATAGATAATAAAATAACAATTATCTTATTGATGCCGCTAAAAAAAATAAAAGCAGAAATAAATAATATAAGTGAAATAAATGCATCAATACATATAATTGCTAAATATTGTGATCTGACAGCTTTTTTATCCAATTCATCGTAATCGTATTGTGAATATCTGAGAACTATTCCATCTAACAATCCGAAATGAAAAAAACCGACATATTGTGAATAAAGTAAAAATGTTTGCCAATATGAGTATTGATATTCATCAATATATTTCGGAACAATAAGGTTCATAACAAAACCAACAATAAGCGATATTGCCTGTACTAAAACAGACAATGAAATGTTTTTAGCAATACTTTTTCCTGTAATTTGCTTTGACATTCAATTCAATCCTCTATGTAAACAATAATCAGATTTTAGTCTCCTCTATATATTTCCTCAAGTTTTTTTGCCTCAATCGTTATATCGTACCCTGCTTTTCTCATCGATTCAATATTGTCTGCACGACCTTTTATTAAAGCTTTGTTGATTAAAGAAATCCATTCAGGAATATCGGTATATTTTTCCCTATACACAAAAAAGACGCTATCTGTAATCGCCACTTCGCTTGTAACCTGCCCCGAGCAAACGGAAGGGAGACCATTTGCCTGAGCTTCGATTATAACATTCGCTAAACCTTCATATCTAGAAGGCAAGACAAACACATCCATTGCATTAAGAAGATCTGGTACATCGTTTCTTACACCCACAAAAAGAACATTCTTTTCTATTCCAAGGTTGTTCACCTTTTTTTCAATGCTTTTTCGAAGAGCACCATCACCCACAAGCATTAGGTAAGCGTTCGGGCATTCTTTTAAGTATCCATAAAAAATATTAATCAAAAGATCATGGTTTTTTTGCTCTGTAAAACGACCCACATGACCGAGCACAACCGCATTTTCATCTAATGAATACAGTCCTCTGATTTTGTCTCTTTTTTCTTTTGAGTACACGAATTTGTCCAGTTCGGTTGCATTGTTGAGCACAATGACTTTATTTTCAGCAACTGCCTTTTTTCCGTAAAGCCATTCTCCCGCAAGTATCCCACATGCCATAAAATGAGTAGCTGTTTTTTTTACAATCTTTGTCTCGATAATTCGTACAAACTTTTGGTGGAGTTTCTCAGGAGGATATGCACGATGGCTGTGAATAATTCTTATCTTCACGCCATAGCGCTTTGAAAGCCACATTGCTATCGCTCCATGATAATCCTGACGACAGTGAACAACATCATAATTTCCGCGTTTAATTACGGAAGCAATTTCCCGTACATTTTTTATTGGATTAACCGAACGCGGTGTTACATGAAAGATTTCAGAACCATAAGATTGAAACCATTTTTCAAGTTCGCCGATTTTTCCCCCATGAACAATGAAATCGAATCGAAACTCATCTTTATTCATGTATGTGTAATAATTTTTTAAAACCGTTTGAACCCCTCCGCCGCCTTCAAGCGAGGAAAGTATTTGCAAAATTCTAATCATTTCTCGTTTCCTATTTTTTATGGTGCTTTTTTGTTTAGAATTAAGTCAGGTAAAACAGGTAGAATATATAACATAACAACGCTTTCGGCACTTGATCGAAAAGCAATATTTAAAATTAAAAAGCCCACGTATACGATAAATATAGGAAAAACCGCTTCTTCCATGTTTATTTTTACCCATTGCTTTTTTAACAGCTTAAAATATTGTGTTAAAAAAACAATATAAAAAGCAAGCGCAAACACGCCGTACCTTGCTAAATCATCAAGAATCTGAGAATGATATCCGATACCATTTTCAAGCTTATTGTAACTGTAATGCGCACCGATTCCGAACGGGTATTTGATAAATGTCGTAAAAGAACTCATATATGCATTAAATCTTGCTGAAAAGGTACCGGTTATATTGCCTTCGGAAAAATAAACTGAAAGGTCATGAAGCCTTGTACTTATATATGAATTGTCAATGACGTCAGACAAGTACCCGAATATTGAACTCCACGGTAATAAAACAAGAATAAAAGAAAACAGCACAAGCAATACTTTTCCAGCAATACCTTTGACATATATCAAACTAAGCCCTATTCCAGCCATCAGCAATAATAGTGATATTGTAAATGAAGCTTTTAAAATTGCAATAAAAATTAATATAACTGCGGTTATTGCCCAAAAAGTTTTTATTTTTTTCTTAACCATGAATATAAAAATAGGGGCAATGACAACTAAAGATTGAAACAAATATATGGAGCTTATATTTCGCTTTGAAAGGTAAATATCTTCTTCAATGGCTTCAGTTGATTTTAATGCGTTTGTCAACGCTCTCGCTGCTGAGGGATTAAAATATACACCAATAAATGAAGTAATGCAGTTTATTATAAACAATATCAATAAAAATCTTCCGAAAGCGCGTTGTAATGGAGGATTATATGACAACAGAAAATATATAAGCGCAGTTCCCCAAAAGGTAAAACTTACACGAATATGTTTTGATGCGTCATAATAATTGAACATGACGAACATGCTCATAACTAGCATGTATATTATGATAGGTACAAGAATGTTAAAAGTTAGTTTTATTTTCCCTCCTGTTGAAATAACGTAGTTTAAAAACAGCAGCGACACCCCAATTACAAAGCATAAAAAAAACAAATTTTTATATAGCGAAGTATTAAAAGAGATCCTCAAAACCGGAAGGAAAAACCATGCATAATATATTGATAAAAACAACACCGCTATATTGCTAATTCCTATCTTTTTTGATTGCATAGAAAACAAAATCCTTTTTTAATTATTTGAAGCTATTGCACTGTTTTTAAACTCCTCAAAAAACTCACGCCGCCTTTTTTCAAGAATGCTTCTTTCATAGCTTTTGGCAAATTCAAAATTACGGCGCGCCTGTTTCTCCATTACATCAGGTGTCATCGAGAGCAGTATATTTATTATTTCATCAATTTCCTTTCTTGAATTATTAAAAATATAAGCAGGTTCAATCAACTCAGGAATACCTCCCGTTCTTGCCCCTATGCATGGAAGACCTCGGCTCATCGCTTCGATTAAAGCTCTCGGCAATCCTTCCTGCCTGCTTGGCTGAGCGTATATATCGATTGTATCAAGCCACGCGAACACTTTTTCATGAGGGAGCGGCCCTATGAATTTAACCTGATGTTCGACATTATATTTTTTTGCTTGTGAACGAAGATAACTTTGATCTCCGCCTCCGACAAGATGATATTCAAAATTAGTAATTCCTTGTTTTTTTAACTTCCCCAAAGCTCGAATAATGTATTGTTGTCCTTTATAACGCACATTTACAGCTGCTAAGGTTCCAATTATTATTTTATTTTGCTGTTTTATTTTTAAAATCCGTTTAATAATAATATTTTCGTCGAAAGATGGCAGCGCGACATCAGAACATGATATTGCTTTCCCTTTTGTCGGATAACGACGTTGTAAAAATTCGTTTGTAACATAAATTGCATATGGAGCTTTCTTTAAAACTTTCTTCATTTTAAAAAAATATAACGGAGCTATAATCTTACCTTTGAAACTGTGATTCCAATAACCATCCCATGGACAAGCCACGGCTTCTACAAGCAAAGGCTTTTTTATTTTAAGTGCTATTTTCGCTGCATAGAAACCGATTGCACTCGGTACTCTTGCAACAACATAATCCGATTCCATAATAGCTTTTTTTAATATCTTTTTTAGTTTCGGTCGTTGAAATATCCCTAATAAAGATTCAGTATTGGGACAAGGAATAACCACAAATGGCTTAAGAGTTATTTCGGAATACTTAGCTGCATCTTTTTTATCAATTTTTTTTGTACGAATCGCTACATGAATTTCATCAGCAATTGCGTAATAACGAGAAAACATTTCATTGTTATGCGCAACGCCAAAATAACTTAAACCGTCTATAGTATAAAGCGGCCCGCTATGACAGAATAAAACAACCATTGTTTAGTCCTCTTTATTTGTCTTTATTCTAATAGTTATTTTTAAATGGTAGTTTAAAATAACTACCTAATTCGTAATCAAACTCGTCCGGCTCAAACTTATGATAACCGCTTTCACTAAAAAAAGTATTTTCACCAAATATGATATTTCCGTCTTGATTATATAAATCAACCCTAACATGAGGAAAATCTTTTGATATTATTTTTACGATATCAATCATTTCATCAAAATTTTTAGGTTTCTCAATATTTCTCTCAAGCGGTCTGTCATCTGTTCTAATTACCGACAAGAGTTCAAAATTGACATTAAAAATACCTAATCCGGCTATTTGCCCTAATATCCTGTCTGCGATTACATAAAGATATTTAGGTTCTCCGTTAAAGCAGAAAAATTTATAATCCACCAATCCTCCTTCTGATGGATTTGATTCAATATACTTTTCAATTATAATCCTGTGCTTCCTTCCTTGATAAACCCATTCTCTTCCTTCGTGTTTCTTATTACTGTCTATACTTAGCCACTTTTGCATTTGCTTTTTTGCGTTTTCAAAATCAAAAGTTGCTTTGTCTTTGCAAATAATTATACTGTTTCCTCCACCACCAAGCGTATCTTTTAAAACAAATTGATCAGGAAGAGAATCGAAATCAATATCCTCAACCCGTTCATAAACACCATAACATTCGTTCAGTATATAACCAAGCCCTTTGCTTCTTACATATTCTCTTACATCATACTTGTCAGCACACTGCTGCATTAACGGGTCTCGGTAATAAAGCTTGTACCATTGCAACTTTTCTGTGTATCTTTGCGGGTTTTTTAAGTTTAATCTACGACCCGTTTTTATAAAATATTGCATTTTTATCATTGTTTTGTCGGGAATAAAATCAAGCGTTCTGAGAATCCTCAATCTTGTTTCCCTGCTTTTTATTATCTTTTTGTAATCCATTTTGAGACAAAGTCCTTTCAATTTCATCCAAATATGCCTGAACAACTATATTGCGATCAAATTCTTTTTCGACTTTGGCTCTACCTGCGAGTCCCATCTGCTTTTTCTTTTCATATGGTAATGATATAAATTTCTCTATTTGCTTAATTAAATCCTCACTGTCTTTTTGCTTACATATAAAACCATTTATACCATCATCAATTACTTCCCTGCAACCACTTCTATTGGTTGTAATTATCGGCCTTCCGCAAGCACAGCTTTCAAGCAAAACGTTTGATAAACCTTCAGGATAATATGTAGGATGAACTGTACAATGAACATTCTTAAGTATTGTTCTTACATCACGAACCATACCGTGATAAATTATAGTGCCATTATCATTTAAATCTTTTAGAATTTGATCATATTCTTGCTCGCAAAAACCGCAAACATGGAATCTTGTATTCGGATACTTGTTTCGTATATACTTTGCCGCATCTAAAAATTGTTCTATCCCCTTTTCTTTCATAATGCGAGATATAAAAGCAAATTCGATAACATCTTGCGGCGGATAATCCAATACCTGATAATGATTGAGGTTCACACCAGATCCCGGGAGCAGGGCATAATTATCTTTTACTATATGATGCTTTATCATGAAGTCTCTGTTTTCACTATTTTGAAAAAA